>NZ_JBQVNP010000067.1:0-27664 GCF_052436255.1 Roseateles sp. | reverse complement strand
GACTGGCGCATCGTGCGCGACATCGGCGCGCTGATCGACGCCGGCCTGGGCCGCGCGCCGCGCATCGTTGCCCATGGCCCCGAGGACCTGTGGAACGAACACCGCGCGGCCACCCGCGGCCGCGACCTGGACATCACCGGCCTGTCCTGGGTCACGCTGGAGACCGAAGGCCCGCAGCAATGGCCCTTCGTCAGCGGGCCGACCGCGCGCCTCTATACCGATGGCCGCTTCGCCACCACCAACGGCCGCGCCCGCTTCATCACCAAGGCCTACCAGCCGACGGCCGAGGTCGCATCGCCCAGGCGCCCATTCGCGCTGACCACCGGCCGCATGCGCGACCAATGGCATGGCATGAGCCGCAGCGGCAGCGTGCCCAATCTGTTCGCGCATGAGGGCCGGCCGCTGGTGCGCCTGCACCCCAGCGACGCCGCGCGCCGCAAGCTGGCCGAGGGTGAGCTGGTGCATGTGCGCTCGCGCCGCGGCGAAGTCGTGCTGCCGCTCAGGCTCGACGAGAACGTGCCACTGGCCGGCGCCGACATCGCCATGCACTGGGGCGACGAATTCATCGGTGCGCAGTTGGGCGTCAATGCCCTGACGCAAGGCGCCTTCTGCCCCGACTCCAAGCAACCGGAGCTGAAGTTCAGCGCTGTGGCCATCGAATCGGCCAACCTGCCCTGGCGCCTCAGCGGCTGTGCCTGGGTCGAGCCCGGGCAAGGCGCTGCGCTGCGCGAGAAGCTGCGCACGCTGATGCCGCGCTTTGGCTACGCGCAATGCCTGCCCGAGCCGACCCGGACCGGCCTGGTCGGCTGGGCCTTCGAGGCCGCCTGCGCCGAGGCGCCGGCGCCCGAGCTGGTGGGCGAACTGGCCGCAGCCCTCGGTCTGTCTGACCCGCATGTGCTGCGCTATGCCGACGCCCAGCGCGGCCGGCTGCGCCTGCTCAAGCTCGATGGCGATGACCTGCAGGCCGCGCCGCTGCAGGCCCTGCTGCGTGTCGGCCAGCATGAGGAAGGCGCCTGGCTGGTCGACCTGTGGCGCGAGCGCACGGCGGCCTCCACCGTCGGCCGTTGGCTGCTGTCGCCCGGCGCACCGCCCACCAACACCGCGGCCGCCAGCCCGCAGGTCTGCAACTGCTTCGATGTGCGCGAGGACGTCATCCGCCTGACGCTGCAGCGCTGCGGCGGCACACCGGCCGAGCGTCTGGCGCAGTTGCAGGGCGAACAGCGCTGCGGTACGCAATGCGGCTCGTGCCTGCCGGCGCTGCGCCGCCTGGTTGCCACCACGCCTGAAGAGGTTCCTGCATGAGCACCCAAACTGTCTCGCTCGTCGGCGCCGGCCCCGGCGACCCGGAGCTGCTGACCGTGCGCGCCTTGAAGCGCATCGAAGGCGCCGATGTCGTGCTGGCCGACGACCTCATCGACCCGCGCGTGCTGGCCCTGGTGAAAGGCCGCCTCTTGCGCGTCGGCAAGCGCGGCGGCTGCATCTCGACGGACCAGCACTTCATCCATGCACTGATGATCCGCGAGGCCCGCGCCGGGCATCGCGTCGTGCGCCTCAAGGGCGGCGATCCCTTCGTCTTCGGCCGTGGCGGCGAGGAGGTCGATGCGTTGCGCGAGGCAGGGCTCGAGGTCGAGGTGGTGTCAGGTCTCACCAGCGGCATCGCCGGCCCGGCGGCCGTCGGCATCCCGGTCACCGACCGCCGCGCCTCGCCCGGTGTCATCCTCGTCACCGGCCACCCCGGCGAAGGCCGCGCCGAGCCCGACTGGGCGGCATTGGCCCGCACGGGCCTGACGCTGGTCATCTACATGGGCGTGGCCCGCGCGGCCGACATCACGGCCAAGCTGCTCGCGGCTGGCTTGAAGGCAGACCTGCCGGCAGCCATCGTCAGCGCCGCGCACACGGCACAACAGCGGCATGCCGTCACGACTTTGGCCGACCTGCCCGGCTGCATTGCTCGCGAAGGGCTTAGCAGCCCGGCGTTGCTGGTGATTGGGGAGGTGGCTGCGCATGCGGCTCTGGACGCCATGCAGCGGGGCGAGCGCTACGCGGGCTGACGCTCCTGGCAAGCGCGTCGACGGTTGATTGCTGCCTGACCGGGCTCACCTGGGGCCCCTGGTTCGTGGCGTTGGCATCCGCCCCCAGGAACTACCGGGAGGTGCATCGATGCTCAAGGAACTGCTGACTGCGGCCGCGATTGCGCTACCCCTGGCGGCCCTGGCTCAGGAGGCAGGCAAACCTCCACAAACCATCGCTCTCATCTCCACGCTCGGCGACCAGCTCAGCATCGTCAAGCAGCGCGGCAAGCGCGCCCGCAGCGTGGACGACTTCTCGCGCCGCACGGTGCAGGTGGATCCGCAGTTGCTGAACATGGCCGTGCTGCGCGGACTGGACAAGGCCCTGGCCGAAGAGGAGCCCGCTTCGCGCCGCATCATGCTGCGCTGGAGCGCCAACCCCGCGCTGGCGGAGCAGCTCAAAAACGCCTCGTTCGAGGCCCGCGATGCGCTGGTGCTCGACGCGCTGCGCGATCGCCTGACCCTGATTCCGCAGCGCGCCGAGTGGGACCGCATCGAGGCCATCCTGCCGCGCTATGCCTGGGAGTCGCGCGAGGGCATGCCCAGCCGGCTCGGCGGCATCGGCATCTACATCAAGCCCACCGGCAACCAATGGGAGCTGCTCGACGAGGACGGCGTCGATCGCAAGCAGGAGCACGCGGACACTGCCCAGACCGTCACCAACATCCGCACCGGCGAGCAGCAGAGAGACACGGCCTACGTGGCGCCCTTCATCTCCTTCGAGCGGGTGACCCTGGACGCCAAGACCCTGGCCGTCGTCGCCCGCAAGCCGCAGTTCACGCACAGCAAATACAGCGACGCCAAGTCAAGCTCCATCGACGTGATCGACCAGGTGTCGCCGGCGGAGATCGTGACGCACCTCAACAAGCTGGTCGAACAGGCCGCCTTTCGCTCGGTACGCGGCGCGGTGGAGGTCAGCCCGGTCAAGCCGCTGCCGAAGGAAGCGGGCAAGTAGGACCGGCCCGTCCACTCGCCCGCAGTTGCCTCAGCTCAGCTTGAATGAACTGACCAACCCCGCCAGCCTGACGGCCTGCTCCTTCAGCGACTGAGCCGCCGCGGCTGTCTCCTCCACCAGCGCGGCGTTCTGCTGCGTCATCTGGTCGAGCTCCGTCACGGTGCCGTTGACCTGGCGCAGGCCCTGGCTCTGCTCCACGGCTGCGGCGGCGATCTCGCCAATGATGTCGGTCACGCGCTGCACCGAGCCGACGATGTCGGTCATGGTCGTGCCGGCGTCGTTGACGAGGCTGGTGCCGGCCTCGACACGCTCGACGCTGGCATTGATCAGGCCCTTGATCTCGCGCGCGGCCTCGGCCGAACGCTGGGCCAGCGAGCGCACCTCGCCGGCCACGACCGCGAAGCCGCGGCCCTGTTCGCCGGCGCGGGCCGCCTCCACCGCCGCGTTCAGCGCCAGGATGTTGGTCTGGAAGGCAATGCCGTCGATGGTGCCGATGATGTCGCTGATCTTGCGGCTGGCCGCATTGATCTCGCCCATCGTGCTGACCACCCGCGACACCACCGCGCCGCCCCGGCCGGCCGTCTCGGCGGCGGCGCCGGCGAGCTGCTTGGCGGTCATGGCCGAGTCGGCGCTCTGGCTGACGGTGCCGGTCAGCTGCGTCATGGCGCTGGACGCCTGCTGCAGGTTGGACGCCGTCTGCTCGGTGCGCTGCGACAGGTCCATGTTGCCGCTGGCCACCTCGCTGGACGCGACCTGGATGCTCTCGGCTGACTCGCGCACCTGGCCGACGATGCCCGAGAGCGACTGCTGCATGGCCGCCAGGGCCTGCATCATCTCGGCGGACTCGTCGCTGCCGCTGACCTCGGGCGCGCGCGAAAGGTCGCCGCCGGCCATGCGTTCGGCAAAGCGTTTGGCCGACGTCAGCGGGCCGATGATGGAGCGCGAGATCAGCACGGCCAGCACGCCGCCAATGACGATGCAGACCAGGAAGGCCCCCAGCAGGCCCACGAAGAGCTTGCTGACCAGGCCGTCGACCTGGACGAACACATCGTTGCCGCGGCGCGTCAGGTCGGCGCCGATGTCGTTGAGCATGGTCAGCGCCGGGTCGAAGGCCGCGTCGGCGGCCTTGATGTCCTCGAACGCGGACTGGGCGTCGGCGTACCCATCGGCCAGCAGCTTGTCGAGCGCCGGCCTGACGGCCTTGCGGTAGTCGGCCACCAGGGCGCGGAACTTGGCGAGGTTGTCCTTGCTCTGCGGCTCGGAGATGAGGGCGCCGAACTGGTCGAGCGTCTTGTCCATGGTGACCTGGGCCTCGTCCCAGTCCTTGCGGGCCCGGGCCATGCCGTCCTTGTTGAAGATGCTCGCGGCCAGGGTGGACGTGGCCGTCTTGCTCACCAGCAACTGGGTGCGCGCGGCCACCGCCAGATTGGTGATCGGAATGAGCTTTTGCGTAATGCCCTGGATGGCCTTTTGCGACACGTTCAGCCCGAAACCGCCGAGCCCGACCAGCAGCGCGGTCATCACCAGGATGAGGCCGAAGGCCAGCCACAGGCGGGCTTGGATACGCAGACGTCGCAGCATGGGTTCTCCTTGGGGGCGCAGGACGGCCCGGGCTTAGCCAGCTGATTGAAGCAGAAACCAGCGGGAAAACGTGAAAGCCTGCTGGTAGGCTCGCGCCATTCTTCACGGCTTTGTCCGCGCCACGGTCCCCACCATGAGCTTTCTGGCCATCGACATCGGCAACACCCGGCTCAAGTGGGCCGTCTATGCAGACGGCGCCGAACCCGGCAGCCCGCCGCATCAGCACGGCGCCGTCTTCCTTGAGAACATCGACCGCCTGGCCGATGAGGACTGGCAAGGCCTGCCCCCGCCGACGCGCATGCTGGGCAGCAATGTGGCCGGCGACGCGGTGCGCCGCCGCGTCGAGGAGCAGATGGAGCACTGGGACCTGGCCACGCGCTGGGTCGTGCCGGCGCCCGAGGCCGCCGGCGTGAAGAACGGCTACGACCACCCCACCCGCCTGGGCGCCGACCGCTGGGTGGCCGTCATCGGTGCGCATGCCCATGCCAGCAAGCGCGGCTTCAGCGGGCCGGTGCTGGTGGTCATGGTGGGCACGGCGGTGACGGTGGAGGCGCTGTCCAGCGACGGCCAATTCCTAGGCGGCCTGATCCTGCCCGGTCACGGCATCATGTTGCGCGCCCTCGAAGGCGGCACGGCCGGCCTGCGCGTGCCCACCGGCGAGGTGCGCGACTTCCCCACCAACACCAGCGACGCGCTGACCACCGGCGGCACCTTCGCCATCACCGGCGCCATCGAGCGCATGCACCGGCTGCTGGCCAGGCGCGAAGGCCGCGAGCCGCTGCTGCTGATGACGGGCGGCGCGGGCTGGAAGGTGGCCCCGGCCCTGGATGCACCGCATGAGCTGATCGACGGGCTCATCTTCGATGGCCTGCTGGCCATTGACGCGGCGCGCGCCTGAGGCTCCCCGGCGCCGCCGCAACCCTGGAATGTCCCAGGTCGCCGGGCACCCGGATTACGCAGTCTTGAGGATGTCCGTCAGGGCCTGACCCGGCATCGTGCCGTGGCCAGGAGCCCTCGCACGCCTGGCTGCGCTCCCTTTCGGGAGACGCCCCACGACAGCGAGCCAGGGGTACACCATGCAGCATTTCCATTCACGCCACCGCGTTGCGCTGGCCATCGCCGGGCTGTGGCTGACGCTCGCCGCGCCGAGCGGCCGCGCCGCTGTCACCGTGACGGGCGCCCACTTCCTGAGCAACGGCAATGGCCAGCCCGTCGGGCCCGGCGATGTCGACCAGCCCGGCGCGACCTTGCAGATCGGCTGGGGCGCGCCCGGCAGCTTCGCAGCCACGGCCGGATCAAAGGTCACGCTGGCCTACCTGACGATGGCCGGCCAAGCGGGTGGGACGACAACGGGACTGCTCGACGGCGCCGGCACGCTGCTGCTGCTGAAGGCCGGTGGCAACAGCAACCGCTTCGCCGTCGGCAACACCGGCGTCAGCAGCTTCGTCGTCAGCAACGGCGCCCGGCTGGACGCGGGCTCCGACAGCGCCGCCTGCGCGCTGGGCAACGGCTGGTGCAACAACTTCGTCGGTGTCGCCGCGGGCGCGCAGGGCAGCCTGACGGTCACCGGCGCAGGTTCGTCGGCAGCGCTGATCCACTCGACCTACATCGGGCACCTCGGCATCAACCTGCATGCGGGCCAGGCGGGGCAGGACGTCAAGGGCCACCTGCTGGTCGCCGACGGCGCAACGCTGGACACCGGCTATGCGGTGGCGGGCGGCGCAGCCAGTGGTGGGCCGCTGCTCGGCAGCGAACGCGCGCTTGCCGCTCTGCGCGTCACGGGCGCGGGCTCACGCTGGCGGGTGACCGACCAGGCCAGCCCCGTCGGCAGCCATGTGGAATTGGCCAAAGGCGGCCGCACCGAGGTGCAACTGCAGGTGGACGACGGCGGCCAGATGCTGGTGACCGGCAGCGGCGGCCGGCACTTCGGCGTGCGCCTGGGCCAGGGCGGCAGCTTCGTCGGCAGCGTCACCGGCGCCAACTCGGCGCTGTGGCTGAGCGGGGATGGCGGCGACGGCTATTTCCACCTGGCCGAAGGCGGCGGCAGCGCGCAGCTCGACGTGACCCAGGGCGGCAAGATCGGCGGCGCGCGCTGGGTGCAGGTGGGCTACAACGGCGGCACCGCCACGCTGAACCTTCACGGCGGCTCGGCGGGTTTCGCGGCCGCCGACGTGTTCGTGGGCCACTCGGCCACCGGCACGCTGGACATGCGCGCCGGCGGGCGCCTGGATGCACGCCAGCTCAACCTGGCCGTGGGGCAGGACCGCAACAGCGAGGGCAGGGTCACGATCCACGGCGCGGGCACGCTGCTGGCGTTGGGGGGCGTGGATACACACCGCCTGTCGGTGGGCCACTCGGGCACCGGCGCGCTGACCGTCAGCGGCGGTGCGCTGCTGGACGCGAGCCTGGACCCAGCCGCCTGCGCCGGGCGCTGGTGCGGCTCCTCGGTCGGCCAGCTCGCCGGCGCCACGGCCCGCTTCACGGTGACGGGGGCGGGCAGCGAGGCGCGCTTCGTCGACAGCCTCAACGTCGGCGAAATCCACGTCGCCCGGCCCGCCAACGAGGGCTGGACCGGCGGCGAGATGAACGGTGCCACGCAGGCCCGCGTCGAGGTGCTGGCCGGTGGCAGGCTGGTGACCGAGGGCCTCAACGTGGGCGGCTGGAGCAGCGCGTCGCAAGGCGGCGGCGAGCGCAGCTTTGCCGACATCGTCGTCGACGGCGCGGGCTCGGCGTTGCTGATCACCGCCAGCGCGCTGTCCGGCCGCGACGCCAACCTCAACCTCGCCCGCACACGCGGCGCGGTGTCGACGCTGGACATCAGCGACGGGGGCCTGCTGCGCGTGCAGGCGCCCGCCGGCCGCATGGCCGCGGCCGACCTGACCGCCGGCCGCCATGCCCCCGGCGACCCGACGGCCGGCGGCGGCTACAGCGTGACAACGGTGCGCGGCGCGGGCTCGCGCCTGGAGATCAACGGTCCGACGTCGCGGCTAGTGGTGGCCAACGCCGCCGGCGGCGAAGCACTGCTGCAGGTCAGGGACGGCGGCGTCGTCGCCCAGAGCGGCGCCGACTGGAGCTACCTGAACATCGGCGAGACCTCCGGCACCGGCCGCGTGGAGATCTCCAGCGGCGCCCGGATGAGCGGCGCGCGCGTCGTCAACGTCGGCAGCGGTGGCGCCGGCAGCCTGCTGGTCAGCGGCGCCGGCAGCCTGATGACGACGGACCGCAGCGGCGGCTTCAACGGGCAGCTCAACATCGGCCAGCAGGGCCATGGCTGGCTGGATGTGTGGGACGGCGGCGGGGTGTCGGCCTTCTCGCTGCAGGTCGGCGCGGGCAGCGACGCGACGCACAACCGCGGCGAGGTCTTCATCGACGGCACCGGCACCACCGTCGAGCTGGACGCCGTGAACTGGCACCGCATGGCGATCAGGAACGGCAGCGTGCGCGTCTCGGGCGGCGCGCTGCTGGACGGCAGCGCCAACGGCGCGGCCTGCAGCGGCGGCGTCTGGTGCGGGGTGTTCATCGCCAACGACGCTGGCAACGCCGGCCGGCTCACCGTCACCGACAGCGGCTCGACGGCCCGCTTCGTGAGCAACTTCAACCTCGGCCAGGCCCATGTGACGGCACCGCCCGCCACGGCCTGGTCCTCCGGCGACCCGGGCGCCACCAGCATCGCCCAGGTGCATGTGCTGGCCGGCGGACGGCTGGAGACCGAGCAGGTCTACATCGCCGCGGGCTCCAGCGGCCCCGCCGCCAACGGCAACGAGGGCGTCCTCGCCCAGGTGCGCATCAGGGGCGCCCGCTCGGCCTGGCTGGTCAGCGGTGCCAGCGGGCGCGCCGCCAGCTTCATGAGCGGCATGGGCAATGCTGCCAACACGCTGAGCGACATCCAGGTCGCCGATGGCGGCCAATTGCTTCTGTCGGCCGACGCGAACACGGCGGCCTTCGTCCAGCTCGGCGCCAACGGCGGCACCCACCGCATGAGCATCGGCGGCACCGGCTCCAAGCTCGTCTACGGCCCGACGGGTAACGCCGGCCTCTGGATCGGCCGCAACGGCGCCACAGCCAGCCTGGCCGTCACGGGCGGCGGCGCCATCGAAGGCATCCACCGCCTGCAGGTCGGCAACACCGGCGCGACCGGCACGCTGACGGTCGACGGCAACGGCAGCCGCATCGACTACGGCCCGACGTTTGCCGACCTCTACATCGGCCGGCAGGGCGGCATCGGCACGGTCCACATCACCCGCGGCGCGGCCGTCAACATGGACGCCTGGCTGCCACGCCTGTATGTCGGGTCGGGTGACCTGGTGGCCGGCACGGCGGGCACGCTGCGCATCGACGGCGGCGGCAGCCTGCTGAGCCTGCAAAGCCCGCAGAGCGCGGCTGGCGCCTTCGACCTGCCGCAGGCCAATATCGGCTGGGGCGGCACCGGCACGGTCGAGGTCAGTGGCGGGGCCCGGTTGCTGCTGAACGGCCGTGGCAGCTCGGTGCCCGGGCAGGTCGCGAGCACGCGCATGACCATCGGCCAGAGCATCAGCGGCTTGAACGGTACGGGCACGCTCAACGTCAGCGGCGTCGGCTCCCAGGTCGGCGTGACGGGCACGGACGCGGCCATCTACGTCGGCCGCAACCCGGCCGGCACCGGCGCGCTGAACCTGAACGCCGGCGCAGCGCTGCAGACGACGCTGCTGGACGTCGGCCTGCAGGGCGGCGTCGGCACGCTGCAGATGAACGCCGCCAGCATCACGCTGGACGGGCAGCACGGCGGCAGCCCCATCGGCGCGACGCTGGGCATCGGCTTGGGCGCGGGCTCGCTCGGCAGCGTGCGCCTGGCCAACGGGTCCGGCGTGTCGATCGCCAACGCCGGCAGCCTGGGCTCGCTGCTGCTGGTGGGCGGCTCCAACAACGCGCCCGGCGGCAATGGCAGCCTGCTGGTGCGGACCTCGACGCTGCAGGTCAGCGGCCAGGCGGGCGTCACCGCCGCCATCGTCGGCTACAGCGGCAGCGGCCTGGCGAGCGTCGAGAACGGCAGCCTGCTCGACGTCGGCAGCCACCCGCTGGTCGTCGCCTGGAAACCGGGTTCCACCGGCGTGCTCAACATCAGCGGCGCCTCGACCGTGCGGGCCGGCTATGTGGGCGTGGGTGCCACCACGTCCGAGGGCGACGGCGGCGTCGCGACCCTGGTCGTCGGCGACACCAGCACGCTGACCGCCACGACGATCGAGATCGGCAACCAGGGCTATGTGGGCGGCACCGGCACGCTGGTCGGCAACGTCATCAACCGCGGCGTCTTCAACCCGGGCAACTCGCCGGGAACGCTGCACGTTCAGGGCAGCTTTGAGAACCAGGCGGGCGGGCGGCTGGTGCTGGAGGTCGAGACCGACGGGCAGGGCGGGTTCGCGACGGACCAGCTCATGTTCGGCGCCGCCAGCGCGGTGAACCTCGGCAACGTGCAGATCGAGTTCCGCTTCCTCGGCGCGACCGACCCCAATGCCTTCCAGGCCAGCGGCGGGTTCCGGATCGACAGCTTCCTGCGCCAGGGGCTCGGCGGGCTCGACCATGCGCTGCTGGACGGCGCGAGCTATTCGGCCAGTAGCGGCGCGTACCAGTTCACGTCGTTCAGCTTCTCGGCCGATGGCGGCGCGGTGTTCCAGGCCCAGGCGGTGCCGGAGCCGGGGACGTGGGTGTTGTTTGCAGCGGGGCTGGGGTTGGTGGGGTGGCTGCAGCGACGACGCGCGCGACTGGCCTAACGAGCAAGCGCCCCGATGGCAAACATGCTCGGGGCGCACGAAGCGTGGCGGCGAATAGCCGCTGGACGTCAGTCAGCGAAGGTCGTTGTTCTCAGGCCATTCGGCCTGCGCAAGCCGCACCATGCACGCGAACCTCGGACACAACCGGAGCTGAGTGAAAACCTGGTCCGCCAGGTCCTGCCCCGCCTTGGAGTCGGAACGGAAGTGAACGCCTGCGACCTCGCGGTTGTAGGCAACATCGTTCGCGATGTCGAGCAGGGCTGCCTCGAGCTTGGGAAACATGGCGCCGAACAACCTGGCAAACAGCCGCGACTGCGCGGCATGACCGCTCGGGTAGGACGGATGCCCCGGAAACTCCGAGTCAGGCTTGGCAAACATCGGATTGAGGTCCTCGATGTAGGCCGAAGGGCGCGCCGCATTGAATTCCGTCTTGAAGTAGAACAGTACCGGCAGCAGATCGTCGTTACCCGCATTCAACAGGCGGGAGGTCGCTGGCACGTCCAGCGCGACCGACCGGCGCGCGCCCACCAAGGCCTTGAGGCGCAGATGCGGGCCCTGCACCTCGCCCAGGATGCTGTTCAGGCGTACCGGCCTATCCTGCTTGGCTGCCACAACGGCAGCGCACTCTTGCGCAAGCACAGATTCAGCAGGTGGGGGCACGTCAAACAGCTTCTGATCCAGCCAGTCGGGCGGCAGGAACTTGGGCTCCTTGGCGATGTACTCACGGAAACCGGGCGTCCAGTCCCCGGCCGGAAACGGCTTGAGCTTCATGGACAGCCTCTCAGATCTCGCCAATGGCGGCAAAGCTCAGCAGCGAGATCGCCAGTGCATCGCTCGCCCAGGCCTTGCCAGCATCGGTCGCCCGCCACGCCAGCGCGTCCCCCCGCGAGCCGATGACCGGCATGAAGCGCAAGGCGACACCCTGCTCAGCGGAACCGAGAGGATCGGCCTCAACCTGCCATGCGCCCATGAAGGTCGCGCCTGCGAACATCAGCGGCGGCAGGGAGTCGCCCATCAGGATCCGGATCGGTGTGGTGGCGGTATCCGGCTCTGCGTCACCAGCGCTCTGCAGCGACAACGGCGCAAACATCTGGTCGGTCAGCGCCCGCACGGGCAGCGTGGCCGTGGCCAGTTCAAGATCAAATGACTCCAGCGGCGGCATCTGCGCGTTGCTCAGAGTTTTGAACACCGCAGTGGCGGTCATTGGAACGCTGAGCTTCTCCACGTCCGTCGCTGACAGCTGTTGCAGAGAGTGCCCCACCATCGCACGGAAGGAGCTTGTCGCCGTCGTCAGGTGTGCGCCGAAGCCCGCCAAGTCCACCGGCTGCAGCGCCGGCAGCGCGTCGGTGGGCAGCACGCGGAAGGTGGCTGTTGCGGTGAGCGGCGACATGGCCATGGCGCCGGGCGTCGGCGCGGAGCGGAAGGCCTGGACGTTGTCATCCGCGGCATCGACCGCCACGGCCTTGACCCAACAAAAGTGGTGCTTGATCCGTTGCATGCTGACTCTCCTCCTAAACTGATTGCCATCAATGGGACGATTGGTTCGATGGGGGCCCAAACAGAATATCGAGCAAGGCCCGGTCCTCACAACGGACTTTGGGCCCGTGCTTTGGTATTGGTCCTATGGATTGGGGGCGCCGCGTTGCTGACCTCGGACAGCGCGAGCAAGGCGCAGCCGGCCCTCGTCGTGTTCATGGGCATCGACTCGCCGGAGGCGGACGCGAGCTTCCAGCGCTTCATGGCAGCCGTGGAACGGCTGCCCGACAACGGCCGGCGGCGCCTTCGCATCGAATTCACCGACTCCGGTCTGCGCACCGCAGAAACCCGTGAGGCTGCTGCGAAGCGCGTCGCACGCATGCAGCCAAGGATCGTCGTCGCGCCTTCATCCGCGACCGCCAAGATGGCCAAAGAACATCTTGGCGACACGCCCATCGTGTTCGGCAGCGTGCTCGACCCGGTTCGCTACGGCATCGTCAGCTCGATGGCGGCGCGCGCGGAGGCGATGACGGGCGTGTGGGTGGCCGACACGCTGGACGCCAAGCGGCTTGAGATCCTGCACGACGCCTATCCCAGCGCGAAGCGCATCGCCGTGCTGATCGACCGCCCATGGGGCGAGTTCTTCGACACCGAGCAGGCGCTGCCGCCAATCGCTGCGCGGCTGGGGGTGGACGTGACCATCCTGTTCGCGGAGAACACCGAGGACGCCGAGGCCTTGTTCGCCGACCCTCGCACCCGGCAGTTCGACGCCTGGTGCCTGCCGCGCACCGGATTGGCCGGACTGAACACCGCGATGATCGTCAGGCAGTTGCGCGCCTGGGGCAAACCCATCATCTTGGCCAATACGCCAGACATGGCGTCGGGTGCGCCGCTGTCCTATGCGCTCGACATGTCCTTCGCGTGGCCCGCCATGGCCGAGCTTGTCATACGCGTGCTCGACGGCGAGCCGGCAGGCGCCATTCCCGTGCTGCGCCCACAACGCGCCGTCCTGGTCGTGCGTCCTGGTTCGTCCAGCGGCTTTCCTGAACCGAGCGCACAGGTGGTCAGACGCGCGGACGTGGTGCTGCGATGAACCGCCGCTTCTGGCCGTGGCAGGCACGTCAGCGCTATCGCCCGCTGTCGCATCGCTATGCGCTGGGGCTGTCGGGCGTCACTCTCAGTCTGCTGCTGCTATCGGGCACGTCCGAGATGTATTTCGGCTACCGCGAGTCGCTGCAAGGCATCGAAGCCGTGCAGGAGGCGCTGGCTGAAGGCGCGGCGCGCGAGATCGCGGCCTATCTCGGCACTGTCGATACCGGCCTGCGCGACGTGGCGAAGATGCCCTGGGGCCGGCCCGGCTTCGGCCTCGCACAGCGGCGCGAGGAGTTCTACCGGCTCATGCAGATCGTGCCGGCCATCACCGACCTGCAGGTGGTGAATCGCGCCGGCCGGGAGCAGCTGGCAACGTCCAAGCATGCGGCGGACCGGGAGGGTTCGAACCAGCTCATCGAAGACCCCTTGATCGCCGCCATTGGCCCGCACGACGGCGTGCGGCGCGGCCGCACCTTCTTCCGCGACGGCTACCTGCCAACGCTGCGCATGGCCATTTTTGATGGCCAGGACGCCATCGTGGCCACGGTCGATCTGCGGCTGCTGGGCGACGTGGTGGCGCGGCTTCGCACTGGCGAGGCCGGGCTGGCCTACATCGTCGACGCTGACGGCATGCTGATCGCGCATCCGAAGGCGACCCATGCGCTCAGCCGTATCGACCTGTCGCGCTCCGAAGCCGTTCGTCAGGCGCGGGCGAGCGCGACCTCAGCGGCCGGGTTGATACGCGGCCTTGCGACACATGACATGGATGGCCGGCCCGTCATCACGACGGCCGCCGCCGTGCCTGGCACGGGCTGGCTCGTCTTCATGGAACAGACGCGCAGCGAAGCGCTCAAGCCAACGTGGTCGACGCTGACGCGCACGCTGCTGCTGATGGCACTGGGCGTCGGGGCGGCCCTGGTGTTTGGCATCGCCTTCGCACGCCGCATGGCGGCACCCATCGTTGCGCTACGCCAGGCCACCGCGCGCATTGCCAGCGGCGACCTGGAGACGTCGCTCAAGGTCAATCGCCACGACGAAATCGAAGACCTGGCCCAGGACTTCAACCAGATGGCCTCCCGCCTGCGCGACCTCTATGCCAGTCTGGAAGCCAAGGTCGCCCACCGCACCGCCGAGCTTTCCGACGCACGTGACGTGCTGACGGCGCGCGCCAACGAACTGTCGCTGCTCAAAGACGAAGCCGAACGCGCCAACGCCGCCAAGACCCGCTTCCTCGCCGCTGCCAGCCACGACCTGCGCCAGCCCATGCATTCGATCAGCCTGCTGATCGGCGTGCTGCGCACCCGCCTGGCCGACCCCGCACAGATCGACCTCGCCGACAAGGTGCAGTCCTCGGTGACAACGATGGAGAACCTGTTCGGCAACCTGCTCGACATCTCCAAGCTCGATGCCGGCGCCGTGCATCCCCACATCGAAGACGTGGACCTGGGTTGGCTGCTGGAACGCGCAGCGCAGACCTGGCTGCCGCAGGCACAGGAGAAAGGCTTGAGCCTGCGTGTGCGCCCCGGCCGCTGCGTCGTGCGCGGTGACGCGACGCTGCTGGAGCGCATCGTCGGCAATCTGCTCGCCAACGCCATCCGCTATACCCGCATCGGCGGCGTGTTGGTCGGCTGCAGGCGGCGCGGGGAGCGTTGCGAGCTGCAGATCTGGGACTCGGGTCCGGGCATCGCGCCGGAGCATCTCGACGCGATCTTCGAAGAGTTCTTCCGCATCGGTGCGCCCGGCACCGGGCAGGAGAAGGGGCTGGGGCTCGGGCTGTCCATCGTGCGGCGCTGCGCGCACATCCTGGGCTATTCAGTCACCGTGCAGAGCCGCGAAGGCAGGGGGTCGGTCTTCAAGGTCTTGCTGCCGCTGGTCGCGGGCGCGGCGGCGTCGCCTGCCGCTGCGGGCGCGATCAACGCGCCGCTGCAGGCGCTGGACGGCAACTTCGTCGTCGTGGTGGACGACGAGGCCACCAATCGCGAAGCCGTGCGGGACGCTCTGCTGGCCGCCGGCTGCCACGTGGTGATCGCGGCCAACGGCGCCGATGCGCTGGCGCAGCTGGCGGCGCACTTGCGCACGCCTGATGTGATCCTGACCGACTTCCAGTTGGGCACTGCGGGTGACGGCCTGGATGTGATCCGCCGGCTGCGCGCTCTTTACGACGAGGCGATTCCCGCGCTGGTCGTGACCGCAAATACGGACACGCGACTGCCCGCCGAGGCCGCAGCGCTGGGCGCCGGCCTGCTGCACAAGCCCGTCGGGCTTCAGCGCCTGTTGTTGGCGCTCAAGGAGTCGCTGGAGACCGCGCCCCGAAGCAGCTGAGCGTCATCGAACCGCAGGCCGATGCGTCCGGCCGCCACGATGGCTTGGGTGCGTGTCGTGACGTTCAAGGCGCGCAGCACGGCCGAGGTGTGAGCCTTCACGGTGCTCAGGGAGAGGTCGAGTTCGCGCGCGATCAGCTTGGCCGGCTTGCCCTGCAGCAGCAGGTGCAGCACCTCGGCTTGCCGCGGCGTGAGGCCCAAGTCGACCGGCCGACGGCCGGGCGCATCGGCCGGCGCCTCAGGCCCGGCGGGCGACATCGCAGCGCGCATCGGCATGACGGCTGCCGTGGGCGCCGCTGACGGCGCAGCCGCTGGCGCCGGGTTGCGCGCCGCCAGAAAGACGCTGGGCGGCAAGTAGATGCCCTTGGCGAGGATGAGCTTGAGCGCGCCGATCATGACGGCCGACGTCGCGCTCTTGGGAATGAAGCCCATCGCGCCAGCGTCCAGGGCCGCGAGAACCGTCTCCTTGTCATCCGCCGACGACATGACCACCACCGGCATCCCGGGATGTGCTTCGCGCAGGCGCTGGACGCCCTCCAGGCCCGAGGCGCCAGGCAGCCCAAGGTCCATGAGGACCAGTTCAGCCGCGCCGCGTTCCTCGATCAGCCTGAAGGCCTCTTCGCAACTGCCCGCCTCCCAGGTCTCAAGCGGCTGAACGAGGGGCCGCAGCAACAGGGCGATTCCCTCTCTGAACAAGGTGTGGTCGTCGACGAGCAGAACTCTCATGGGGCGCTATGGATGCGAGCCGATGTTAGCGAGCAATCGAGGCGCCAGCGCCGCTCCGGCATTGGCCTTATGGATAGGCCTGAAGGGCAAGACGGGCACGCCCCTCGTCCCCGCCACAAACGGTGTGCAGCCGTATTCCAACGTCCCTTTGGAGGGGCGGCCAAGCCTCTACCAAGCCGGGCCTGTCGACCATCTGGACCGGCCGTCAGGGCAATGCCGCAACCGCGGGGCGCCCATCAAACTTGCCAGCAAAGCAACCGCTGTCATCGCCACCGCCCTGGGAGATCCTTCATGCTGCCCGCCCTCCAAACCCCCTCAGCGAACCACCGTTCACAGGCAGGCTTCACACCTGCAGCTTCGACTTGTCAGGTACTGGCCGCCCTGCCCCAGCCCATGCTCGTGGCGCGGCCCGACCGGCGCCTGCTGTTCCGCAACCGCGGTGCCGAGAGCCTGCTGCACGACCGGCGCGTGGAGGTGAGCGCCGACCATCTGATGCAGATCGGGCAGCTCGACGCAGCGCGGCTGGAGCCCCCCTTGCGCCTGGCGCAGGCCGGTTCGACTGCCTATGTCGGGTTGTGGTTCACGCCGCAGATCAGCACCGGCTGGCTGCACAGCATGCCGGTGCCTGAAGACCTCGCAGCCGGCGCGGGCTGGCCGGCGGACGCGGTGCTGCTGGTCATTCATCTGGACCAGCCCACGCTGACCCAAGCGGCACGCATCGATGCCCTGGCTCGCCACAGCCGGCTCAGCACCACCGAGCGCCATGTCCTGATGCTGCTGGGCGACGGCATGACGGTGGAGACTGCGGCGGCTCATCTCGGTGTGTGCCTGTCGACGCTACGCAGTCACGTGCGCAATCTGCTCGGCAAGACGCAGGCCTCTTCGCTGATGCAGTTGCTGCGCTGGGTGGGCAGCGGCCAGGCGCTGCCGCACTAGCTGGACCACCATGGCCACACGGCCGCCCGCAAAACGCGCACTTGCCGGTGGCCCGGCAAAGCCGGCTCCACGGCGCTCACTCGGCAATACCGACCTAAAGAATGAAGCGCGACAGATCCTCATTCGCCGCCAGCGCCGCCAGCTTGGCATCCACCGCCGCCGCATCCAGCGAGACCGTCTGACCCGAGTTGCGCGGCGCGTCGAAGCTGATCTCGTCGAGCAATCGCTCCATCACCGTGGCCAGGCGCCGCGCACCGATGTTCTCGGTGCGCTCGTTGACCTCGAAGGCGATCTCCGCTAAGCGGCGCACGGCCTCGGGCTGGAGGTCCAGCGTGACCCCTTCGGTCGCGAGCAGAGCCTGGTATTGCTTGACGAGGCTGGCATGCGTGCTGGTCAGGATGGCCTCGAAGTCGGCCACCGACAGCGAGTCGAGCTCGACGCGGATGGGCAGGCGCCCCTGCAGCTCGGGGATCAGGTCGCTCGGCTTGGCGAGGTGGAAGGCGCCGCTGGCGATGAAGAGGATGTGGTCGGTCCTGACCATGCCGTATTTGGTCGACACCGTCGTGCCTTCGACCAGCGGCAGCAGGTCGCGTTGCACGCCCTGGCGTGAGACCTCGGCGCCACCGTGTTCGTTGCGGGAGGCGACCTTGTCGATCTCGTCAACGAAGACGATGCCCATCTCCTGGGCGTTGGTCAGCGCCGTGGCGCGGATCTCCTCCTCGTTGACGAGCTTGGCCGCCTCTTCGTCGACCAGCAGCTTCAGCGCCTCGGCGATCTTGAGCTTGCGCGTCTTCTTCTGCGCGCCGCCGAACTGGCTGAACATGCCCTTGAGCTGCTCGGCCATGTCTTCCATGCCGGGCTGGTTGCCGAAGGGCGTCAGCACCTCCAGGCTGGGCTTGGGCGCAAGCAGGTCGAGTTCGATGTCCTTGTCGTCGAGCTGGCCCTCGCGCAGGCGCTTGCGCATGGTCTGGCGGGTGGCGTTGTCCGCATCGACGCCCGGCAGCAGCACGCCAAGGATGCGGTCCTCGGCCGCGTCTTCGGCGCGCGTCTGGCAGCGGCGCATGGCGACCTCGCGCTCCTGCTTGACGGCCACTTCCACCAGGTCGCGAATGATGGAGTCGACGTCCTTGCCGACGTAGCCGACCTCGGTGAACTTGGTCGCCTCGACCTTGACGAAGGGCGCACCGGCCAGCTTGGCCAGGCGGCGTGCGATCTCGGTCTTGCCAACGCCGGTGGGGCCGATCATCAGAATGTTCTTGGGCGTGATCTCGCCGCGCAGCTTGTCGTCGACCTGCTGGCGGCGCCAGCGGTTGCGCATGGCAATGGCAACGGCGCGCTTGGCGGCCTGCTGGCCAACGATATGGCGGTCCAGCTCGGAGACGATCTCCTGAGGCGTCATCGAACTCATTCCGAGGCCCGCTCGGCCGCCCGAAGGGCATCGCGCCCCCGCGGGGGGCAGTGAACGAAGTGAACGTGGGGGCTCATAGCACCTCCAAGGTGTGGTTCTGGTTGGTGTAGATGCAGATCTCGCCGGCAATCTCCAGCGACTTCTTGACGATGTCGGCGGCGCCCAGTTCGGTGTGCGCCAGCAGTGCCTTGGCCGCGGCCTGGGCGTAGGCGCCGCCGGAGCCGATGGCGACGATGCCCTGCTCGGGCTCCAGCACATCGCCGTTGCCGGTGATGATCAGCGACGCCGTGCGGTCGGCCACAGCCAGCATGGCCTCGAGGCGGCGCAGCACGCGGTCGGTGCGCCAGTCGCGCGTCAGCTCGACGGCGGCGCGCACGAGGTGGCCCTGGTGTTTTTCGAGCTTGGCCTCGAAGCGCTCGAACAAGGTGAAGGCGTCGGCGGTGGCGCCGGCAAAACCGGCCAGCACCTGATCGCGGTAAAGCTTGCGGACCTTGCGGGCGCTCGACTTGACGACCGTGTTGCCCAGGGTCACCTGGCCGTCGCCGCCGATCGCGACCTGCCAGCCGGAAGGCGTCTGGCGCCGCACCGAGATGATGGTGGTGCCGTGGTAGACGGCGGAGGAGGAATCAGAAGACATAGTGGCTCCAGATGAGGCCTGGGAGCCGCGGTGCAAGATCAGTTGATCCGCACTTTTACTTTCGCGTGCTCGTTGATGCCCATCGCGCCGAAGAACAGCGCGACGAGGCGGTGCGTGTCGGTGAAGACGACGCCGCGGTTCTCGCTGCGGCGCTGCAGCACCCAGTTCAGCAGATCACCGGCTGCCAGGAAATCCAGCCGGATCAGCTTGGTGCAGGAAATGTTGATGAGGCTGGCCTCGCCGACCTCGGCGGACATGGCGCGCAAGGTGTCGGAGATGTCACCGCCCAGCTGGCCCATCAATTCGAGCTGTGCTGCCGCCATTGCGCCCTCCGGCAGGCCGGTGTCCAGAAAGGTGGACTGGGCCTCGCTCTGCATCGTGCTGGTGGCGGGGCTGTTGGTCGACCCGCCGTCGCTGCCGATGCGCACGCGGCACTTGGCGCGTTCCCAGGATGGCGGCGAAACCTCGTAGGTGACGCAATAGTCGATGGCGGCTTCATCGAACTGGTCTGGTCGGTTGGCCAGGCGCAGGGCCTCCAGGCGCAGCATCCACAACGCCGGATCGGTATCGCGCTCGCCGACCGGCGCGACTTCCTTGAGCTGGGACAGGAAGCGGTCGCCGCCGACCCAGCGCTGGTCGACCTGCTGCTGCGCCCACTGGCGGAACAGTTGGCGCAGCTGGATCGCCGCCTCGATCTCGATGGCGTCCAGAGCGCCCCAGTCGAAGACCCAGGGCATGGGCAGGGTTTCGCTGCGCCTTTGCAGCACCGACACATCGTCGGCCGTCAGCATGGGCGGCGCCGTCCAGCTGACCTGGCTGGCCTTGGCCATCGGCGAGCGGTTGGACTGGCGGGTCGATTCGGCGACCAGCTTGGGCATCGAGAACCATTGCGGTGCCGACAGGCCGAACTGCTGGGCGTACTCGACCGCCAGCGCCTCGAACTTGCCCTGGGCGCCGGTGGCGCGGTAATGGTCGAACAGCACCAGCCAGGTCTCGCCATGCAGGTTGCGGCTGCCGCCCGGACGCACCAGCTCCGTCAGCGCGCGCTCGCTGTTCTCGTAGTCGGCGTTGGCGAAGGCGATGACGGCCTCATCCAGATCGGGGTCGTGCACCAGTTCCTGCACCTCGACGTCGGGCGTGGATTCGGCCAGCGTGAACGACAGCGGCATGTCCAGCGGCGGCAGGTCGGGCAGGCGGCTGGCAGGCGAATCGGACAGCGGCGGAATGGCCGCACCCATGGTCACGGCGGCCGGCGGCGTCGGCGCCTGCAGGCGCTGGACCTCGCGGGGCGTGGAAAACTCGCTGACACGGCCGTTGGCGGCAGCATCGGCGCCCGGCGTCGCGGCGACGGTGGATGCGAAGGCGGCGGGCCGCGTGCTGATCTCGAAGAAGCCGGGCTGGTGCTTGGGCACGGCCTGCGTCGTCGCAAAGCTCTCGCCCACCATCTGCTGTTCGATCTCGTCGATCTTGGCCTTCACGCCGAGGTCGATCTTGGAGCTGGGCTCGCTGATGCGGTCGTCGTCGCCCAATCTGGACGGCGACGCGGCAAGGGCGGCCAGTTGCTCGGGCGTCAGGCCTTCACGGCGGATGCGGCGCAGCATGTCGAGTTCGCGCTTGCGCACGAAGTCGTTGCGGCGCTTGCGCTCCACCATGGCGCGGAGCTCGGCCTTGGCGAGGTCGCCCTCGGGGTCGTCCTGGCGCGAGTTGATCTCCGACCAGTCCGTCGTCGGATTGGCGACGAAGCGCGCGACCTTGCGGAAAAAGCTGTCGCCTTCCTTGGGGTCTGCGGGCTTGGAGTCGGACATGTCTGGGAGCGATGGAAGTTAGTGAGTTGCGGGCCAAGCGCCGGGCCGCCCCCAAGCCGGCCCGCCGTGGCGATGTGCTTGCCGGTCAACCCGGCAAGCATCGTCGTCCCCCAGGGGGACCGGCCAAGGTACTCCTTGGACGAGGCACACCATCTCAATCCCCGAACATCTTTTGCTTGAGCTCGCGGCGCTGCTGCGCTTCGAGCGACAGCGTCGCCGTCGGGCGGGCGATCAGGCGACCCAGGCCGATGGGCTCGCCGGTCTCGTCGCAGTAGCCGTACTCGCCCGTATCGAGGCGGGCGATGGATTGCACGATTTTCTTCAGCAGCTTGCGCTCGCGGTCGCGCGTGCGCAGCTCCAGCGCATGCTCTTCCTCGATGGTGGCGCGGTCGGCAGGATCGGGCACGATGGTCGTGTCCTCGCGCAGATGCTCGGTCGTCTCGCCTGCGTTGGACAGCACCCCGTTCTTCAGCTCGGTCAGCTTGGCGCGGAAGAACTCGATCTGCTTGGCATTCATGTACTCCGAGTCCGGCATGGCCAGGACTTCGGCGTCGGTCAGCTCGGCACCGGGTTTGCTCTTCCACGCGTTGACGAGCTTGGGGTCACCCTTCGCAGCGGCCACGCGCGGTGCATCGTCGGTGTGGTTGGCACCGCGCGCGGGCGGCTTGGGCGGCGCAAAGCGGTCGGCGAACCGATTCGCCGGTGCGGGCGCTTCCAACATGGCGACGTCCGCACCGATATCGGTCTTCTTCGCACCTTTGGATGCGGCGGTTTTTGGGGCCGGGGTCTTGCTCACAGTCATCTCCTCGCTCAGGGCTTGCATCGGCGCGGTGTCAGACCTTGATCCCACTGCTGTTCAGCCGGCGGCCCAACTTTGAGCGCGGCGGATTGTAGCCATGTGAATTCATCGATCCGCACCCCTCCGGAAACGGTGCTCCGGAGGGCCAGGAACATCAAGCCAAACAACCTTCCAAGCCTTGCAACAAGATCTCTTTCGGAAGGTCGATACCAATGAACACCATCTTGCTCTGCTTTTTCTCTCCGGGCATCCATTTCGGCCCGAGATCGGAACCCATCATCTGGTGAACACCCTGGAAGATGACCTTCTTGTCCGTGCCTTTCATGTGTAGGACACCCTTGTATCTCAGCATCTTGGGCCCATAGACCTGCACGATGGCGCCGAGGAAGTCCTCCAGCTTGGCGGGATTGAAGGGCTTGTCCGACTTGAAGACGAAGCTCTTCACGTCGTCATCATGGGCGTGATGGTGCGGGTGATCGCAATGTTCACCATGCTCGTGATCATGATCGTGATGATCATGGCCGTGATGGTGGTCATGGGCGTCGGCCTTCAGGAAGTCGGGGTCGATCTCCAGCTTGGCGTTCAGGTTGAAGCCGCGCAGGTCGAAAACCTTGCTGAGCGGCACCTCGCCGAAATGCGCCGTCTGGATGGGCGCGCGCGGATTCATGTGCTTGATGCGGTGCACCAGTGCTTCGACCGCCGCCGGCTCGACCAGGTCGCTCTTGCTGATGAAGATCTGGTCGGCAAAACCCACCTGCATGCGTGCTTCCTGGCGGGCGTTGAGCTGCTCGTCGGCGTGCTTGGCGTCCACCAGGGTCAGCACCGAGTCCAGCAGATAGCTCTCGGCGATCTCGTCGTCCATGAAGAAGGTCTGCGCGACGGGGCCGGGGTCGGCCAGGCCGGTGGTCTCGATGATGACGCGGTCGAAGGTCAATTCACCCTTGCGACGCTTGGCGGCCAGGTCGCTCAGCGTCGTGCGCAGGTCCTCGCGGATGGTGCAGCAGACGCAGCCATTGCTCATCTGGATGATCTGCTCGTTGGTGTCCGACACGAGGATGTCGTTGTCGATGTTCTCCTCGCCGAACTCGTTCTCGATGATGGCGATCCTCTGCCCGTGGGCTTCGGTCAGCACGCGCTTGAGCAGCGTGGTCTTACCGGCGCCCAGGAAGCCCGTGAGGATGGTGGCGGGGATGAGGCCTTTGGCGGAAGAGGACATGGCGGGGGACCGTTTCGAATGAAGGCGACACAGATAGGGACTGGGCGCAGGACTACAAGGGTTTGTCAAACCGATCGGCTATTCTGTCCCCTGTCGCAATCCTTTGATGCTCCCCTTGAGCGAACCACATTCAGGCAGGCCCCCAGTTCGCGGGGCCGCCAAACACCAGCCCGAGGCACGTGGCCTGCTGGAGCGCATGCTGGAGTTCCTGCACCCCGGCCCGGACTCCAAGTCCGAACTGATCGACACCCTGGCCGATGCCGAACAGCGTGAGCTGATCGAGCCCGAGTCGCGCCAGATGCTCGAAGGCGTGTTGCGCATGGCCGAGCTGTCGGCCGGCGACGCGATGGTGGCCGCGCCGCGCATGGACCTGCTGGACATCGATGCGCCCTACGACGAGCTGCTGGGCGTCGTCATCGACACCGGCCATTCGCGCTTCCCCGTCTATGAAGGCACGCGGGACAACATCATCGGCATCCTGCTGGCCAAGGACCTGCTGAAAATGCAGCGCGCGCCCGAGCTGAACCTGCGCGCCCTGTTGCGCCCGGCCGTCTTCGTGCCCGAGAGCAAGGGGCTCAACGAGCTGCTGCGCGACTTTCGCTCCAACCGCAACCATCTCGCCATCGTCATCGACGAGTTCGGCAACACCGCCGGCCTCATCACCATCGAGGACGTGCTGGAAGAGATCGTCGGCGAGATCGAGGACGAGTTCGACGAAGAGAGCTCGGACACCGGCATCTACACGCTGGCCGACGGCAGCCAGCGCGTGGCCGGCGACGCGACCATCACGGCCGTCAACGCCGCCTTCGGTCTGGCCCTGTCGGAACAAGACTTCGACACCATCGGCGGCCTCGTCGCCCACGAGCATGGCCGGGTGCCGCGCCGCGGCGAAGCCGTGCGGGTCGCGGGGCTCAACTTCGCCGTCATGCTGACCCGCGGCGGCGCGGTGCGCTGGTTCAAGGTCACGCGCGCTCCCGAAGGCGAGTCCGCGGCGTGAAGACCGCGGTGAAAGCAGCGGCGGCCCTGGCCGCCGGGCTGCTGCACACGGCCTCCTTTGCCCCGACCGAGGCCTGGTGGGCCCAGATCGCCGCGCTGGCCATTCTGTTCGGCCTCGTGTCGCAGGCCACGCCGCGCGTTGCCGCGCTGTGCGGTGCCTTGTTCGGCTGGGGCTGGCTGGCCTCGGGGCTGTGGTGGCTGCACATCAGCATGCACCAGTTCGGCGGCCTGCCCTGGTTGCTTGCCGCGCTGGCGGTCGCCTTGCTGGCGGCTTTCCTGTGCAGCTATTACGCGCTGGCGCTGGGGCTGACGGCACGCTGGATCGCGCCCGGCCGCCTCCGCCTGCTGGCCCTGGTGCCGGCCTGGCTGCTGGCCGAACTGGCGCGGGCGACCTGGTTCACCGGGTTTCCGTGGATCGCCTCGGGCTATGCGCACAGCGTCGGGCCGCTGGCGGGCTGGGCGGCGTGGATCGGTGTCTACGGGATCACGGCGCTGGCCGCGCTGGCCGCTGCCGGCCTGGTGCTGATGCGCGACAAGGCCTGGCGCCTGGCCGCGCCGGCGCTGCTCCTGCCGCTGGCCGGCCTGCTGCTGCCGCTGGACTTCACCGCATCGACCGGGCGCGTCACCCTGTCCCTGGTCCAGCCCAGCATCCCGCAGGATCACAAGTTCGACCCCGCCCGCTTTGCCGCCAACATGGAACTGCTGGCCCGGCTCATCGAGTCGGCCCGCGGCGAGGTCGTCATCACGCCGGAATCCGTCGTGCCCCTGCCGCTGGCCGAGCTGGACCGCGCCACGCTCGCTCGCCTGTCCAACCCCGAGCGACCGGCGCTGCTCGGCAGCTTCCTGGGCAATGCCGAGGAGGGCTATGTGAATTCAGTCGTCGGCCTGGGCAGCGACTATCACTACGGCAAGCATCATCTGCTGCCCTTCGGCGAATTCATCCCGCCGGGCTTCGGCTGGTTTGTGCGCGCCATGAACATCCCGCTGGACGACCAGGCCCGCGGCAGCCACCAGCGCGCCTGGGCCGTCGCCGGCCAGCGCCTGCGGCCGCTGATCTGCTACGAGGACTTGTTCGGCGAGGACTTCGTGCAAAGCGCCGTGGGGCCCGACGCGGCGACCGTCTTCGTCAACGTCAGCAACCTGGCCTGGTTCGGCACCGTCATGATCCAGGACCAGCACCTGCAGTTCTCGCAGATGCGCGCGCTGGAGTTCCAGCGCCCGGTCGTGCGCTCGACCAACACCGGCTCGACGGCCGTCATCGACCACCAAGGCCGCATCACCGCCCGCCTGCCGGCGCTGCAACGCGGCGTGCTGGAGGCCGATGTCGACGGTCGCAGCGGCTCGACGCCCTATGCCCGCTGGCTGGCCGCGCTGGGCCTGTGGCCGCTCTGGGGCCTGGGGCTGTTGACCCTGATCGGACTGAGGAAGGCCGGCCAATAGAATCAGCCACCCCCTTCTAGACGGATCCCATGCTGACCTTCCAGCAAATCATCCTGACGCTTCAGGACTATTGGTCCCAACAAGGCTGCGCATTGCTGCAGCCCTATGACATGGAAGTCGGCGCCGGCACCAGCCACACCGCCACCTTCCTGCGCGCCCTCGGCCCCGAGCCCTGGAAGGCCGGCTATGTGCAGCCCAGCCGCCGCCCCAAGGACGGCCGCTACGGCGACAACCCGAACCGCCTGCAGCACTACTACCAGTACCAGGTCGTGCTCAAGCCTGCGCCGGCCAACATCCTGGAGCTCTACCTCGGCTCGCTGGAGGCCCTCGGTTTCGACCTGAAGAAGAACGACGTGCGCTTCGTCGAGGACGACTGGGAGAACCCCACGCTCGGCTGCTGGGGCCTGGGCTGGGAGGTCTGGTTGAACGGCATGGAGGTCACGCAGTTCACCTACTTCCAGCAGGTCGGTGGCATCGACTGCAAGCCCATCACCGGCGAGATCACCTATGGCCTGGAGCGCCTGGCGATGTATCTGCAGGGCCAGGAATCGGTCTACGACCTGGTCTACACCGACGGCCTGACCTATGGCGATGTGTTCCACCAGAACGAGGTCGAGCAGAGCACCTACAACTTCGAGCACAGCGACGTGGACTTTCTGCTCGGCGCCTTCGCCGCCCACGAAAAGACCAGCCAGGCGCTGATGGCCGAAAGGCTGGCCCTGCCCGCCTACGAGCAGCTGCTGAAGGCCGCCCACAGCTTCAACCTGCTGGACGCGCGCGGCGCCATCAGTGTGACGGAGCGCGCCGCCTACATCGGCCGCATCCGCAACCTGGCGCGCGCCGTCGCGCAGAGCTATCTCGAAAGCCGTGCACGCCTGGGCTTTCCGATGGCACCCAAAGCCTGGGCCGATGAAGTCGTCGCACAGATCGAACTGAAGAACAGCAAGAAAGCGGCAGCTTGATGAATTTGCTCGTTGAACTGTTTGTCGAAGAACTGCCGCCGAAGGCGTTGAAGAAGCTGGGCGAGTCATTCGCCGGTGTGCTGGCCGACAGCCTCAAGGCCCAGGGTCTCGCCGCTGCGGATGCGGCCGTGACGTCATTCGCCTCGCCGCGCCGCCTCGGCGTGCATGTCGCCGACGTTGCCGCCAAAGCCGCCGACAAGGCCGTGCAGCAAAAGCTGATGCCCGTCGCCGTGGCGCTGACCGCCGAGGGCCAGGCCACGCCCGCGCTGTTGAAGAAGCTCGCTTCGGTCGGCGCCAGCCCGGAGGTCGTGCCCCAGCTCAAGCGCGCTCCCGATGGCAAGGCCGAGGCGCTGTTCTGGGACAGCCTGCAGCCCGGCGCCACCCTCGCCCAGGGCCTGCAAAAGGCACTGGATGAGACGCTGGCCAAGCTGCCCATCCCCAAGGTCATGACCTACCAGCTGGCCGACGGCTGGACCGACGTGAAGTTCGTGCGCCCGGCGCATGGCCTGGTCGCCCTGCATGGCCCCTCGATCGTGCCCGTCCAGGCGCTGGGACTGACGGCCGGTCGCACGACCAGCGGCCATCGCTTCGAGGCCGCCCAGCCCAGCGTCAGCATCGACTCGGCCGACAGCTATGCCGCGCAGCTGCGCGAGCAAGGCGCCGTCATCGCCAGCTTCGCCGAGCGCCGCGCCGAGATCTCGCGCCAGCTCAAGGGCGCCGCCGAGGCGCTCAGCCTCACGCCCATCGACGACGAGGCCCTGCTGGACGAAGTCACCGCCCTGGTCGAGCGCCCCAACGTGCTGACCTGCGCCTTCGAGGCCGAGTTCCTGGCCGTGCCGCAGGAATGCCTCATCCTGACGATGAAGGCCAACCAGAAGTACTTCCCGCTGCTGGACAAGGCCGGCAAGCTGACCCGCCACTTCCTGGTCGTCAGCAACATCGCGCCGGCCGACGCCAGCGCCGTCGTGCAAGGCAACGAGCGCGTCGTGCGCCCGCGCCTGGCCGACGCCAAGTTCTTCTTCGACCAGGACCGCAAGAAGAAGCTCGCCGACCGCCTGCCCGGCCTGGCCAAGGTGGTCTATCACGGCAAGCTGGGCAGCCAGGGCGAGCGCGCCGAGCGCGTCCGCGCGATTGCGCATGCCATCGTCAACCAGCTGCGCATGGCCACCGTGCCCTACACGGTCGAGGCCAAGGACGAGTTCGATGTGCTGGACAGCAAGGTCCAGCAGGCCTCGACGCTGGCCAAGTGCGACCTGCTGACCGACATGGTCGGGGAGTTCCCGGAACTGCAAGGCATCATGGGCGGCTACTACGCCCGCCACGAGGGCCTGCGCGACGGCGTGGCCATCGCCATCGAGGACCACTACAAGCCGCGCTTCGCCGGCGACGCGCTGCCGCGCAACCACACCGGCACGGTCGTGGCACTGGCCGACAAGCTGGAGACGCTGGTGGGCCTGTTCGGCATCAAGCAGTTGCCCACCGGCGACAAGGACCCCTT
>NZ_JBQVNP010000066.1:0-28065 GCF_052436255.1 Roseateles sp. | reverse complement strand
CTGATCTTGGGTGGGGTGGTGGCAGCCATGACGGCTCTCCTTGATCCTCTCGGGCACATGCCCGCATCGGTCAAGGTACGCCGCTCCGACTCTGCTGGCTTCCCAGCCAGTAAACCACCGCGTCAGCGGTTTAGTTCAACGTGTTGTGTGGGGATCGTTAACGATTTCTGCCCAACATTTGAGCATGCGCCAGACCGCTCGCTGCGCGGTCCGAGCGCCCCGGGGCGGACGCAGCCCAGCGAGTGCGTGCCTCCCCCCCTGATGCCGCGCCTCAGCCCTTGCGCTGACCCAAGCCAGGCCGCTCCAGGTCCCTGAAGGCCTCGAACACCCACGACCGCAGCCCGATGACGACGCTGTAGGGCCGCTTGTCGGCCGACGGCAGCTTCTGGTCCAGCAGGTGCTGGCGGGCGAAGTCGTCGGCGGCGCGCTGCAGCCGCTCGGCGAGTTCGCGCGCATGGCCGGCGCCGAATTCCCCGTGCACCAGGGTCAGCAGCTCGCCCTCGCCGTCGAAGCCGCCGGCGAAGAAGTCGGCCATCACGCGCTCCCGGAAGAACGTCATCACAGGCCCCTGCGCGCGCCAGCGCAGCGTCTTGGACACGAGCAGTTTGTAGCGGTTGTGCGGCCGCAGCTGGATGACGCCGAGGCGGTCCAGCTGGGCCAGCGCGGCAATCGCATCTGCCTCGGCGATGCGGTAGCGCGCCAGCACGTCTTCCAGCGCCCAGTGGCTGAGGCAACAGATGGCCACCAGCAGCAGCTTGGGGTCGGCCACGACGGCGCGCTCCTGCGCCAGGCTCAGCTCGCGCAGCGCCGGCGCCTGGGCCGCCAGGCGCGCGGCCAGTTCGGCGAAGTCGACCTTGAGCACCCGGCAGATCTCGTCCACGCGTGACAGCGGCATCTCGCCGCCCGGCGCCAGCATGCGCTTGACGCTGGACTCCGACAGAGCCAGCTCCCTGGCCAGCTCGGCATAGCTCAGGCCTTGCGACTTCAACTCGGCCTTGATGAGGGCCACCAGCGATTGCGTGCTCGACATGGGGCGAGACGGTAGCGCATGACGGCACCGCTGGGCGCAAGGCCCGAGCCGCGCCGATAAAAACGGCGGCGTGGCCAGGCCTGCCGCAGATGCTCGCGCCCCTCGCCACTCCTGCCCCGACAAGACATGCTCACCCGACGCCACCTGCTGTGCTGCGGCGCAGCCGCCGGTCTGTTCACCGCCCTCGCCGGCCCGTCCCGTGCCGGCCTGCTCAACCCCTGCCGCAGCGGCATCCCGGATGCGCTGAGGCCGCTGGTCGAGCGGACCTTCGACGGCCTCGACGCGAGCCAGCTGTGGGACGTGCACACGCACCTGCTCGGCACCGGCGACTCCGGCTCGGGCTGCACGGTCAACGCCCAGCTGAGCCAGTGGTGGCACCCCGTGGAGGTGCTGCGCAAGCGCTTCATCCTGAATGCCGCCTGCGTGCCGGCTGATGCGCCCAGCGTCGACCGCGCCTATGTCGAGCGGCTGCAGGCGCTGGCGGAGGACTTCCCCGTCGGCGCGCGCTGGATGCTGTTCGCCTTCGACCATGCCTGCGACAGCGCCGGCCGGCCCGTTGCGGCGCACACCACGTTCCACGTGCCCAACGCCTACGCGGCCGGCGTGGCCGCCGCGTGCCCGCAGCGCTTCGCCTGGGTCGCGTCCATCCACCCCCATCGGCCCGACGCGCTGGCGCGTCTCGACGAGGCCCTGGCCCAAGGCGCTGTCGCGCTGAAGTGGCTGCCGTCGGCCATGAACATCGACCTGCGCCACCCGCGGCTGCGCCCCTTCTACGAGCGGCTGGCCGCGGCGCGACTGCCGGTCATCGTCCACTGCGGCGAGGAGCGCGCCGTGCCGGGCGCCGGCCGCGACGAGCTCGGCAACCCGCTGCACGTGCGCGCGGCACTGGCGCAGGGCGTGCGCGTCGTCGTCGCGCATTGCGCGTCGCTCGGCAACGCGCTGGACCTGGATCTCAAGCGCCCGCGCGAGGCGAGCGCCTTCGCGCTGTTTGCGCGGCTGATGGACGAGGATTGGGGCGGCCGGCTGATGGGCGACATCTCCGTGACGCTGCAGACCAACCGCAAGCCCGAGGTGGCGCGCACGCTGTTCACGCGCGAGGACTGGCACCCGCGCCTGCTGCATGGCTCGGACTACCCGCTGCCAGGCATTCCCGCCGCAGTGCGCCTGACGGCGCTTGTCAAAGCCGGCCTGCTGGATGCAGCCGACGCGCCGCAACTCGACACGCTGCGCGAGTACAACCCGCTGCTGTTCGACCTGGCACTCAAACGCCTGACCCGCTGGCGTGGCGCTCGGCTGTCGCCGGCCGTGTTCGCCACGCGCCTGCATTTCCAACGGCCGGCAGTGTCATGAAGCGGTACTTCGCGGCGCTTGCCATGCGCCTTGGAACTATTCCCGAGGCTGGCACCGCCGGCTTCACGCAAGATCGCGCCCATTCCGACCCCCACAAGCACGGCAACACCATGCTCCAAGCTCATCTCCGCCGCGACTCAGGCGCCTGGCCGACGCCGGTGTGCAAGGCCTACCTTCTGGTCTGCCGGCTCTTTGATCTCCAACGCTTCACGCTGGCCAAGATGCTGCGCGACGCGCATGAGGCCGACCTGCCCGACGCCCGCCCGCAGGGCCGCCGCGATGCCGCCATGCAGTCCCAACCCAACGCTCAACAACTCCCGGAGTCCGACAACATGAAACGCCTGCTTGCCGCCACCAGCCTGTCCCTTGCACTCGCGATGCTCGCCGTTCCCGCCACGGCCCAGTCGGAGATCAGCCTGGCCGTGTCGGCCGCGCCCGTCGTGCTGTCGATGGGTGCGGTCAGTGCCACCGGCGTCGCGCTCAGCGCCATCCCCGCCGGCATGCTGTCGGCTGGCGTGACGCTGGCCGTCGTCAGTGTCGAGGTCGTCGGCAGCGCAACCGTCTGGGTGCTGGAGCGCGCCTCGGACGGCGCCCGCATCAGCTTGCGGACCGCCGGCAGGCTGGCCGAGGGCGTCGTCGTGTCCACCGGCGCGGCCGTGGTCGTGTCCGTCATCGCGGCCGGTACGGTGCTGTCGGCCACCGGCCATGTCATCGCCTTCATCCCCAACGAAGTGGGCAAGGCCCTGCTCCACAACGAGCAGGTGAGCCGTTGAAGCGCCTGCTGGTCAGCGCGGCGCTGGCACTGGCCACCGCCGCCCATGCCGGCCGGCCCTGCGAGGAACAGCCCGCTACGTTGCGCCAGGTGGAACAAGGCCTGACGCTGGCCCTGGCGACCGCCCGGCAGCTCGACGCCAGCGGCGCTCAGGTCGCCATCCTGGCCCGCGCCGGGCAAGACCTGTCCAAGTACGACCTGAAGTGGTCGCACCTGGGCTTTGTCTACAAGGACATCAGCCAACAGCCTGCCGTCTGGCGCGTCATGCACAAGCTCAACCACTGCGGCACGGACCATGCCGCGCTGTACCGCCAGGGGCTGGGCGAGTTCTACCTCGACAACCCGCACCGCTACGAAGCCGCCTTCGTCGTGCTCAAGCCCGAGCTGCAGCAGGCCCTGCTGCCCATCCTGACGGACAACGCCCGTGCGGCGCACTTCAACGAGCGCCGCTACAGCATGGTGTCCTATGCCTTCGGCACCACCTACCAGCAAAGCAACCAGTGGGTGCTGGAGACGCTGGCCAGCGCCGCCGCACCGGGCATCGTCAGCCGCCGCGCGGCGCAAGACTGGCTGAAGAGCCAGGGCTACCAGCCGACCGATCTGCGCCTGTCGGCCCTGGAGCGCCTGGGCGGCCGCCTGACCCAGGCCAACATCGCCTTCGACGATCATCCGACCGCGCGCCGCATGACGCGGCACATCGACACGGTCACCGTGGACTCGATGTTCGCGTGGCTGCCGCGCGCCGGCCTCTCCGAACCACCGCAACTGGTCAAGCAATGAAAGCCAAACAGAGTTCAACTGGATTCGAGCGGGGCGAGCGCCGGGCCGCCCCAAGCCGGCCCGCCATCCCCGCGGGGGATCGACTGGCGTATGCGCGAGCCGAGGGGCAGACATGAATCATCCGAATCAGTTCGCCCTGCTGGGCCAGCGCCGCTTTGCGCCCTTCTTCTGGACGCAGTTCCTCGGCGCCGCCAACGACAACGTCTTCAAGTTCGCCTTCACGCTGATGATCACCTACCAGCTGCAGCTGGACTGGCTGCCGCCCAGCCACGCGGGCCTGGTCATCGGGGCGCTGTTCATCCTGCCCTACGTGCTGTTCTCGGCCACCAGCGGCCAGCTCGCCGACAAGCACGACAAGGCGCGGCTGATGCAGCTCGTCAAGAGCCTGGAGATCGCCATCATGGCGGTGGCTGCCTGGGGCTTCTACGCGGCCCATGTGCCAACGCTGCTGGCCTGCGTGTTCCTGATGGGCCTGCACTCCACGCTGTTCGGCCCGGTCAAGTACGCCTACATGCCGCAGCACTTGAGCGAGCGCGAGCTGACCGGCGGCAACGGCATGGTGGAGATGGGCACCTTCGTCGCCATCCTGCTGGGCCAGCTGGCCGGCGGCATCCTTGTGGACACGCCCGTCGTTGGCCCGCACCACGTTGCCTGGGCCTGCCTGGCGCTGGCGGTTTTGGGCCGCGTGACCGCACAGCGCGTGCCGCCCAGCCCGTCGACCGACCCCGACCTGGTCATCAACTGGAACCCCTTCACCGAGACCTGGCGCAACCTCAAGCTGGCGCACGAGGGCCTGGCCGTATTCCGCTCGCTGCTCGGCATCTCGTGGATGTGGTTCTTCGGCGCCGTCTTTCTCAGCAATTTCCCCGCGTTCGCGAAGGAGGTGCTGCACGGCAACGCCCAGGTCGCGTCGCTGCTGCTGGCGGTGTTCTCCATTGGCATCGGCATCGGTTCGCTGCTGTGCGAGATGCTGTCCAAGCGCCATGTGGAGATCGGCCTGGTGCCGCTGGGCGCCATCGGCATGAGTGTGTTCGCCATCGACCTGTACTTCGCCGCCAGCGGCCTGCCGGCGAGCGAGCCCTACACGGTGAGCGGCTTCCTCAGCATCGCCGCGCACTGGCGCGTGCTGGCCGACTTGGGCGCGCTGGCCCTGTTCGCGGGCCTTTACAGCGTGCCGATGTATGCGCTGATCCAGCTGCGCGCCCAGCCCACGCACCGGGCGCGGATCATCGCGGCCAACAACATCCTGAACGCGCTGTTCATGATCGCCAGCAGCATCATTGCCGGCGCCATGCTGAGCGCGGGGCTGACGATCCCGCAGATCTTCCTGGCCGTCGGCATCGCCAACGCCATCGTGGGCATCTACATCTTTCTCATCGTGCCCGAGTACCTGCTGCGCTTCTTCGCCTTCGTGCTGACGCGCCTGGTCTATCGCTTCAAGATCGTCAACGACGAGCGCATTCCCACCACCGGCCCCGCCGTGCTCGTGTGCAACCACGTGTCCTTCGTCGACGCCGTGCTGCTGATGGCCGCCAGCCCGCGCCCGATCCGCTTCCTGATGGACGCGCAGATCTTCCGCATCCCGGTACTGGGCTGGATGTTCCGCCTCGCCAAGGCGATCCCCATCGCGCCGCAGAAGACCGACCCGGCCACCTATGAGGCCGCCTTCACCGCCGCCCGCGCGGTACTGGCCGACGGCGAGATGGTCTGCATCTTCCCCGAGGGCGGCATCACCCGCGACGGCACGCTGCAGCCCTTCAAGGGCGGGGTCATGAAGCTTATCGACGGCCTGCCCGATGTGCCCGTTATCCCGATGGCGCTGGGCAATCTGTGGGGCAGTTATTTCTCGCGCTTCGAGGGTGGCAAGGCGATGAGCAAGCCGCTGCGGCGGGGGGTGTGGAGCCGGATCAGCTTAATGGTGGGTGAGGCGATGCCGCCAGCGGCGGTGTCACCGGAGCAGTTGCAGGCCCGCGTCGCCGCATTGCTGCCCTCTTCATCATGAGCGACCGGCTCGACAAGCTGGAGCGCGGGTTCGCGTTGCTAGCGTTGACCGTTGGCGTGCTGGGCTTCGGCGCCGTCGGGCTGTGCGGTGGATATTTCACGGTAAGCGCCGTGCCACCGCTGTTGCAAGGCCACATCGACGTGGCGATTTTCCTGGTCCTCTCCGTGCCTTGCATGATGAGCGGCTTCTTCATGGTAAGGACCTGCGTGAGCAAGATCAGGCAACTGCTGCGCAGACCGCCCGTCGACGAGGAGGCCTCATGAGCGACGACACCGAAAGATCTCTTGGACGGGCGTTGATCACCGGCCTGCTGGTCATCGCCACGCTGGGCTTCGGACTGGCTGGGTTGTGTGGCGGCGCCTTCACAGCGATGTCCGTGTCTGAGTTGCTTTCGCCCCCGCGTCATGAGAGCTACGCAGGCGCCGTGTTGATCATCTCGGTGCCATGCCTGCTGATCGGTGGCCTGATTGCATGGCTGGGCGCGCGCGAGCTGGCTCGCAGGCTCACCCGCGTTTGATCGCTGACGCCACCACCGCCGCCTGGGCGCACACCGCCTTCGCATACGCCGGCATGGGCCTGGGTGCAGCGCTTTGGCGGGCCACGCTGAGGCGCCAGCAGCGCAGCGGCGCGCTGGCGCCAGGCAACTTCGGCGTGCTGGTGGGCCTGCTGATCGGCGCGGCCCTCGGCAACAAGCTCGTCTTCCTCATCGACCGGCCCGACGTGGCGCTGGCCATCTGGCAGAACGGAACGCTCACGTTCCGGGGCCAGAGCGTCGTCGGCGGCCTACTGGGTGGCCTCATCGGCGTGGAGCTTGCCAAGAAGCTCACCAGCCAGACCCGCAGCACCGGCGACGCGATGGTGCTGCCCATCGCGGTGGGCCTCGCCATCGGACGCGTGGGCTGCTTCCTCGCCGGCCTGCATGACGACACCTACGGCGTGCCCACTTCGTTGCCCTGGGGCGTGGACTTCGGCGATGGCATCCCACGACACCCGACTCAGCTCTACGAGATCGCCGTCGTGCTGGCGTTGGGCCTGGCGCTGCACCGAGCCCGCCTTCCCACGCCGGGCCTGGCGTTCAAGCTCTTCCTGGCCAGCTATCTGCTGTGGCGCTTCGGCGTCGAGTTCCTCAAACCGGTGCCGGTCGCGTACCCGCTGGGCCTGTCAGGTATCCAGTGGACCTGTCTCGTCGCCGTCGCCGTCTACCTGCCACTCGTGCTGCGCGCCTGGCGCCGCCCGCCTCTACTGGCCACGCCATGAACCGCAAGAACCGCCCCTACCTGTTCTATGACACGACGCAGTCCGTCTGCACGACCTGCCTGCGCCCGGTCGAAGCCAAGATCGTCATCAAGGACGAGCGGGTCTACATGGACAAGTGGTGCGCGGCCCATGGCACCGAGCGCGTGCTCGTCAGCGACGACGCGGCCTACTACCGGCAGTGCCGCGAGGTGTTCGTGAAGCCGCCCGAGATGCCGCAGCGCTTTGCGACGCCCATGAAATACGGCTGCCCCTACGACTGCGGCCTGTGCCCCGACCACATGCAGCACAGCTGCCTGTCCCTCATCGAGATCAGCGACCACTGCAATCTGCGCTGCCCCACCTGCTACGCGGGCTCGGGGCCGGAGCGGCTCTCACACCGCACGATGGAAGAAGTCATCGCGATGCTGGACGCCGTCGTCGCCAGCGAGGGCGAAGCGGACGTGGTGCAGATCTCCGGCGGAGAGCCGACGCTGCACCCACAGTTCTTCGACATCCTCGACGCCGCCAAGGCCCGGCCCATCAAGCACCTGATGGTCAACACCAACGGTCTGCGCATCGCCCAGGACGCGGCCTTTGCCGAACGGCTGGCGAGTTATGCGCCGGGGCTGGAGGTCTATCTTCAGTTCGACTCGCTGCGGCGCGAGGCGCTGATGGACCTGCGCGGCGCCGACCTGCGCGGCCCGCACGAGGCGGCGCTGAAGCGGCTGGACGCGCTGGGCCTGTCGACGACGCTGGTCATGACCGTCAAGCGCGGCATCAACGACGACGAGATCGGCGACGTGATCCGCCACGGCGAAAGCTACGCCTGCGTGCGTGGCGTGACGCTGCAGCCCATCCAGAACGCCGGCCGCGTCGAAGCGTACGACGCGGCGAAGCACCGCCTGACCGTCAGCGAGCTGCGGCGCCGCATCGCCGAGCAAAGCGGCATCTTCACGCCCGCCGACGTGCTGCCCGTGCCCTGCAACCCCGACACGCTGGCGATGGCATATGCGCTGCGTGGCCCCAACGGTCTGGTGCCGCTGACCCGGTATCTCGACGCCGCCACACTGCTGTCCGGCGACCGCAGCACCATCGTCTTCGAGGGCGACCCGGCGCTCAAGGCCTCGGTCTTCAAGCTGTTCTCAACCAACCATTCGCCCGAGAGCCAGTCCAACTGCCTGTCCGAGCTGCTGTGCTGCCTGCCGAAGATCGACGCGCCGCAGCTCAGCTACCGCGACGTCTTCCGCGTTCTCATCGTGCAATTCATGGATGCGCAATCGCTGGACATCCGCGCGCTGAAGAAAAGCTGCATCCACATCGCTCAGGCCGACGGCCGCATGGTGCCTTTCGAGGCCTACAACCTCTTCTACCGCGACGAGCGCCAGGCGGAACTGGCCACCATCCGCGCCGAAATCGACGCCCAGCGCGAACAGCGCCTGCAGTTCAGACCGAAGGCGGCGGCACCTCTCGCCCGCGCCTGAACAGCCGCTTCACCCGCAGCCTGACCGCCCGCGCCCAGCGCCACGCCGCACTCGCGCGCACCCAGGCCAGCAAATCAGCCTTCCAGGCCGTCCAGCGGCCATGCTGGCGGGCGAACCAGGCCAGCTGCATCAACGCCGGCTGGATGAGCTGGAACAGCCAGGCCAGCAGCGCCGTGCCAATCAGCTTGGCCGCGACGATGACGGCCACGCCCAGCGTCACGCGGCCTTCGGCCACCAGCCACAGCGCCAGCAGCTTGACCGGCAGGATCAGCAGGCTGGGCAGCAACAGCGCCACGAGTGCCCAGCGCGGTGGCAGGCGTTTGAGCAGGGCCTCGATCTGCCGGATGACGGGCAGCCTGGCCAGCAGCGCGAAGACGCGCCGCAGCGGCTCCCAGCCCCATTCCTCGAAGAGGATCAGCAGCGCCAGCGTGATGCGGAAGAGCCACCGCAGCGGTGCGAGCCAGGTTCTCATCGCATCCCGGGACTCGCGCGGGTCACCACAGGCAGGGCACTTCGTAGCCCTGGATGGCGGCATCCGCGCTGACCAGGGTCAGCCCCTCGACCTGGGCCTGCGCCACCAGCAGGCGGTCGAAGGGGTCACGGTGACGCCAGGGCAGTGCGGCGACGCCCAGCGTGTGGGGCAGCTCGATGGGCAACCACTGCAGCCGATGGGCAGCCAACTGCTGGGGCAGGAAGCCGGCCAGCTCACCGCCCAGGTCGAGCTTGCCCAGACTGATCTTGATGGCCATCTCCCAGGCGCTGGCGGCGCTAAGAAAACAAACGCTGTCGCCCTCGGCGATGGCGGCACGCGCAACGGTGGACAGGCGCGGGTCGTCGAAGGCCCACCAGAGAAAACAGTGGGTGTCCAGCAGCAGGCGCCGTGGTGTCGCGGCAGCCACGTCAGCGGTAGGCAGCGAAGTCGTCCAGCGGCGCGTCGAAGTCGTCCGCCATCTTCAGTACGCGGCTACCCCGGGCCGAGCCTGGCTGGCGCGGGCCGCGCGCGCTGTCCAGCGGCACCAAGCGCAGCAGCGGTCGGTTGTCCTTGGCGATGACGATGTCCTCGCCCGCCAGCGCCCGTTGCACCAGGTCCGAAAACTGCGCCTTGGCCTCGGCGATGTTGTGTTGACTCATGGTTGGTCATTCTGGATGACCAACCGACGGCGGTCAAACCCCGCGCGCCCGGTCCGCATGGAACTGCGCTCGCCAGGCCTCGAAGCGCCCGGCGTCCAACGCGTCGCGCATCTCCTGCATCAGGTTCAGGTAGTAGTGCAGGTTGTGCACGCTGGTCAGCATCGGGCCCAGCATCTCGCCGCAGCGGTCCAGGTGGTGCAGATAGGCGCGGCTGAAGCCCTTGCAGCATTCGCAGCCGCAGGTCTCGTCGACCGGCTTCTCGTCGGTCTTGTAGCGCGCGTTGCGCAGGCGCAAGTCGCCAAAGCGCGTGAAGAGGTGGCCGTTGCGCGCGTTGCGCGTGGGCATCACGCAGTCGAACATGTCGATGCCCTGGGACACGCCCTCCACCAGGTCCTCCGGCGTGCCCACGCCCATCAGGTAGCGCGGCTTGTTGACGGGCAGCTGGTGGCCGATGTGGCCCAGGATGCGCTGCATCTCGGCCTTGGGCTCGCCGACCGACAGGCCGCCGATGGCATAGCCCGGCAGGTCCAGCTCGGCCAGGCCGGCCAGTGACGCGTCGCGCAGATTCGTGAACATGCCGCCCTGCACGATGCCGAACAGCGCGTTGGGGTTCTGCAGCCGCTCGAACTCGGTGATGCAGCGCCTGGCCCAGCGCAGGCTCAGCTCCATCGACGACTTGGCCTCGCGCTCGGTCGTCAGCACGCCCTTGCTCTCGTAGGGCGTGCATTCGTCGAACTGCATGACGATGTCGCTGTTCAGCACCGTCTGGATCTGCATGCTGACCTCGGGGGTCAGGAAGAGCTTGTCGCCGTTGACGGGCGAGGCGAACTTGACGCCCTCCTCGCTGATCTTGCGCATGGCGCCGAGCGACCAGACCTGGAAGCCACCGCTGTCCGTCAGGATGGGCTTGTTCCAGCTCTCGAAGCGGTGCAGGCCGCCGAACTGCGTGACGACGTCCAGGCCCGGTCGCATCCACAGGTGGAAGGTGTTGCCCAGGATGATCTGCGCGCCCATCTCCTCCAGCGAGCGCGGCGTGACGCCCTTGACCGTGCCGTAGGTGCCCACGGGCATGAAGATGGGCGTCTGCACGACGCCATGGTTGAGCGTGAGCGTGCCGCGGCGGGCGCGGCCTTCGGTCTTGAGGAGGTCGAACTTCAGCATGGGACACGGATTGTCGCAGTGGCCGCCCCGGACAATGCGCCATGCCCCTGACCCTGGCCGCGCCGGCCACACACGAAGTCGTCGTCAAGAAGAGCCGCTTCCTGGGCTGCGTCGAGCCCTGCGCCGACCGTGCCGCAGCCCTGGCCCGCGTGGCCGAACTGCGCGCCGAACACCCCGGCGCTGCCCATGTCTGCTGGGCGCTGCTGGCCGGCGGGCATTCCGCCGCCAACGACGACGGCGAACCCGGCGGCACGGCCGGTCGGCCGATGCTCGACGTGCTGCGCCACCAGGGCCTGGACGGCGTGCTGGCGACCGCCGTGCGCTACTGGGGCGGCGTCAAGCTCGGTGCGGGCGGACTGGTGCGGGCCTATACGGACTGCATTGCGCAGGCGCTGCTGACCGCCGAGAAGATCGAGCGCGTGACCTTGGTGGCGCTGGGCTGCGATCTGCCCTACGAGCTGGAAGGGCGGCTGCGCCGGCTGGCAGAGCAGCATGGCGCGCAGCTCTTGGATGTGCGGCACGAGACGCGCGTGCACATGCGCTTTGCACTGCCGGCCACAGGGCGGGCCGCGTTCACGGCCGCTGTCGACGGGGCCGCTCAGGGCCGTGTGGCCTGGGCGCGCGACAGCAGCATCGCGTCGCCATAGCTGAAGAAGCGGTAGCGCCCTGTGATCGCATGGGCGTAGAGCGAACGAATGCGCTCGTAGCCGGCAAAGGCGCTGACCAGCATCATCAGCGTGCTCCTGGGCAAGTGGAAGTTGGTGACGAGGCGGTCGACGACGCGGAACTCGAAGCCGGGCGTGATGAAGATGTCGGTCTCACGTGCGCCGGCCTGCAGTTCGCCAACGAGGGCGGCCGATTCCAGTGCGCGCAGCGTCGTCGTCCCAACGGCCACCACGCGCCCGCCGCGCGCCCGACACGCGGCCACGGCGTCCACCGTCGACTGGGGCACCTCGAACCATTCGCTGTGCATCCTGTGGTCGGTCAGCTGCTCGACGCGCACCGGCTGGAAGGTGCCGGCGCCCACATGCAGGGTCACATGCGCCTGCTCGACGCCGCGCTCGGCCAGCCGGGCCAGCAGGGCCGCGTCGAAATGCAGGGCCGCCGTCGGCGCGGCCACGGCGCCGGGCTCCTTGGCGAATACCGTTTGATAGCGCCGCTCGTCGTCTTCACCATCGGCATGGCTGATATAGGGCGGCAGCGGCACATGGCCATGCGCCTCCAGCAGCGCAAAGGGGTCGCCCCCGAAGCGCAGGTGGAACAAGCCCCCGTCCGGCCCGCAGCGGCCCAGCACCTCCGCGTCGAAGGCGTCGGCGAAGCGCACGCGGCCTCCGGGCTTGGGCGACTTGCTCGCACGCAGGTGCATCCAGACTTCCTGCGTGCCCGGCAACACGCGCTCGACCAGGGCTTCAACCGCGCCGCCGCTGCTTTTCACGCCGTACAGCCGCGCCTTGATGACGCGCGTGTTGTTGAACACCAGCAAGTCGCCGGCTTGCAGCAGTGCGGGCAGCTCGCGAAAGACCCGGTCCGCGGGCTCGGGGCCACTCGCGTCCAGCAGGCGTGAGGCGCTGCGCTCGGCCGCGGGGTGCTGGGCAATCAGCTCGGGCGGCAGTTCGAAGTCGAAGTCGGCGACCGTGTGGGCCGACGCAATGGGAGTGGACATGGACGCGTTTGAGGGCCGGACGGACCCGTGCCAAAGGGCTGGCGATTCTCCCATCGGCTTCTTGTTGACCCATCTCAAGGTCGCCCTCGGGCCGAGGTGCCAGCATGAATCAAGCCCTTGACGGGCCGCCATCAAAGCGGTGCGCCACCCCCTTTTCAACCGGAGAACGCCGATGTTCCACGCCGTCATCTACCTCGACCACCACCACGCCCAGGTGCTGCATTTCGACGCTCACCAGGCGCATGCCGCGCACATCGAACCTCACCATCGCCGCGCACACGGCCGGGACCCGCAGGCCGAGCACGCGCTGTTTGCCGCCATCTGCCAGGCGCTGCAGGACACGCGGGAAGTGCTGGTGACCGGCTCCCATCCCGTCATCGGCCAGTTCCGCCACTACGTCCAGGCGCACGAGCCCGCACTCGCCTCGCGCATCGCCGACTACCGGCCGGCCGCCGAACTCAGCCAGGGGCAGATGCTCGCGCTGGCGCGCCAGTTCTTCGTCGCCTACGACCGCATGGCGGGCGTACCCACGCCAAGCTGACGCGACGCGACGCGACGCGAGGCCAGGCTCGCGTGATATTCCACACACCGGCCGTTCAGCGGCGACGGCCCGTCATGCGCGCAACCTAGACTGGCCCAGCCCCAGCACCGCCGTCGTGAAGCGCCGCACCAGCCTCGCCCTGACCCTGCTCCTCGGCGCGCGATTTCCGGTCGCCGCGGCCGGGGTTGACGACGTGCTGCACGGCTTCACGGAGAACCTGCCGCCGCTCAACTACGAGGACGACAGCGGTCCCCAGGGCTTCGCCGTCGAACTGCTGCGACTGATGGCGTCCAGCGCCCGCCTGAAGCTGTCGCTGCAGGTGCTGCCGTGGCCGCGCGCCATGCAGATGGCCGAGGCGCAGGCCGCCAGCGTGCTGTTTTCGCTGACGCGCACGCCCGAGCGTGAGGCGCATTTCCAGTGGGTCGGGCCCATCGCGCAGCGCCGCATCCTGATCTACAAGCTGGCAACCCGCACCGATCTGACGCTGACCCAGCTCAGCGAGCTTGGCACGGCGCGCATCGGCGTCGTGCGCGACTCGGCCGCCGACCGGCAATTGCAGGCGGCCGGGTTGAGGCCAGGCCAGCAGCTCGAACACGGCTTGGACGACGCCACCAACCTGCGCAAGCTGCTGGCTGGCCGCATGGAGTTCGTGGTGCTGCTGGACTGGGCGGCTGCCTGGAACCTGCGTCATTTCAAGCGGCCTTACGACAGCCTGCAGCCCGTCATGGAGCACGACACGACGAAGTCCTATTGGTACGGCCTGCGGCCCGACGCCGACCCTGCGTTGGTACGGCGGTTGCAAGCCGCACTGGACGGGCTCAGGCGCGACGGCCGCTACGAGCGGCTGAGGCAGCGCTACTTCCGCTGAAGCGCCGAGGCCGGCCGGCACAATGCCGGCCATGTCCGAGGCCAGCGCCAAATCCGCCCCGCAGAAGGCCATGGAGAAACTCGGCCTGCTGCGCGACATCGACCTGGCCCTGCATCTGCCGCTGCGCTACGAGGACGAGACCCGGCTGATTCCGATTGCCGAGCTGCGCGAGAACGAGGCGGCGCAGGTGGAAGGCGTCGTCGTCGATTGCCAGGTGGAGATGCGCAGCCGCCGCCAGCTGCTGGTGCGGGTGAAGGACGACTCCGGCACGTTGCTGCTGCGCTTCCTTCACTTCTACCCTTCGCAGCAAAAGCAGATGTCGGCGGCGACGCGACTGCGTATTCGCGGCGAGGCCCGGGTGGGCTTCTTCGGGCGTGAGATGGTGCATCCGGTCGTCAAGGTGGTGGACGACGACACGCCGCTGGCGCAAAGCCTGACCCCCGTCTACCCGGCGTCGGCTCAGCTGCCGCAGGCCTATCTGCGCAAGGCCGTGGCCTCGGGGCTGGCACGGGCCGACCTGCGCGAGCTGTTGCCGGCGGACGCCGTGCCGCGCGGGCTGCCGACGCTCAAGGACGCGCTGCACTACCTGCATCACCCACCGCCAAACGCCTCACAGGCAGCGCTGCACGAGCACAACCACCCCGCCTGGCACCGGCTCAAGTTCGAGGAGTTGCTGGCCCAACAGCTGTCGCAGCTGCAGGCGCAGCGCGAACGCGCGCTGCTGGCCGCGCCGGCCCTGCGCAGTCGCCCCGGGGGGCTGCACGAGAAGCTGCTGGCCGCGCTGCCCTTTGAGCTGACCGGCGCGCAGCAGCGCGTGGCCGAGGAGGTGGCGCAAGACCTGGCCCGGCCGCAGCCCATGCACCGGCTGCTGCAGGGCGACGTGGGTTCCGGCAAGACGGTGGTCGCCGCGTTGGCGGCGGCCGTGGCCATTGACGCCGGCTGGCAGTGCGCGCTGATGGCGCCGACCGAGATCCTGGCGGAGCAGCATTTCCGCAAGCTGATCGGCTGGCTGGAGCCGCTGGGGCTGAAGGTCGCCTGGATCACCGGCAGCGTGAAGGGCAAGGCGCGGCAGAAGATGCTGGACGCGGCCGCCTCGGGCGAGGCCCAGCTCATCGTCGGCACGCATGCGGTCATCGAGGACAAGGTGAAGTTCGCGCGGCTCGGGCTGGCCGTCATCGACGAGCAACATCGCTTCGGCGTCGCGCAGCGGCTGGCCTTGCGCAACAAGTTGAAGGCGATGGATCTGGAGCCGCACATGCTGATGATGAGCGCCACGCCCATCCCGCGCACGCTGGCGATGACCTACTTCGCCGACCTCGACGTGTCCACCATCGACGAGCTGCCGCCCGGCCGCAGCCCCATCGTGACCAAGGTGTTCACCGAGTCCAAGCGCCACGACGTGGTCGACAAGATCCGCATGGCGGTGGCGGACGGCGCGCAGGTCTACTGGGTCTGCCCGCTGGTGGAGGAGAGCGAGGCGGTGGACCTGCGCAACGCGACCGAGACGCATGCCGAGCTGAGCGAAACGCTGGCCGGCACCAGCGTCGGGCTGCTGCATGGGCGCATGGCGCCGACGGAAAAGGCGGCCGTGATGGCGCAGTTCTCGGGCGGGCAGATGAGCGTGCTGGTGGCCACGACCGTCATCGAGGTCGGCGTAGACGTGCCCAATGCCAGCCTGATGGTGATCGAACATGCCGAGCGCTTCGGCCTGGCGCAGCTGCACCAGCTGCGCGGCCGCGTGGGGCGAGGCTCGAAGGCGAGTGTCTGCGTGCTGATCTACAGCCCGCCGCTGTCCGACACCGGCAAGTCGCGGCTCAAGGCCATGGCCGAGACGACCGACGGCTTCGAGATCGCGCGGCGCGACCTGGACATCCGCGGCCCGGGCGAGTTCATGGGGGCGCGCCAGAGCGGCGCCGAGCTGCTGCGTTTTGCCGACCTGCAGGAGGATGCGCCCCTCCTGGTGGCCGCGCGCACGCTGGCGCCGCGGCTGCTGGACGAACACCCCGAAGCCGCGCGTCGGCAGGTGGTGCGCTGGCTCGGGACGAAGGCGGAGTTCCTGAAGGCTTGAGGCGGAACGCCGTCAGCCGATCCCTTGCATCAGCCGCGGGGCCAGTGGGCCCAAACCCGCTTCACTTGCAGCTGAAGCTCTTCGCGTTCACTTCCTTGACGTTGCCGGCGCCGCAGGTGGCCAGCGCCTGCTCACTCATCTTGGTCACGTCCGACGGGTTGTTGCTGGTGTGCACCGGCGGCGCAAAGACGCAGGCGCTGAGCAGCATGGCCGAGGTCAGGGCGAGGGAGAAGGAGGCAAAGCGGTTCATTCGAGTCCCGGGGTCAGGTGTTGAGAGGCGCGAATGCTCGCAGAGGGCGGTGGGCGGGTCACCCGCCACGCGACAGACTGCAGATCGCGGGGGACAGGCTGCAAGCGCGGCGGCGCGTCACAGCTCCAGCCGTTCGCGCAGCAGCCTGGCCTGGCGGCGCGACACCTCGACCTGGTGGCCGTCGCGCAGCGTGACGCGGTAGCCGTCGTTGCGCCAGGGCTCGATGGACCGCACCCAGCGCAGGTTGATGAGGTGGCTGCGGCTGGCGCGGAAGAAGAGCTGCGGGTCCAGCCTCTCCTCCAGGCTGGTGAGCGTGCGCGCCAGCAGCGGGCGCTGGCCGTCGAACCAGGCCTGGGCGTAGTTGCCGCAGGCCTCGAACCCGGCGACGTCGCCCAGGCGCACGAACCAGCAGCGCTCACCGTCGCGCAGGAAGACCATGTCGTCGGCGCCCTTGACGGCGGCGGCGGGCAGGGCGGCGGGCGTGGGGCGCTGGCGCTCGCGGGCCTTGGCCAACGCCGCCGCCAACCGCTCGGCATCGATGGGCTTGAGCAGGTAGTCCAGCGCGTTGCGCTCGAAGGCGGCCAGCGCATGCTGGTCATAGGCGGTCGTGAAGACAACCAGGGGCAGGTGCTCGAGCTGGTCCAGCAGGTCGAAACCGGTGGCGCCGGGCAGCTCCACGTCGAGCAGCAGCAGCTCGGGCCGCAGCGTGTCGATGGCCTCGCATGCCGGTGCCAGCTCGGCGGCCTCGCCGACGATGTCGGCGTCAGGAATGGCCGCCAGCAATGTGCGCAGCTCTTGCCGGGCCAGGCGCGAGTCTTCGACGATATAGATCTTCATGCACTCACATCCAGTGTGACGGTCACGGTGACGCGCCCGCCCTCGGCGTCGATGCGGCAGCCCGCCCCCTGGCCGCCTGCGCGCTCCAGCCGCTCGCGCAGATGCGCCAGGCCCAGGCCGGTGCCGTCGGATGTGCCGGGCGCCCACGGCCCCGGATTGGACACCGCCACCGTCAGCGTTGCGCCCTGCCGGCGGATCACCACCTCCACGACGCCGCCGCCAGCCGTGCGCGCAATGCCGTGCTTGATGGCGTTCTCCACCAGCAGCTGCAGCAGCATCGGCGGCACGCTTGCCGCCGTGGCCGCGGGGTCGACCTGCCAGTCCACACGCAGGCGCTCCTCGTGGTGCAACTGCTCCAGTGCCACGTAGTCGCGCACGACGGCCAGCTCATCGGCCAGGGGCACGCGCTCCTTGGCGCTGTGCATCAGCGTGTGGCGCAGCGTGTTGGACAGGCGGCTGAGCATCTCGCGGGCGCGGGCCGGGTCCTCGTTGATCAGAGCGCGCAGGTTGTTGAGCGCGTTGAAGAGGAAATGCGGGTTGATCTGGGCGCGCAGCACCTGCAGCTCCAGCGCGCGGGCGGCGGCCTCGGCCTGCCATTTGGCGATCTCGCCCTGGCGCCAGCGCGTCAGCAGCTGCGTGCCCACCCAGGCGGTCAGCCACAGCCACAGCATGATGCTGGTGTTGGCGGTGTAGCCCGCCAGCACGCCCCAGCCCCGCGGCGTGCCGGGCGGGAACGACAGCCAGCCCAGCGCCAGCCCGGTCTTGTTGATCACCAGCAGTGCCAGCTGCACCAGCGCCGCGAAGACGGGCGGCATGACCACGACGCAGAACAGCAGCGAGCGGGGCGAGCGATCCAGCCAGCGCTGCCACAGGGCCAGCGCGCGCAAGCCTTCGCTGGCCGCCCACAGCAGCAGGCCCAGGCAGACCATGACGAACGCCAGCGACCCGTTCAGCGGCTGGAAGCTCGACACCATGGCCAGCGAGACGGCGACATAGCTGCCCCACAACACCGCCTGCCAGACGGCGCGCCTGCGCGTCTGCATGCCCGCAGCCACCGCGGCCTACTTCGCGGCCAGGAAGCCCTTGACCTCGCCGACCAGCCAGTCGGCGTCGTCCCACATCAGGAAGTGATAGCCACGCTGGCTCATGACGACCTTGACGCCGTTCAGGCCGGCGTACTGGGTCTCGAAGATCCTCCTCGTGCTCTCGAGCGTCGAACCCATGGGCTCGAAGGCCGCCCAGGCGCCCAGCACCAGCGTCGGCGCGGTGATGCGCGGCAGCAGCGGGCGCAGGTCCTCGCCCCAGAGCTCGGACATGGCCTGGGCCGAGGTGGCGCGGTCGCTGGCCAGGCTCCAGGCGACGACGCGTTCGCCGTTGGCAGGCGTGCGGCTCATGCCCATGGCGCCCTGGCGGGCGCCGGCCTCCCACTGGGCTGGCGTGGCGCCCACCATCTGCTGGCGCATCGCGGCAGCGGCGCCCTTGGCCGCCTCGGGTGACATGCCGCGCAGGCCGGCCAGGAAGGGCAGGGAGTCGACGACGACGAGGCGCTCGATGCGGCCGGGTTTCTCGGCTGCCATCTGCAGGGCCAACGTGCCGCCGAGGCTGTGGCCCATGACGACGGGCTTGGCCAGCTGGCGGTCGTCCAGGTAGGCCAGCAGGCGGTCGAGCATGCCGGTCATGAAGTGGTCGGTCGCCACGGCCGGGGCGCCAGCGAAGCCGGGCAACTGCACGATGTGGCATTGCACGCCGGGCTGCAGCGCGGCGCAGGTTTCCGTCCAGGTGCTGGCGGCGCTGTTCAGGCCCGGGATCATCACGATCGGCCGGCCCTGGCCGACGATCTCGACGCGCAGGTCGCGGAACTCAGTCCCGGCGGCCTCGCTGTTGCTGACGTACAGGGCCGTGGCGATGGCCACGGCGGCGCCGAACAGGCCCATCCAGGAACGCTTGCGAACCGACATGCCGGTCTCCATCGAAGTTGTGACGGGACGCATGTTGCCGCCATTCGGTCAAGTCACCGGCGGTCCGATGACGACCGGCGAGCCGCAAGGACGAAGGGCAAGCTGCCCGGACCGGCGGCGCCTACTTCAGGCGCTGTGCCCAATAGACCAGCACTTCGGTGCGCGGCTGGATGTCGGTCGAGCTGTAGGTGTAGACCGGCAGGACATTGATCGCATCCAGCGTGTTCAGCCCCGAGATGATGCGGCCGAAGACGGCATAGCCAGGGTTGGCGGCGCTCTGGTAGTCGAGGCTGGTGTTGTCCACCACGTTGAAGAAGAACTGGCTGGTGGCCGAGTCGGCCTCGCTGCGGCGCGCCATCGCGATGGTGCCGCGCAGGTTGGAGAGGTCGTTGTTGCTCTCCGATTTGATCGGCGCGTACAGCGGGGGCTTCACCACCATGCCGCTCGTGTAGCCGCCGCCCTGGACGACGAAGTCGCGGTCGACGCGGTGGATCAGCGTCCTCGTGTAGAAGCCCGCGGCGACGTACTTGTAGAAGTTGGCGACCGTCTGCGGCGCATAGGTGTCGTAGAGCTCGACGACGATCTCGCCGCTGCTGGTCAGCATGCAGACCGTGCCCCATTGCGACGCCGCCGACGCCGCCAGGCCGGCGGCGCTGCAGGACAGCGTCGGCGCGTTGGGCGTGGGGTTGGGCTCGGGATAGCGTGTGCCACCGCCACCACCGCCGCCGCCCACTTCCACATAGGCACCGCCGCCACATGCGGACAGGCCAATGACAAGCAGCAGCGCGGACAGGTGTTTCAGCATGGCAGGCCTCGAAGGAAGGCCTGACTAACGAACCGCTCCGCCGTCGCGCCGACAGCCGGACGCAGTTGGTTACTGAATCACCTTGGCTTCGGTGATCGTGACGTCGACCAGCGGCACGTCCTGCGCATTGGTGTTGACCGCGCGGATCTTGTCGACCACATCCATGCCCACCGTGACCTGACCGAACACGGCGTAACCGGGATTGGCCGCGTTCACGTAGTTCAGGTTCAGGTTGTCCACCACGTTGACGTAGAACTGACTGGTCGCGCTGTTGGCCACCGAGGTGCGGGCCATGGCCAGCGTGCCGCGCATATTGGAAAGGCCGTTCTGGCTCTCCAGCGTGATGGCAGGGTAGGTGGGCGCTTTTTCACTCAGACCGGCATTGGTGCGGATGATGCCACCGCCCTGGATGACGAAGTTGTTGATCACGCGGTGGAAGACCGTGCCGTCGTAAAAGCCGTCGTTGACGTACTTCAGGAAGTTGTCCACCGTGACGGGCGCGCGGTTGCGGTCCAGGCCCAGTTCGATGACGCCCTGGTTGGTGGTCAGGCGCACCTTGTGGGTGACGCCGATCGTGACCGGCGGCGTGGGCGGCTGCACGGGCGTGCCGCTGTCACCGCCGCCGCCGCCGCAGGCGGCCAGGGTCAGTGCGACGGTGGTGGCGGCAGCCAGCGCCAGCAGGGGGCGACGGCGCGGTCGAAGCAATGTCATGTCAGACTTCGAGGTTGTCGATCAAACGGGTGCGGCCGAGTTTCGCAGCTCCTAACGCCACCAGCGGTTGGCCCGCCACCGCCGGCCCCAGGTCATGCTGCCGGCGCAGCGTCAGGTAGTCCGGCGCCCAGCCGGCATCGCGCAGCGACTGCATCGCGTCGGCTTCCAGCACCGCCAGGTCGCGCTCGCCGGCCTGCCAGCGCGCGATCAGGTCCTTGAGCGTGCGCGACAGTCGCAGCGCCTCCACCTTCTCGGCCTCGCTCAGGTAGCCGTTGCGCGATGACAGCGCCAAACCTTGCTCGCTGCGGCGCGTCTCGCCGCCATGGATCTCGATGGGCAGCGCCATCTGTGCCGTCATGCGGCGCAGCACCATCAGTTGTTGGTAGTCCTTCTTGCCGAACACGGCCAGCGTCGGCTGCACGATGTTGAACAGCTTGTGCACGACGGTGCAGACGCCGGTGAAGAAGCCGGGGCGGAAGTGGCCTTCCAGGATGTCGGCCAGCTCGGTCGGCGGCTGCACCTTGTAGCCCTGCGTCTCGGGGTAGAGCTCACCCTCGGACGGCGCAAAGACGATGTCGCAGCCAGCGCCTTCGAGCAGTTCGCAGTCGCGCTCCAGCGTGCGCGGGTAGGTGTCGAAGTCCTCATGCGGCGCGAACTGCAGGCGGTTGACGAACACGCTGGCGACGACGGCGCCGCTCGGCCCGACCAGCTCGCGCGCCTGCTTGACCAGCGCCAAGTGGCCGTCATGCAGGTTGCCCATCGTGGGCACGAAGCCGCGCTGAGGGGGACCAGCGAGCGCGTCGCGCAGCTCGGGGATGGTGTGAATCACTTGCATGAGACGTTCCAGGAAATGCAACCACAGAGGCACAGAGACACGGAGGAATTCATGGAGCTGCTCTGTGCCTCAGCGGCTCTGTGGTTGCATTTGAATCTGCGCTCGCTCAGAAGCCGTGCACGTCGTTCACCGGAAACGTCTTGGCCTTCACCTCGTCCACATAGCCCTTGACCGCCGCCAGCACCGAGTCCTTGCCGGCCATGAAGTCCTTGACGAAGCGGGGCTTGCGGCCGGGCGTGATGTTGAGCATGTCGTGCAGCACCAGCACCTGGCCCGAGGTGCCGACCCCGGCGCCGATGCCGATGACGGGCACTGGCGACGCGGCGGTGATCTCGGCGGCCAGCGCAGCCGGCACCATCTCGTAGAGCAGCATGGCCGCACCCGCGTCCACCAGCTCCATCGATTCGCGCTTCATGCGCGCCGCGCCGGCCGCGTCGCGGCCCTGCACCTTGAAGCCGCCCAAGGCATTGACCGTCTGCGGCGTGAAGCCCAGGTGGGCGCAGACCGGGATGCCACGTTCACTGATGAAGCGCACCGTCTCCACCGTCCAGCCGCCGCCTTCGAGCTTGACCATGTGGGCGCCGGCCTTGACCAAGGCGGCAGCGCTCTTCCAGGCCTCTTCCTTTGACGAGTGATAGCTGTCGAAGGGCAGGTCGGCAATGATCCAGGCCCACTTGTGGCCGCGCGAGACGCAGAAGGTGTGATAGACCATGTCCTCCAGGCTGACGGGCGCCGTGGAGCCGCGGCCCTGCAGCACGTTGCCGAGGGAATCGCCGATCAGCAGGATGTCGACGCCCGCCTCGTCCAGCAGGCTCGCGAAGGCCGCGTCATAGCAGGTCAGCATGGCGATCTTTTCGCCGCTGGCATGCATCTGCGCCAGGCGCGGCAGGGTCATCGGCTTGCGGTCAGTCATGGCGGCTTTCCTGGTGAAAACCCCGGGTCTACCCGGAGAGCGGCGGCAGTGTAGCGTTCGGGCCTTGATCCGACAGCCGAGCGCGGCCGAGGGGCTGGCGAGGCGGGCTGCTGGGAAGGCGCGACGACGAAGTGGGCTGCCGCCCACGAGGAGGAGCAACGCTCCCAGCGGCCCGAAGCGCCAGACCAGCGGCTGTGCAGCGGCGCGGATCGAAGTGGCTATCGCCGACAAACATGCAAGATATTGACGTGACAAGCATTTCGAACAATCGCAAGCGGTCGGCTGTCGGACCAAGGCCTGTATGACGCTGACCGAGCTCCGCTACATCGTCGCCGTCGCCCGCGAGCGGCATTTCGGCCGCGCGGCCGAGGCCTGCTTCGTGTCGCAGCCGACGCTGTCGGTCGCCATCAAGAAGCTGGAGGAAGAGCTCGACCTGAAGATCTTCGAGCGCGGCGGCAGCGAGGTGTCGGTGACGCCGCTGGGCGACGAGATCGTGCGCCAGGCGCAGTCGGTGCTGGACCAGGCCGGCGCCATCAAGGAGATCGCCAAGCGCGGCAAGGACCCGCTGGCCGGTGCGCTGCGCTTCGGGCTCATCTACACCATCGGCCCCTACCTGCTGCCCGAGCTGGTCAGGCACACCATCGAGCAGTACCCGCAGATGCCGCTGATGCTGCAGGAGAACTTCACGGTCAAGCTGCTGGAGATGCTGCGCACCGGCGAGCTGGACTGCGCCATCATGGCCGAGCCCTTTCCCGAGGCCGGCCTGGCCACCGCCCCGCTCTACGACGAGCCCTTCGTCGTCGCGCTGCCGGCCACGCATGCGCTGGCCGCGCGCGCGAGCATCAGCGCCGAGGAGCTCAAGCGCGAGACCATGCTGCTGCTCGGCACCGGCCACTGCTTTCGCGACCATGTGCTGGAGGTCTGCCCGGAGTTCGCGCGCTTCTCCAGCGATGCCGAGGGCATACGCCGCAGCTTCGAAGGCTCGTCGCTGGAGACCATCAAGCACATGGTGGCGTCGGGCATGGGCGTGACGGTCGTGCCGTTGCTGTCGGTGGCGCACGAGCCTTCCACGCATTTGCGCTTCGTGCCCTTCAGCGACCCGGTGCCGACCCGGCGTGTCGTGCTGGCCTGGCGCCGCAGCTTCACGCGCTACGAGGCCATCGCAGCCTTGCGCAATGCGATCTACGCCTGCCAGCTGAACGGCGTCAATCGCCTGAGCTGAACGCCGCCGGCACGCGCCTCGTGCCATTGCCAGATGATTTTGGCTATCAGTTGCGTTGATCTATTCAAACCACAGCCGAGAGTGCCGTCACTAAGCTCCAGTAACGCCGCAACCCATGCGAGCAAGGAAGCAGACATGACCGACACGACCGAAGCCAGATGCCCGTTCTCCAGCGGCGCGCCCACGCGCCCCGTGGGCGGCAACCAGCGCTGGTGGCCCAACCAGCTCAACCTCGGCGTGCTGCACCAGCACGCGCCGCGCGGCAACCCGATGGGGGAGTCATTTGATTACGCCGCGGCCTTCAAAAGCCTGGACCTCGGCGCCGTCGTGCGCGACCTGCATGCGCTGATGACCGACTCGCAGGACTGGTGGCCGGCCGACTATGGCCACTACGGCCCCTTCTTCATCCGCATGGCCTGGCATGCCGCCGGCACCTACCGAGTGGCCGACGGCCGCGGCGGCGGCGGCACGGGCGCCCAGCGTTTTGCACCGCTGAACAGCTGGCCCGACAACGGCAACCTCGACAAGGCGCGCCGCCTGCTCTGGCCCATCAAGCAGAAGTACGGCCGCAACCTGTCCTGGGCCGACCTCTTCATCCTGACCGGCAATGTCGCGCTGGAGTCCATGGGCTTCAAGACCTTCGGCTTCGGCGGCGGCCGCGAGGACATCTACGAGCCCGAGGACATCGACTGGGGCTCCGAGACCGAATGGCTGGCGCTCAGCTCCGCCCCCAACGGCCGCTACAGCGGCGAGCGCGAGCTGGCCGCGCACCTGGGCGCCGTGCAGATGGGCCTGATCTACGTCAACCCGGAAGGCCCCGACGGCAAGCCCGACCCGCTGGCCTCGGCGCATGACATCCGCGTCACCTTCGCCCGCATGGCCATGAACGATGAAGAGACCGTGGCGCTGGTGGCCGGCGGCCACACATTCGGCAAGGCGCACGGCGCCGGCGACCCCCAGCTGCTGGGCAAGGAGCCCGAGGGCGCCGACCTCTGGGACCAGGGCCTGGGCTGGCGAAGCAGCTACGAGAGCGGCATGGCCGGCCACACCATCACCAGCGGCCTGGAAGGCGCCTGGAAGCCGAATCCGACCACCTGGGACAACGGCTACTTCGAGACCCTGTTCAAGTACGACTGGGAGCTGACCAAAAGCCCCGCCGGCGCCCAGCAGTGGCGGCCCAAGGGCGGCGCCGGTGCCAACGATGTCGTCGATGCCCACGACCCGACCAAGTTCCACGCGCCCATGATGTCCACCGCCGACCTGGCCCTGCGCATGGACCCGGCCTACGAGAAGATTTCGCGCCGCTTCCACGCCAACCCTGCCGAGTTCGCCGACGCCTTCGCCCGCGCCTGGTTCAAGCTGACCCACCGCGACATGGGCCCGGTGGCGCGCTACCTCGGCCCGCTGGTGCCCCAGGAAGAGCTGCTCTGGCAGGACCCGATTCCAAAGGTCGACCATGTGCTCGTCGGCGCCGATGACATTGCCGCGCTGAAGGCCAGGGTGCTGAATGCCGGCCTCACCATCCCGCAGCTGGTCAGCTCGGCCTGGGCCTCGGCCTCGACCTTCCGCGGCAGCGACAAGCGCGGCGGCGCCAATGGGGCGCGCATCCGCTTGGTCCCGCAGAAGGACTGGGAGGTCAACCAGCCGGCCGAACTGGCCCGCGTGCTGGCGGCGCTGGAAGCCATTCAAAGGGACTTCAATGCGACGGCCACCGGCGGCAAGAAGGTCTCGCTGGCCGACCTCATCGTGCTGGCCGGCGGCGCGGCCGTCGAAGCGGCTGCGCAGAAGGGCGGCTTCGACATCAGCGTGCCCTTCCGCCCGGGCCGCATGGACGCGTCACAGGAACAGACCGACGTCGAATCCTTCGCCGTGCTGGAGCCGCAGGCCGACGGCTTCCGCAACCACCTGCGCCAGGGCCTGCCGCTGGCCGCGGCGGCCGAGCGCCTGGTCGACAAGGCCCAGCTGCTGACGCTGTCGGCGCCCGAGATGGCGGTGCTGGTGGCCGGCCTGCGCGTGCTCGGCGCCAATGCCGGCGGCAGCCCGCACGGCGTGCTCACCGAGCGGCCCGGCACGCTGTCCAACGACTTCTTCGTCAACCTGCTGGACATGCGCACCAAGTGGCAAAAGGCCGCCGCAGGCGATGTGCTGGAAGGCGTGGACCGCCAGACCGGCGAGCGCCGCTGGACGGCGACCGTGGCCGACCTGGTGTTCGGCTCCAACGCGCAACTGCGCACGCTGGCCGAGGTCTATGCCAGCGCCGATGCCGGCGAGAAGTTCGTGCAGGACTTCGTCGCCGCCTGGACCAAGGTGATGGAGCTGGACCGCTTCGACCTGGACGCCTGAAGCTCGCGCGGGGGCTTTGTGGCCCCCGCCCCGCTCCTGCAGCTTCAACCCGCCAGCCGGAAGGTGCCACCGCGGCGGCCAGGCGCTCGGCCAGCTGCTTCAGCGCTCCCACAATGGCGCGGCGTGATCCGTTAGGCTTGCCCCATCCCTTGTTTCCGGAGCCCTGCATGGCCAAGAAGTCCACCATCCCATCCAGCAGCCTGGCCATCAGCATCGGCATCGGCGAGAAAGACCGCGCCGCGATTGCAGCCGGCCTATCCAAGCTGCTGGCCGAGACCTATACCCTCTACCTGACGACGCACAACTTCCACTGGAACGTCACCGGGCCGATGTTCAACAGCCTGCATGCGATGTTCATGGCCCAGTACACCGAGCTGTGGAACGCCGTCGACCCGATCGCCGAGCGCATCCGCTCCCTGGGCCACCCGGCGCCGGGCAGCTATGCCCAGTTCACCAAGCTCAGCGGCCTGCCCGACGCGCCCGCCGAGCCACCCAAGGCGATGAAGATGGTCGAGCTGCTGATGCAGGGCCACGAGGCCATCGCCCGCACGGCGCGCGCCATCTTCCCGCTGGTCGACAAGGCCGGCGACGAGCCGACGGCGGACCTGCTGACGCAACGATTGACCGTCCACGAACAGACGGCCTGGATGCTCCGCAGCCTGCTCGAAGAGTGAGCCTGCATGAAGGTTGCCATCCTGACCTTTGACGGCTTCAACGAGCTCGACAGCTTCATTGCGCTGGGCCTGCTGAACCGGCTGTACGCGCTGGGCTGGTCGGCCCAGATCACCAGCCCGGGCGCGCAGGTCCGGTCGATGAACGGCGTCACCGTCACGGCCCAGCAGCCGCTGGAGTTCGCCAACGAGGCCGACGTCGTGCTGTTCGGCAGCGGCATCCACACCCGCACCATCGCGGCCGACAGCGCCCTGCTGGACCGGCTGCAGCTGGACCCGCTGCGCCAGCTCATCGGAGGCCAGTGTTCGGGCACGCTGCTGATGGCGCGCCTGGGCCTGCTGGCCGACATGCCGGCCTGCACCGACGCGACCACCAAGCCCTGGGTCGTCGAGGCCGGCGTGCGCGTCGTCGAGGAGCCCTTCCACGCCCGCGGCCCCATCGCCACGGCAGGCGGCTGCCTGGCCTCGCAATACCTGGCCGCCTGGGTCATGGTGTCGGGCGCCGGGCTGGAGGCGGCGCGCAGCGCGCTGCACTATGCGGCGCCGGTCGGCGAAAAGGACGCCTACGTCGACCGGCTGCTCGGTGTCATCCAGCCGTTTCTGCCGGCAACCCGGGACCGGGCGTGAGGCTGTTGCAGGCTGCACCGTGACGCTCGCGTGAAGAACAGCCCTGCTGGTTTTGGCGGCCGGCCTGCACAGCCTCGCACCGGCCGCCTGCGTGCGGCGCTGCGGCTGGGCCTGAAGGGCGGCGCGTGGATGGTCGTGGCCTTGGTGGTCGCCTGCCTGCTGACGCTGGCGCTGACACTGCAGGGGTCGCCGCGCTGGCCCGGGCGGGCCGAGGTGTCGGCGGCGGACGTGGCACGAGCGCGCGACTTCCTGCGCCTCAACGACCCGCGCCGGCCGGCGATCGGCCCGTTTCGTACGCTGGTGGCCTCCGAGCGTGAGGCCAATCTCGTGCTGGACCAGCTGGCCCGCCGTTGGGCACAGGGGGCGCCGGGCGCCTCGGCGCAACTCGTGCTGGGCGGCGGCAGCGCCTTGCTGCAGTCCAGCCTGCCCCTGCCACGCAGCCCCGTCACGGTCTGGCTGAATGTCTCCGCCACGCTGCGCGAGACCCCCGGGCTGCCCGCCATCGAAGCCCTGCGCGTGGGCCGGCTGCCGGTGCCGGCCTGGGTGGCCGAGCGGCTGCTGCCGGGTCTGGTCGAGCGGTTCAACGCCACCCCCGAAGGCGCGCTGGCGCTCGACATGGTGCGGCGCGTGCGCCTGATGCCGGCGCGGCTCGAGGTGGTCTATGAATGGGGCGACGACGGCCTGCAGCGGCTGCTAGGCACGCTGTTGCCGCCCTCGGAGCAGGCGCGGCTGACCGCCTATGCCCTGGCCCTGGCCGGCGCAATGCAGGCGCACGCGGCCGCCGGCGGCGGCCCGGGCCTGCCGCTGGCC
>NZ_JBQVNP010000065.1:0-28151 GCF_052436255.1 Roseateles sp. | reverse complement strand
CGCAGCTGCGCCTGCTGCTGCTGGAGCCGCATGCGCGCGGCCTGGGGCTGGGCAGGCGCCTCGTGCGCGAGTGCAGCGGCTTCGCCCGCGCCGCCGGCTACAAGCACATCACGCTGTGGACGCAAAGCGCGCTGACCGCCGCGCGGACGATCTATGCCGCCGAGGGCTACCAGCTGGTGCACAGCGAGCCCCTGCACAGCTTCGGTCAGCAAGTCACCAGCGAACGCTGGGAGCTGAAGCTGTAGCGCAGGGCTCTGACGCCTGGATACAAGCCTTGCGGCCGCGCCGGGCGCGCGGATTGCTCTTCTTGCTCATGCGTCTGTAGAGTCGGCTGCAAGCGCCAGGACACAGGCGGGCGGGAAGCGGAAAGGGATGCGATGAATATGTCGACCTTCGTGGCGGCCGCGGCCCACGACATGAAGAACTCGGTCAGCGTGATCGCCGCCTACCTTGAAGACGCGCTGCAGCAGCTGGCCACAAAGGACACCGAGCCACCGTCGGGCGCGGCCTTGTCGACCTGCCAGGCGCTGTATGAGACCCAGCGCGTCAACGGCAATCTCGTGCAGCTGATGGCCATTTACAAGCTGGAAGAAGGCATGTACCCGTTCGAGCCGGCCCAGATCCAGCTCGACGAGTTCGCCCGGGAGCTGCTGGACCGCGTGCGACCGCTGGCCCGGCTCAAGGGGCTGACGCTGCAACTCGAGGCCGAGCCAGACGTGCAGGACTGGGTCTTCGACCATGACCTGATCGGCAGCGTGCTCACACAAGCCTTGTTCGGTGCGGTGCGCTACGCGGGGCAGACGGTCCGGCTGAGCTTCAGCGTCGATCAGGAGCAGCTGGAGATCGAGGTGGCCGACGACGGCGAAGGATTTCCGGAGTTCATGCTGGCCCAGGGTTTCCCGGCTCGACAGGGCATCGACGTGCATACCGGCAGCACCGGCCTGGGCCTGTTCTTCGCGCGCCTGGCGGCCGGCCTGCACCGCCGCCGCGACGTGACGGGCGGCACCCGTCTTTGCAATGGCGGCGACCTGGGCGGTGGCCGCTTCACGCTGGTGCTGCCATGAACAACTGGACGGCCGCCGCCGACCCCTTGCGCAGCAGCGACGTGCTGCTGGTGGAGGATTTCGAGGCCATGCGCAGCGAGCTCAAGGGCCTGCTGCTGCGCTGCGGCGCGCGCCGCGTGGACACGGCCCGCGACGGCCGCGAGGCCACGGCCATGCTCAGCGCCAAGAGCTATGGCATCGTCATGTGCGACTACAACCTGGGCGATGGCAAGAACGGCCAGCAGCTGCTGGAGGAAGCGCGGCTGAAGAACTGGATCGGCCCGGCCACCGTGTGGCTGATGATCACCGCCGAGAAGACCAGCATCATGGTCTCGGCCGCCGCTGAAGAGGCCCCCGACGACTACCTGCTCAAGCCCATCACCGAAAGCATGCTGCAAAGCCGCCTGCTCAAGCTGGTGGAGCGCAAGGCGGCACTGGCCGGCATCGCGGTGGCGATGAAGGCCCAGGACTGGCGCCGCGCCCTGCAGCTCTGCAACGAGCAGATCGCCAGCGGCACCAAGAGCCTGGCCGAAGTCCTGCGGCTGCAGGCCCAGCTCTACCAGCTGCTGGACGAATGGCCCCAGGCCCAGGCCGTCTACGAGAGCGTGTTGCAGCGGGGCCCCGTCCCCTGGGCCAGGCTGGGGCTGGCCCAGGTGTACCTGCACGCCCAGGACCTGCCCCGTGCACAGGCCTTGCTGCAGGAGACGGTGCGAGAGCATCCGCAGTACCTCGAAGCCTATGACGAGCTGGCCGCCTTGTTGTCCGCGCAAGGCCAGGGCGAGCAACAGGTCGCGTTGCTGGAGCGCGCCGTCAGGCTGTCGCCCAACTCGGCGCGCCGCCAGTCCGCGCTGGGTGTCGCGGCGCTGGCCCGGGACCAGCGCGACATCGCCGCCCATGCCTTCTCGCGCGCCCTCAAGCTGACCGAACACAGCGCCATCGAGAACGTCGAACCCTTCCTCGGCATGGCCAGGATGCACACCGAGGCCGGCAACCCGGCCGAGGCCCACAAGCTGGTGGCCACCATGGCCCAGCGCTACGGCAGCCGCGATGCGCAGCTGCTGGCCAAGGCCGAGCAGGTGCGCGCGCTGCAAGCCCAGGGCGACAAGGCGGCCGCCGCCAAGCTGGCGACCGAACTGGTGGCGCTGAGCGCGGACGAGACCTCGCCCGGTGCTGCCGACACCGCCGCACGCATCGCCGAGACCCTGATCGAGGCCCAGCAGGCCGATGCGGCCACGCGGCTGCTGCAACACGTCACGCGCAACAACTACGACAACGAGCGCCTGCTGCAACGCACCCAGCTCGCCTTCGAGCGCCTGGGCCAGGGCGCAGCCGGCAGCGAACTGGTGACCGCCGCCCGGCGCGAGGCCACGAACGCGATGAAGGACAGCATGCGGCTGATGGCCGAGGGCGATTCGCAGGCGGCGCTGGAAGGCCTGCGCAGCGCCAGGATCTCGATGCCGCGCAATGCGCGCGTGCTGCTGAACTTCGCCGCCGTCGCCCTGACCGTGCTGCAACGCCACGGCCGATCGCCTACGCTGGAGGCGGAGATGCGCCAGAGCATCGCGACGGCACGGGCTCTCAAGCCCGGCGACGCGCGCGCGGCCGAGCTGCAGCAGCAGTTGGAGCGCTGGACCGCCGAGCCCGCCTGAGCGCCCCTGAGCCGTTTCCGCTCCGGCATCATGCAATGCCTATGAGTTCCCCTTCTCCATGCCCCTGCGGCGGCGGCCTGGCTTATACGGACTGCTGCGGCCGCCTGCACTCGGAACAGGCTGCTTGCGGCACGCTGGTCGCGGCCACGCCCGAGGCCTTGATGCGCTCGCGCTACGCCGCCTTCGTGCTGGACCGGCGCGACTACCTGCTCGCCAGTTGGCACGCCAGCACGCGGCCCGCCGCGCTGGAGCCGCCCGACCCGGCGCTGACATGGCTGGGGCTGGCGGTCAAGCGCAGTGCGATGCAGGACGCCGACCACGGCACCGTCGAGTTCGTCGCGCGCAGCAAGCTCGGTGGTCGCGCGCATCGCCTGCACGAAGTCAGCCGCTTCGTGCGCGAGCACGGCGAATGGTTCTATGTGGACGGCGAGCTGTCTTGACGCTGGCCATCCTGCATCTGGACGAGCATCTCGTCGCCATCGACAAGCCGGCCGGCCTGTTGGTGCACCGCACCCAGCTGGCCGCCGGTGAAGGCGAGGCCGCGCTGCAGTTGGTGCGCGACCAGCTCGGGCGGCCGGTGTGGCCCGCGCACCGGCTGGACCGCGGCACCTCGGGCGTGCTGCTGTTCGCGCTGTCGGCCGCGGTCGCGTCCGCGTTGGGGTCGATGTTCGAGCAGGCGCAGATGCACAAGCGCTATGTGGCCCTGGTGCGCGGCTGGCCGGGCGCCGACGAGGGCGTCGTCGACCACCCGCTCGCCCGCGACCCCGAGCTGCCGTCGGCCGGCCAGCCCATGCTGCAGGCGCAGACCCGCTGGCGCGTGCTGCGCCGCATCGAGTGGCCGTTCGCCAGCGACGCCCGCTTTGCGAGCACGCGCGTCGCGCTGCTGGAAGCCGAACCGCTGCAGGGCCGCCGCCACCAGATCCGCCGCCACCTCAAGCACATCGCCCACCCCATCCTCGGCGACGCGACGCATGGCAAGGGGCCGCTGAACCGCGCCGTCGCGGCCCAGCTGGGCCTGCAGCGGCTGTGGTTGCACGCGCAGTCGCTGTCGCTGACGCACCCGGTCACCGGCATGCCGCTGCAATTGCATGCGCCGCTGGGCGGGCATTGGCCGACGCCAGGCTGAGAATCAACTCATGAAGATCGCCACCGACGCCTTCCGGGTCACGCCCGGCCAGCCGCTCAAGCTCAAGCAGTGGCCCACGGCCGTGGCGTCGCTGTACGCCGACAAGGACGACTACGCGCGCCAGTTGGGCGCCCAGGTCGACCGCCTCAGCGCGCTGCAGGACCTGCTGTATGCGCACAACCGCTACTCGCTGCTGCTGATCTTCCAGGCCATGGACGCGGCGGGCAAGGATGGCGTGATCAAGCACGTCATGTCGGGCGTGAACCCGCAGGGCTGCCAGGTGTTCAGCTTCAAGCACCCCAGCGCCCTGGAGCTGGACCACGACTTCCTGTGGCGCGCCACGCAATGCCTGCCCGAGCGCGGGCGTATCGGCATCTTCAACCGCTCCTACTACGAGGAGGTGCTGATCGTGCGCGTGCACCCGCAGATTCTGCAGGCGCAGTCGCTGCCCAAGGAACATGGGCGCGCGCCGGCAATCTGGGCCGAGCGCTACGCGTCCATCAACAACCTGGAGCAGCACCTGCACCGCAACGGCACGCGCGTCGTCAAGTTCTTCCTGCACCTGTCCCGGGAAGAGCAGCGCCAGCGCTTTCTGGCACGGCTGGACGACCCGGCCAAGAACTGGAAGTTCACCGCTGACGACATGTCCGAGCGCGAGTTGTGGCCCAAGTACATGCAGGCCTACGGCGCGGCGCTGGGGGCCACCAGCAGCGCCGAGGCGCCCTGGTATGTGGTGCCGGCGGACGACAAGCGCAATGCGCGGCTCATCGTGTCGCAGGTCATCGTCGACACGCTGGCGGCGCTGAAGATGAGCTATCCGCCGCCGACGCTAGACGCCGCCGAGCTAGCCGGCATCAAGAACAAGCTCAGCCGAGCTTGACGTCGTAGCCCATGAGACCCGTGGGTATTCCGAGCCGAGCGCTGGGCCGCTCCCGAGCCGGCCCGCCTGACGATGCTGGCGGCTCGATGCCGCAAGCGTCGACGTCCCCCCGGGGGAGCGGCTGGGCTCGCCCGCGTTCAGCGGGGCAAGACCGGACGAGGGGCTCAACACTTCAGCCGAACTTGACTGCGTAAATCGGCGGCAGGTGGGCCGACACGGTCTGCCAGCTGTCGCCACCATCGCCACTGGCCCACAGGCCACCGGTGGTCGAGCCCATCATCAGCTGCTCGCCGCTGTCGTCCACCACCAGGCCGTGGCGGAAGATCAGGTCGTAGCAATGCTGCTGCGGCAAGCCAGTGCGCAAGGCCTCGAAGGTCTTGCCGCCGTCGCGGGTGCGGGTCACGCACAGCGCCCCGTCGACGGGAACGCGGCGCTCGTCCTTCACGGCCGGCGCGAACCAGGCGGTATTGGGGTCGCTCGGATGCGCCGCGACGGGGAAGCCGAAGCTGGACGGCTGGGCCTGCAGTTCCGCCCAGTTCGCGCCGTTGTCGCTGCTGCGGAAGATGCCGTTGTGATGCTGGCACCAGAGCACTTCGGGCACGTCGCGGCAGCGCGCGATGAGGTGGGGGTCCTGCACGTTCTCGTCGCCGGCCTGCTCGGGCGGCATGAAGTCGGCGCGCATGCCCTTGGCGCTCAGGGCCCACGTCAGGCCGCCATCGGTCGAGCGCCAGGCGCCGCCGCAGGAGATGCCCAGCAGCAACTCGTCCGGGCGGTCGGCCCGCGCGCAGACGGAATGGATGGCCGGCGCGTCGCTGCCGCCGCCGAACCAGCCCAGCCGCAGCGGCTCGTACCAGAGCGCCTCGTTGAGCTGCCAGGTCGAGCCGTGGTCACGGCTGCTGAAGAGACCACCGGGGATGGTGCCGGCCCAGATCATGTCACCCGCCCTCTCCATCGACCAGATCTGCAGCAGCTTCCACTCCGGCCCTTCAGCGCCCTCGGGCTGCGGCGGGAAGGTCGGCACACCAACCTCGCGCCAGGTCTTGCCGGCATCAATCGAGGCATGCAGCTTGACGCCGAAGTGCCCCAGGTTGAGCGCGGCCAGCATGCGACCGGAGGCGTCGGGTGGCAACAGCATGCTGACCGGCTCGGCCAGGAAGCTGATGTGCTCGATCTGCCAGGCCCCGCCTCGGCGGCGCAGTTCGAAAAGGCCTTTGCGGGTCGCGGCCCAGGCGCGGTCATTCATGGTTCAACCTCCAGACAAGGCTTGCAGGACATGGATGCGGCTGCCGGCCCGCAAGGGGTCGCTCAGTCCGCGCAGGTCGCGCGCTCGTTGACCGTCGATGAAGACGACGACGTTGACGCGCAGATGGCCCTGCTCGTCGAGGATGTAGCCCCGCAGCCGCGGCTGCTCGGCAAACGCTGCATCAAGCGCCTCGCGCAGCGTCGCCGCCTCGCACTCGCAGGACGGGGCGTCGACAAAACGGCGCAGTTGGGGGGTGAATTCGATGAGGGCCATGGGCTGACGACGAAAGAGGCGGGGCCAATTCGACGTCTACGCCCTTGACCAAGCACCCGGATTAACCCTCAATGAGAATGCGGGCCGATGAACCCCGGCATCCTCTACGCCCTCGGCGCCTATCTGAGCTGGGGCTTGTTCCCGCTCTATTTCCGTCAGATCGCCGCCATTCCGGCGCTGCAGATCGTCGCCCATCGCACGCTGTGGTCGCTGGCCTTCGTCGCCGTCGTGCTGCTGGTGATGCGCAATATGAGCTGGCTCAAGGACGTCAGCGCCGCGACCTGGCGGCGCTTCGCGGTGTCAGCCACGCTGATCGCCATCAACTGGCTGACCTATGTCTGGGCCGTCGGCCACGGCCATGTCATCGACGCCAGCCTGGGTTACTTCATCAACCCCTTGGTGAACGTGGCACTCGGCTTTGCATTGCTGCACGAGCGGCCCCGGCCGGTGCAATGGCTGGCCGTCGGCCTGGCGGCTTTTGGCGTGGTCTGGCTGACGGTGGCGGGCGGCCGCCTGCCCTGGGTGGCCCTGGTGCTGGCCGTGAGCTTTGGCTTCTATGGCCTGATGCGCAAGACCGCTGCTTTGGGTGCCATCGAGGGCCTGACGCTGGAGACGCTGATCCTGGCGCCGCTGGCGGCCGCCGGCCTGATCTGGTGGTCGCAGGACGGCAGCATGGCCGGCCAGACCGTGGTCGACTGGGCCTGGCTGATCGGCACCGGGCCCGTCACCGCCGGCAGCCTGCTGCTGTTCGCGGCCGGCGCGCGGCGCCTGCCGCTGGCCACGCTGGGCCTGGTGCAGTACGTATCGCCGTCGCTGCAATTCCTGCTCGGCGTGTTCCTGTTCAAGGAGCCGATGGACGCGACCCGGCTGATCGCCTTCGGCTTCATCTGGGGCGCATTGACGCTCTACAGCGCGGAGGGCCTGTGGCAGACCCGCCGCGCCTTGCAGGTCAGGCCGCTTTGATCACGCGGCCACGGCGGGCTGCCGCATCATGTAGTCGAACGCGCCCAGCGCCGCCTTCGCGCCGTCACCGGCGGCGATGACGATCTGCTTGAAGGGCACGGTCGTCGCGTCACCCGCCGCGAACACGCCGGGCAGCGAGGTGGCGCCCTTGGCGTCCACGATGATCTCGCCGTGCTTGCTGAGCTCCAGCGTGCCGCGCAGCCACTCGGTGTTGGGCACCAGGCCGATCTGCACGAAGCAGCCGTCCACCTCGACGCGCCTGGCCTCACCCGTGAGGCGATCGGTGTAGTTGAGGCCGTCGAGCTTGCCGTTGGTGCCGGTGAACTCGGTCGTCTGCGCGTTGGTGATGATGGTGACGTTGGGCAGGCTTTTCAGCTTGTTGACCAGCACCGCATCGGCGCGCAGCTCGGCGCCGAATTCGATCAGCGTCACATGCCTGACGATGCCTGCCAGGTCAATCGCGGCTTCGACGCCCGAGTTGCCGCCGCCGATGACCGCAACCGGCTTGCCCTTGAACAGGGGGCCGTCGCAATGCGGGCAGTAGGCCACGCCCTTGTTCTTGTACTCGGCCTCGCCGGGCACGCCGACATTGCGCCAGCGCGCGCCGGTGGAGAGGATGACGGTCTTGCCCTTGAGCCTGGCGCCATTGGCCAGCTCCACCTCGACCAGGCCGCCGGCTTCGGCCGCAGGGACGAGCTTCTCGGCGCGTTGCAGGTTGTGGATGTCGACCTTGTAGTCCTTGACATGGCCTTCCAGCGCGGCAGCGAACTTCGGGCCGTCGGTCATGGACACGGAGATGTAGTTCTCGATGCCCAGCGTGTCGTTGACCTGGCCGCCGAAGCGCTCGGCCGCCACCCCGGTGCGGATGCCCTTGCGAGCGGCATACACCGCAGCCGCAGCACCCGCAGGGCCGCCGCCGATGATGAGCATGTCGTAGGGCGCCTCGGCATCCAGCTTCTTGGCATCGCGCGTCGCAGCGCCGGTATCGAGCTTGGCGACGATCTCCTCGAGCGACATGCGGCCCGAGGCAAAGGGCTGTCCGTTCAGCCACACGGCCGGCACGGCCATGATGTCGCGCCCCTCGACCTCGCTCTGGAACAGGCCGCCGTCGATGACGGTGGTGCGGATGCGCGGGTTGACTATTGCCATCAGCGAGAGCGCCTGCACCACGTCCGGGCAGTTGTGGCAGCTCAGGCTCATGTAGATCTCGAAGTCGAGGTCCATGTCCAGCGCCTTGACGGCGTCGATCTGCGCCTGCTCGACCTTGGGCGGGTGGCCGCCGGTCCACAGCAGGGCGAGCACGAGGGAGGTGAACTCATGGCCCAGCGGGATGGCCGCGAAGCGCAGCGACTGCTCGGTGCCGGTGCGGCGCAGCAGGAAGGACGGGGTGTGCGCGTCGACGCCGTCGGCGCGGAACGAGATCTTGTCGTTCATGCCGACGATCTCTTCGAGCAGTTCGCGCATCTCGTCGCTGCTGGCCGAGTTGTCCAGCGAGGCGATGATTTCGAAGGGCAGCTTGACGTGGTCCAGGTAGCCCTGGAGCTGGGTCTTCAGTGCGGCGTCCAACATGGTGAGGTCCTTTCAGTGAGGCGTGGCGACATCGGCCACTGCTGAAAGGGTCCCCGTGAAGAGCGGAGGCCCTTTCAGCAGAACCTTTGAGGCTCTGCGGAAGGAAGGAGCCCTCCCGGGCTCCTTGCAAACAGCATGGCGTTTAGATCTTGCCGACGAGGTCCAGGCTCGGGGCGATGGTCTTGGCGCCTTCCTTCCACTTGGCCGGGCAGACCTGGCCGGGGTTGGCGGCGGTGTACTGGGCCGCCTTGAGCTTGCGCAGGGTTTCAGACACGTCGCGGGCGATCTCGTTGGAGTGGATCTCGGCCGTCTTGATGATGCCTTCGGGGTTGATGACGAAGGTGCCGCGCAGCGCCAGGCCTTCTTCAGGGATGTGCACGCCGAAGGCATTGGTCAGCGTGTGGGTCGGGTCGCCCACCAGCGGGAACTTGGCCTTGCCGACGGCCGGCGATGTCTCGTGCCAGACCTTGTGCGAGAAGTGGGTGTCGGTGGTGACGATGTAGACCTCGGCGCCCATCTTCTGGAACTCGGCGTAGCTTTCCGCCGCGTCTTCGACTTCGGTCGGGCAGTTGAAGGTGAAGGCGGCCGGCATGAAGATCAGCACGGACCACTTGCCCTTGAGCGTTTCATCGCTGACGGTGATGAACTTGCCGTTGTGGAAGGCTTCGGTCTTGAAGGGCTGGACTTGGCTGTTGATCAAAGACATTCGCATGCTCCGTTTGGGGGTGGATGGGATAGGCAGAACTATATCGGCGCCTTGTTTTCGGTTGAAAACATTTATCAAATCGACGCTATTGCCATTGCCTATCGACAGGGCTCGGGACGCGCGCTTCACGCCGCGCAACCGGGGGGGGGGCACGATGGCCGTGCTTGCGTCTCAGCTGCCGCCGTGTCGCGCCTGTCCGGCGAGCCTAAGGCAGCGCGGTGACGATTCATCAGCGCGCCGCCGATCGGTATGTTGCCCGATGTACCGCGGCGCATTGAATCGGGGGGCGCTTCATGCACCGCATGATCAACCGACCTGGCGCCAAGGCGCCAGCGGTTGGCAGCGTCAGGTTTCGAGCGCGAGCAATTCCTCGACCGTCTGACGGCGCCGGATGAGCCGGCTCGTGTCGGCGTCGACCAGCACCTCGGCGGCCAGGGGACGGCTGTTGTAGTTGCTCGACATGGACGCGCCGTAGGCACCCGCGTCGTGGATGACGAGCAGGTCACCCACCTGGGCGGGCGGCAGCTCGCGCGTCAGCACTTCGCCACCGGGGCCCTGGGTGAATACGTCGCCCGATTCGCACAGCGGCCCGGCGACGACGGTGGGCTGGGCAGCACCGCCGGAACCGGCCGCGGCGATCAGGCTCATCGCATGGAAGGCGCCGTACATGGCCGGACGCATCAGCTCGTTGAAGCCGGCATCCACCAGCACGAACCGGTTGGCGCCGGCGTTCTTGACCGCCCTGACCTCGGCCAGCAGCACGGCGCTCTCGGCGACGAGGTAGCGGCCGGGCTCGATCTCCAGCTTCAGCGCGTGACCGACCAGCGCCTCGGCCTCGCGGCGCGCGGCGTCCCAGAGGCCGAAGTAGTGGGCGACGTCGATGCGCGCGTCGCCGTCCCGATAGGGAATGGACAGCCCGCCGCCGGCCGAAATGGCGTGCAGGTCGTGGCCGGCGCCGATCGCCTCGCGCACGAGGCCGACCATGGCCTGGCCGACCTGGGCCAGGTGTTCGTAGTCGACGCCGGAACCAATGTGCATGTGCAGGCCGACCAGCTTGAGCCCGTGGCGGCGAATGGTGGCCAGCGCGGCGCCGAGGTCGGCGTGCCAGATGCCATGCTTGCTGTGCTCGCCGCCGGTGTTGGTCTTGTGGCTGTGGCCATGGCCGAAGCCGGGGTTGATGCGCAGCCAGACAGCGTGGCCCGGCGAGGCCTCTCCCAGCTGATCGAGCATGTCGATGGAGCCGGCGTTGACGGGGATGCGGTGCTCCACGATGGTGGCCAGCGTGGCATGGTCCAGCAGGTCGGCGGTGAAAACGATGTCGTCCCCCCCGGTTTCATAACCCGCAGCCAGGGCGCGCAGGATCTCACCGCGCGAGACGGAATCGACCTTGACGCCGGCCTCGCGCAGCAACTTCAGGATGTGGACGTTGGAGCAAGCCTTCTGCGCGAATCTGACGACGTCGAAGGGCCGCAGCGACGCAGCGCGCTGGCGGATGGTGGCGGTGTCATAGACCCACAGCGGCGTGCCGTGCTCGGCGGCCAGGGTCGAGAGGCGGGCGGGGTTCAGAGCGGCAGGCAGGGGCTTGGTCATGGGACGCAGGATGCCGCCTTCCATCCATTCAATCAAATCGCAAATTGTGCGGAGACAATTCAATCCTGATATGGACATCCAACACCGCCACATCGAAGTGTTCCGTGCCGTCATGACGGCAGGCAGCGTCACGGGCGCCGCGGCGCTGCTGCATACCTCGCAGCCCACGCTGAGCCGCGACCTGGCTCGGCTGGAGCACCTGCTCGGCTACGCTCTGTTCGAGCGTGAGCACGGCCGCCTCAAGGCGACTGCGCGGGCGCGGGCGCTGTTCGACGAGGTGGAGCGCAGCTTCCAGGGCCTGGCCCGCGTCATCGAGCGGGCCGAGGCGCTGGGGCGCTCGGAGGATGCCGAACTGAGCCTGCTGAGCCTGCCGGCGCTGTCGCACGCGCTGCTTCCCGGCGCACTGGCCGCGCTGCTGGGCCGGCACCCGACCGCCCGCGTGGCCATCACACCGGCCGAGCCACCGCTGCTGGACGCCTGGATCAGCGAACAGCGCTTCGACCTCGGCCTGGCGGAACAGGCCACGCCCCTGCCCGGCGTGCGCGTCGAACCGGTGCTGCAGGCCGACGAGGTCGCCGTGCTGCCGGCCGACCATGCACTCGCCTCGCGCAAGCGGCTGCGCCTGAAGGACTTCGAGGGTCAGGACTTCATCAGCCTGGCCGAGGACGACCCCTACCGGCGCGAGATCGATGCCCGCTTCGACGCGGCAGGCATTGCAAGACGGCTGCGGGTGCAGACGCACAGCGCGGTGGCCGTCTGCGAGCTGGTGCGGGCCGGCCTGGGCCTGGCCGTGGTCAACCCGCTGACGGCCGCGGCCTGCGCGGGGTCAGGCCTTGTGGTGCGGCCGCTTGCGGTGTCGATTCCCTACCGGGTCAGCGCCCTGATCCCCGTCCACCGACCCGCGCAACCGCTGGTCCAAGCCCTGCTCAGCGCGCTGCGGAGCGCGCCACAACCGTAGGCTTGGTACCGAAGCGCTTGACGATACTGGCCTCGATGCCGGCGGCGTCCAGCCCGCACAGGCTCATCAGTTTGGCCGGGTCGCCATGCTCGACAAACTCGTCAGGTAGGCCGAGCTGCAGCACCGGCACGCTCAAACCCGCGGCGTTCAGCGCCTCGGTGACGGCGCTGCCGGCGCCGCCCATGACGCAGCCGTCTTCCACCGTGACCAGGGCGTCATGCGTGCGTGCCAGCTCGGCCACCAGTTCGGCATCCAGCGGCTTGACGAAACGCATGTTGGCGACGGTCGCGTCCAGCCGCTCCGCGGCCTCCAGCGCCGGGTAAAGCAAGGTGCCGAAGGCCAGGATGGCGATGCGCTGGCCGTTGCTGTGCCCTTCGCGGCGCACGACGCCCTTGCCCCAGGCCTGGGCCGTCATCGCCTTGACCGGCGTGATGCCTGCACCTGCGCCGCGCGGATAGCGCACGGTCACCGGGCCGTCGTGCATGAAGCCGGTATAGAGCGCCTGGCGGCACTCATCCTCGTCGGCTGGTGTCAGCACGGCCATGTTGGGGATGCAGCGGGTGTAGGCGATGTCGTAGTTGCCGGCATGCGTCGCGCCGTCTGCACCCACCAGGCCGGCACGGTCCAGCGCGAACAGCACGGGCAGGTTCTGGATGGCCACGTCATGCACCATCTGGTCGTAGGCGCGCTGCAGGAAGGTCGAGTAGATGGCGACGACGGGCTTGATGCCCTCGCAGGCCAGGCCGGCGGCGAAGGTGACCGAATGCTGCTCGGCAATGCCGACGTCGTGATAGCGCTGCGGGAAGCGCTTGTGGAACTCGACCATGCCAGAGCCCTCGCGCATGGCCGGCGTGATGCCGACGAGGCGGGAGTCGGCCTCGGCCATGTCGCACAGCCATTCGCCGAAGACCTGGGTGAACGTCGTCTTGGGCGGCGTGGCCGGCTTGACGAAGCCCACCGCGGGGTCGAATTTGCCGGAGGCCGCGTGGTACTTGACCGGGTCGTTCTCGGCCAGCTTGTAGCCCGAGCCCTTCTTGGTCACGATGTGCAGGAACTGCGGGCCCTTCTTCTCGCGCAGGTTCTCCAGCGTCGGGATCAGCGACTCCAGGTCGTGCCCGTCGATGGGGCCGACATAGTTGAAGCCGAACTCCTCGAAGATGGTGCCGGGCACGACCATGCCCTTGGTGTGCTCCTCGAACTTGCGCGCGAACTCGTAAAGCGGCGTGTTCTTGAGCACGCTCTTGGCGCCCTCGCGCGCCGCCGTGTAGAAGCTGCCGCTCATCAGCCGCGCCAGGTATTTGTTCAGCGCCCCGACCGGCGGGCTGATCGACATGTCGTTGTCGTTCAGGATGACCAGCACATCGCCCAGCAGGCCGCCATGGGCCACGCCGGCATTGTTCAGTGCTTCGAAGGCCATGCCCGCGGTCATCGAGCCGTCGCCGATGATGGCCACGGCCTTGCGGCTCTCGCCCTTGAGCTTGGCCGCCATGGCCATGCCGTGCGCGGCCGAGATGCTGGTCGACGAATGGCCGGTGCCGAAGGTGTCGTACTCGCTTTCGTCGCGGCGCGGGAAGCCGCTGATGCCGCCGAGCTGGCGCAGCCCCGACATGCGGTCACGCCGGCCGGTCAGCACCTTGTGTGGATAGGTCTGATGACCCACGTCCCAGACCAGCCGGTCCTCCGGCGTGTTGAAGACGTAATGCAGGGCCACGGTCAACTCGACCGTACCGAGGTTGGACCCGAGGTGGCCGCCGGTCTTGGCCACGCTTGCCAGCACATAGGCTCGCACTTCGTCGGCCAGCTTCTTCAGCTCCGTGCGCGGCAGGCGGCGCAGGTCGGCGGGGCTGTCGATGGCGCTCAGCAAGGGGTAGTCCATGATGGCTTTCTCAGTTGTCCCGTTCAACGACGGAATCGGCCAGCAGGCTCAGGTGGCCGACATCGGTCAGGCCGCTGGCGGCCAGCGCCGCCTTGGCCTCGGCGCGCAGGGTCTGGGCCAGGGTCCGCGCCGCATGGATGCCCAGCACGCTGACATAGGTCGGCTTGTTCGCATCCTGATCCTTGCCGGCGGTCTTGCCCAGGATTTCGGAGTCCTGGGTCACGTCCAGGATGTCGTCGACGACCTGGAAGGCCAGGCCGAGTGCGGCGCCGTAGTCCGACAGGGCCTGCGTCGCCGCCGTCGATGCAGGCCCGCAGGCCGCACCCATCATGACGCTGGCCTGCAGCAGCACGCCGGTCTTGCGGCGGTGCATGTCGCGCAGCGTCGTCTCATCGAGCTGCTTGCCGATGCTGGCCAGGTCGATGGCCTGGCCGCCGGCCATGCCGTCGTGCCCGGCCGAGCGCGCCAGCAGCGCACAAAGCCGCGCCTGCAGCACGGGCGGGATGCCGGCGTCCGGCGTCAGCACCTCGAAGGCCAGGGCCTGCATGGCATCGCCGGCCAGCATCGCCTGGGCTTCACCAAAGGCGACATGGGTGGTCGGCTTGCCCCGGCGCATGACGTCGTTGTCCATGCAGGGCATGTCGTCATGCACCAGCGAATAGGCATGGATGAGCTCGACCGCGCAGGCCGCGCGCATGGCGGCAAAGCTGTCACCGCCCACGGCGGCGCAGCTGGCCAGCACCAGCAGCGGGCGCAGCCGCTTGCCGCCGCCCAGCACCGCATAGCGCATGGCCTCGCCCAGCCCGGCGGGCGCGCCAGTCGGCACCAATTCGTCCAATGCCGCCTCGAAGGCGTTCAACGACGCCTGCGTCCAGCGTTCAAAGTCCTGTGCATTCAAGATTCGGGGCCCTCCCAGGCCTTCAGTTCGGCGCCGTCAAGCAGCCTGACCTGCTGTTCGACCGCCTGCAGTCGGCTGCGGCACAAGGCAAGCAGTTCCGCCCCCCGCTTGTAGCCGTGCAAAAGCTGGTCGAGCGGCAGTTGCTGCCCCTCCATCGCCGCCACCAGGCGCTCCAGCTCGCCGAGCGCCTGCTCGTAGCTGAGTTCGTCGCCGTCTGACGCGGCGGCCTTGGTGCGGGACGAGGTCTTTGTCATTTCAAAACGCGAAACGGCGATTGTAGTCAGCGGGTTTTGAGATTCACCTGCCACCAGGCGTAACCGTCGGCGAGCCGCTACTGCCATGCGTAGAATCCCGGACCTCACGCCCGAGCGCGCGCACGCGCCGCTCTCCTTTCACCACAAGCAACCTGGCCGACTCGGCAAACACCGAGATGCGCCGGAGGGACGCAGCACCCCATTCCGCCTGAAAGACCCGCCTGGATCATGTCCGACCTGAGCCTTCCCGTCTCGGCGCTACAACGCAGCCAGACCCAGCTCCCGGTGAGCGCCTATTTCGATACCGATCTGTTCCAGCGCGAGCAGGCCAGCATCTTTCAGCGAGGGCCCCGCTACGTCGGCCATGCACTGGCCGTGCCGGAAGTTGGCGACCACTACGCGCTGCCGCAGGAGGGCGGAGGCCGCGCGTTGGTGAGGTCGTCGCAAGGCATCGAGCTGCTCTCCAACGTCTGTCGCCACCGCCAGGCGTTGATGCTGAAGGGCCGCGGCAACACCCGGGCCAACATCGTCTGCCCGCTGCACCGCTGGACATATTCACACCGGGGCGAGCTGATCGGCGCACCGCATTTCGACCAGGACCCCTGCCTGAACCTGAACCGCTACCCGCTGCGGGAATGGAACGGCCTGCTGTTTGAGGACAACGGCCACGATGTCGCCGCCGAGCTGGGCCAGTTGGGCCCGCGCGCACAGCTCGACTTCACGGGCTACGTGCTCGACAAGGTGCAGGTCCACGAGTGCAACTACAACTGGAAGACCTTCATCGAGGTCTATCTGGAGGACTACCACGTCGGCCCCTTCCACCCCGGCCTGGGAGGCTTCGTCAGTTGTGACGACTTGGCCTGGGAATTCGGCAAGCACCACTCGGTGCAGACAGTCGGCGTCCAGAACGAGCTGGAGCGCCCCGGCTCGCCGGTCTACCAGCGCTGGCACGACGAGCTGCTGAAGTTCCGCCAGGGCCGCCCGCCGGAAGCCGGCGCAATCTGGCTGACCTACTACCCGCGCATCCGGGTCGAGTGGTATCCGCTCGTGCTGGTCGTCTCGACGCTGCACCCGGTGTCGCCGCAGAAGACGGTCAACCTCGTCGAGTTCTACTACCCCGAGGAGATCGCCGCCTTCGAGCGCGACTTCGTCGAGGCGCATCAGGCTGCCTATATGGAGACCTGCGTTGAAGACGACGAGATCGCCGAGCGCATGGATGCCGGCCGCAAGGCCTTGATGCTGCGCGGCGACAACGAAGCCGGCCCCTACCAGAGCCCGATGGAAGACGGCATGCAGCATTTCCACGAGTGGTACCGGACCGAGATCGGCGCGCCACTCTGATGCCAGCGCCCCTGCTCATGGTGGCAGCGACGTTGTTGTTCGCCACCATGGGCGTCTGCGTCAAGCTGGCCAGCGAGTTCTACGCGGCCAGCGAGATCGTCATGTATCGGGGCCTGGTCGGCATGCTGATGATGGCCCTGCTCTGCCGGCGGCAGCGCATGAGCCTGAAGACCACCGTGCCGGGCATGCACCTGTGGCGCAGCGTTTCCGGCGTCACGTCGCTGTGCCTGTGGTTCTATGCCATCGCGGAGCTGCCGCTGGCCACAGCGATGACGCTGAACTACATGTCCTCCGTCTGGATGGCGCTGTTCCTGCTCGGCGGCGCCGTGCTGATGGGTGCGCAGAAGCTCGACTGGCGGCTGATGGCCTCGGTACTGCTCGGCTTTGCCGGCGTCGCGCTGATCCTGCGCCCGACGCTGGACCAGCAGCAGCTCTGGCACGGCATGGCCGGCCTGCTGTCGGGCATGCTGGCCGCCATGGCCTACCTACAGGTGACGGCTCTCGGCCGCGCGGGTGAGCCGGAGCTGCGCGTCGTCTTCTACTTCTCGGTGGGCGGCTGCGTGGCCGGCGCCGCCATCACGGCCGTCACCCAGGGCGGCCTGCAGGCCCACTCGCTGTGGGGCGCCGCCCTGCTGCTCGCCGTCGGCGTGCTGGCCACCACCGCCCAGGTCTGCCTGACGCGCGCCTACGGCACCGGCAAGCCGCTCGTGAATGCCTGCCTGCAGTACCTGGGCATCGTCTTTTCCTTCATCTACGGCATGCTGCTGTTCAAGGACCCGCTGACCTGGCACGCCACCGTCGGCATGCTGCTCATCATCGGCGCCGGCCTGGCCGCGACGTTGCTGCGCAACAAGGTCGCCCCGCCGCCCAAAGACAGTCAGTTCAACCCCGCCGAGTCATGACCTACACGACGCTGATCACCCCCACCGAGCTGCGCGACCTCGCCAACCCGCTGATCCTCGAGGCCAGCTTCGACCTCGCCGACACCGACGCCGGTGAACGCGCCTACACGGCCGGCCACATTCCGGGCGCCCACTACCTGCACCTGGACCGCGATCTGTGCGGCGACAAAACCGGCCCGGACGGCACCTTCCGTGGCCGCCACCCGCTGCCCGAGCGGTCCGACTTCGCCGCGCTGATGCGCCGCCTGGGCCTGGCCGCCGGCCGCCAGGTCGTGGCCTACGACCGCCAGGGCGGCCCCTACGCCGCGCACCTGTGGTGGATGCTGCGCTGGCTGGGCCACGCCGAGGTGGCCGTGCTCGATGGGGCCTGGGATGGCGAACTTTGCACCACAGTCCCGGCTCCCACGCCCACCGACTGGCAGCCGGGCCCTTCGCTGGCCGGCCAGATCGACGCCGCCACGCTGCTGAAGAAGCTGGGCCAGGTCAGGCTGATCGACGCCCGCGCTGCCGAACGCTTCCGCGGCGACGTCGAGCCGCTGGACAAGGCCGCCGGACACATCCCGGGCGCCAGCAACCGCTTCTTCAAGGACAACCTCGCCGCCGACGGCCGCTTCAAGCCGGCCGCCGAGTTGCGCGCCGAGTTCGCCGCACTGTTGGCGCCCTACCCGGCCGACCAGATCGTGCACCAGTGCGGATCGGGCGTCACGGCCTGCCACAACCTGCTGGCGATGGCCCATGCCGGCCTCGGTGAACCGCTCGGGGGCCTGCTCTATCCAGGTTCATGGAGCGAATGGTCCGCGGACCCGGCGCGCCCGATTGCAAAGGCTTGATCTCCGACAAGCAATCCCGGGCCTGATGGTCCACACTGGGGTCTTCCACAACGACTGGAGGACCGAATGTTCAAGCGCATCCTCGTCCCGACGGACGGCTCCGACATCACCATCAACGCCGTCAACACCGCCATCGAGCTGGCGAAGGCGCACGGCGCCCAGCTGTTGACGCTGAGCGTCATGGAGCCTTTCCCGTACAGCGCGGTCTCCGAGATCCAGCCCGTGCCGCCGCAGGAATTCATCGACGCCCAGCTGCGCGTGGCCACGCAGCGTGTCGAGGCGGTCAGCGCGGCCGCCGCCGCACAGGGCCTGTCATGCAAGGCCCACACCATCGAGGCCCTGCACGCCTGGGAGGCCATCATCGATCACGCCAAGGCCGAGTCCGTCGATCTCATCGTCATGGCCTCACACGGCCGCCGCGGTGTCGCCGCGCTGCTGCTCGGCAGCGAGACGCAGAAGGTGCTGACCCACACCGACCTGCCGGTGCTGATCGTCAAGTAAAGCCGGCCAGCCTTCGCGCCGGCGGCGCGCTCAGTGCGCGTGCGAGCCGTGCAGCAGCTCGGACACAGTGAGGGACACCCCCAGGCCCACCGCCAGCCAGGCCACCTGGGCGAAGGTCTCGCGCCAGGCCAGGCGCTGCTGCAACTGGGGCAGCAGGTCGGCCACCGAGATGTAGATGAAGCTGCTGGCGGCCAGCACCAGCAGATACGGCAGCACGCCGTCGAGGCTGCCGATCAGGAAATAACCCAACACGCCGCCGACCACCGCGGCCATGCCGGAGATGGCGTTGAACAGCAGCGCCTTGGCGCGGCTGAAGCCGGCGTTCAGCAGCACGATGTAGTCGCCCACCTCCTGCGGGATCTCGTGCGCCACGATGGCCAGCGCCGTCGCGAAGCCCAGTGAGGTGTCGGCCAGGAAAGCCGCCGCGATGATGGCGCCGTCGCAGAAGTTGTGGATGCTGTCGCCCACCAGCACGGTCAGCCCGCCGCGGCCCGCTTGCTCGGCGTCGAAATGATGATGGTGATGGTGCCCGTCGCCCTCGTGATGGTGGACGTGGCGATACAGCTCTACCTTCTCCAGCAGCCAGAAGAACAGCAGGCCACCCAGCAGCACGGCGAACAGCGTCTGCGGCGGTGCGGTATGGCTTTCAAAGGCTTCGGGCAGCACGTTCAGCAGCGAGGTGCCGAGCAAGATGCCGGCAGACAGGCTGACGAGGCTCTTCACGAGGCGTGTCAGCACGGCCACGGTCAGGCTCGCGGCGACGAGCACCGACAGCAGCCCGCCCGCAAAGGTGGCGAGCACGATATAGGTCAGGGTCATGGAAAAGGCGGGAAAGCAACGGGCCGCTGCTGCGGCCCGAGGGCGGTCAGCGTAGCAGAGCCGTCAAACGACCCCATGCCTGCTGAACCAGGCCAGGCATTTGGCCCAGCCATCGTCGGCTGCGGCCTTGCGGTAGCTGGGCCGGTAGTCGGCGTGGAAGGCATGCGGCGTGTCGGGATAGACGACAAACTCGCTCCGGACGTTGCCGGCGGCCTTGAGCGCGGCTTCGAGCTGGGTCAGCGTCTCGACCGGGATGCCGGTGTCGGCCGCGCCATACAAGGCCAGCACCGGGACCTTGATACCGGCGGCGCGCTCGATGATGGTCTTGTCACCGGCGAAGTAGTTGCGCGCCACCGGCCCGTACCAGGCCACCGCTGCGCCCAGTCCGCGGTTGTGTGCGGCATAGGACCAGCTCGTGCGGCCGCCCCAGCAGAAGCCGGTGATTCCCAGCCTGGCCGTGTCGCCGCCATGGGCCGCGGCCCAGGCGACGGCCGCGTCGAGGTCGGCGTTGACCTGGGCGTCGGACGCCTTGCTGACGACCTCGCTGATGAGCTTCGGGATGTCCGTGTAGGCGCGGGCATCGCCGTGGCGCACGAAGAACTCGGGCGCGATGGCCAGATACCCCAGCTTGGCGAAGCGCCGGCAGACGTCGGCGATGTGCTCGTGCACGCCGAAGATCTCGCTGGCCACCAGCACGACCGGCAGGTTCTTCTTGCCGGCGGGCTGGGCGCGGTAGGCCGGCATCTTGAAGTCGCCCACCGGGATGGTGACCGAGCCGGCCTCCAGGCCTGCCGTGTCGGTGGTGATGGCTTGGGCCGTCACCGGCAACACGGCGGCGGCGAAGCCACTGCCCACGGCCGTCTGCACGAAACCGCGGCGGCTGAAATCGCGCCCGGGCACGAGGCTGTCGATCTCTTCCTTCAACATGGGCACTCCTGAAATGACGATGGCGGGGGGGTCAAATTTTGCCCCGACAATCCGCGCCCATGACGACGCGCCCCGACTCAGTCACCAGCCTTTGGGCCTCCATCGACATCGGTTCCAACAGTTTTCGACTCGAACTGGCCCGCCTTTCCGGCGAGCGCTACCAGCGCGTCAGCTACATCAAGGAGAACGTCCGCCTGGGCGCCGGCCTGGATGCCCAGGGCATGTTGACCGAGGCCGCCATGCAGCGCGGCCTGGCCTGCCTGAAGGCGTTTGGCGAGCAGCTCGTGGGGATACGGCCCGAGCGCATCCGGGCCGTCGCCACGCAGACGCTGCGCGAGGCGCGCAACCGCAATGCCTTCCTGGCGCGCGCGCAAGCCGTGCTGGGTCACTCCATCGAAGTCATCGCGGGTCGCGAGGAAGCGCGGCTGATCTTCGCCGGCGTCGCGCGCCTGCAGCCGTCGACCAAGCCGCGCCTGGTCATCGACATCGGCGGGCGCTCCACCGAGATGATCCTGGGCACCGGCCGCAAGCCCGTGCTGGCCGAATCGTTCGGCGTCGGCAGCGTCGGGCTGTCGCTGCGGTTCTTCGGCGATGGCCGCTACACCGCCGAGGCATTCCGCGCCGCCCAGGTCGCCGCCGGGGCCGAGCTGGAGGAGGCGCTGACGCTGTTCCGCCCCGAGCTCTGGCAAGAAGCGCTGGGCTCGTCGGGCACGGTGGGCGCGGTGTCGCAGCTGCTGGCGGCCTCCGGCCAGACCGATGGCCGCATCACGCAGGACGCGCTGCGCTGGTGCGTCGAGCAATGCCTGGCCGCAGGCTCGCAGGACAAGCTGCAACTGCCCGGGCTCAAGGACGACCGCCGCCCGGTCGTCGCCGGTGGGCTGTGCATCCTCTACACGCTGCTGACGCAGTTCGGCATCAAGGAGCTGCTGCCCACCAAGGGCGCGCTGCGCCAGGGCGTCATCTTCGACCTGGCCGAGCGCCTGCAGCCCAGCGGCGCGGCCGACCCGCGGGCCACCTCGGTCAGCGAGCTGCAGACGCGCTTCGCCGTCGACATCGCCCAGGCCGACCGCGTGGCCGAGCAGGCCGAACGCCTCTATCGGCAGATCGAACCCAAGCCCCAGGCCGAGCTGCTGCGCGAACTGCGCTGGGCCGCAGCCCTGCACGAGATGGGCATGCTGGTCTCCCACCACGACCACCACCGCCACAGCGCCTATTTGCTCGCCCATGTCGACGCGGCCGGCTTCTCCACCAACCAGCTGCAGCGCCTGGCGGCACTGGCGCTGGGCCAGCGCGGCGGCCTGCGCAAGATGGAGGCCCAGCTGGCCGACACCAGCCTGCTGGCACAACTGATCGCGCTGCGCCTGGCCGTCATCCTCTGCCATGCGCGCACGCCGGTCACGGCGGACGGCCTGCTGCTGGAGCGCCATGCCAAGCAGCTGACGCTGCGCTGCCCCAAGAGCTGGTCCACCGGCCACGCGCGCACACGCTACCTGCTCAAGGAAGAGGGCGAGGCCTGGGCGCGTACCGGCATCATCGAGCTGGCGCTGGCGTAACGGCCCGCAACAAGCGGCCTGCTGTCACGCGCTGACAGCGATGCTCGCGAGGATGGATTCCCCCCAACCTGCGCGAGACACCGCCATGCTGAAGACCTACACCGGCAGCTGCCACTGCAAAGCAGTCCGTTTCGAAGTGGACCTCGACTTGGCCGCCGGCACGGGCCGCTGCAACTGTTCGATCTGCACGAAGACGCGCAACTGGAGCGCCAGCGTCAAGCCCGATGCCTTCCGCCTGCTGGCAGGCGCCGACGCGCAGACCGACTACCAGTTCGGCTCGAACTGCATCCACAACCTGTTTTGCAAGACCTGCGGCGTCAGGACCTACGGCCACGGCCACATCGAGGAGATGGGTGGCGCCTTCGTGTCGGTGAAGGTGAACTGCCTGGACGATGTCACGCCCGCGGAACTGGTGAGCGCGCCGGTGCAGTATTTCGACGGCCTGCACAACAACTGGTGGAACAAGCCGGAAGAGACGCGCCATCTTTGAAGCCCCTTGCCCGAGGGGAAGGCGGGCCGCCTCAGCTAGCTAGTTAGAGCGCGTCCGGCCCCTGCACCGCGTGCAGCGTCACCTCGGGCTGGCCATCGCGCTGGCGCCAGCGGAGCCACCAGACGGCGCCCTTCTTGACGGCCCAGTCCTGCTCGACGCCAGCCAGCAAATGCGCGGCCAGCTGGCCCAGCGTCGGCTGGTGGCCGCACAGCAGCACCGGCTCGGCCGACCTGGGCCAACGCGATGCCTCGACAAGGGCGGAAAAGGGTGCGTCCGGCGCGATGGACGGCACGATGCGAACCTCGCGCCCGAGCGCCTCAACCGTCTGGCGACAGCGCAGGGCCGGGCTGACGAGGACACGCGTGGTCGCCGCCAGGCGGTGGTTCAGCCAGGCGGCCATGCGCCGCGCCTGGCGCTCGCCCTTGGGCGTCAGTGCGCGCTGCAGGTCGTCCTGGCCCGGCACGGCGATCTCGGCTTCGGCGTGGCGCCAGAGGATCAGGTCCATGACGCGCCTACTCGCTGTACCGCCGCATCAGCGCCTGCTGCGCGCTGACGGTGCCCTTGACATCGACGCGTGCCGAGCGGCCGTCGGGGCCGAGCTGCCAGGCGTCCATGGTGTCGTGCAGATAGGGCTGCAACGCCTCGTCGATGACGCGCTGGCGCAGCCGCGCGTCCTGCACCGGCCAGGCCACCTCGATGCGGCGGAACATGTTGCGGCTCATCCAGTCCGCGCTGGACAGGAAGAGGGCCTCGCCCGGGTCGGCCTCGGTCGGCGCGGCCCAGCGGAAATAGCAGACCCGCGAATGCTCCAGGAAGCGGCCGACGACAGAGCGTACGACGATGTTGTCGCTGACGCCGGGCAGGCCCGGCGGCAGCATGCAGGCGCCGCGCACGATGAGGTCGACCTTGGCGCCGGCCTGGGCTGTGCGCAGCAGGCCATGGATGAGCTCGGCGTCGGTCAGCGCATTGATCTTCACGACCACGCGCGCCGCCTTGTAGCCGGCCAGCGCCGCAGCCTCCACCTGGGCCAGCAGCTCCAGCATGCGGCTGTGCATGTTGAAGGGCGCCAGCAGCATGCGCCGCGACACCTTGAACTTGCCCAGCGAGGCGAGCTGGCGGAACACCGCGTCGGCGTCGAAGGTCAGGTCGGCGTCGGCCGTCAGCAGGCCCAGGTCGGTGTAGAGCCGCGCGGTCTTGGGGTTGTAGTTGCCGGTGGAGATATGGCCGTAACGGCGCAGTTTGCCACCCTCGCGGCGTGTGATCAGCAGCAGCTTGGCGTGGGTCTTGTAGCCGACGATGCCGTAGACCACCTGGGCGCCCACGGCCTCCAGGCGCTCGGCCCAGTTGATGTTGGCCTCCTCGTCGAAGCGCGCCTTCAGCTCGACGACGGCCATCACCTCCTTGCCGCGCCGCGACGCCTCGATGAGCAGGTCCATCAGCTCGGACTTGGCGCCGGTGCGGTAGATGGTCTGCTTGATGGCCAGCACGTCGGGGTCGTTGACCGCCTCGCGCAGCATCTGCACGACGGGGTCGAAGCTCTCGAACGGATGGTGCAGCAGCACGTCGCCCTTCCTGAGCTTGTCGAAGATGGACTTGTGACGCGGCAGGCGGCGCGTCGGCCACGCGGGCTCGAAGGGTTTGAAGCGCAAGCCCGGCGCGTCGGTCAGGTCGATGAGCTCGTTCAGGCGCACGAGATTGACGGGGCCGTTGACGCGATACAGCGCCGCCTGCGGCAGGCCGAACTGCTCGAGCAGGAACTCCGACAGCTCGGCCGGGCAGGTGTTGACGACCTCCAGCCGCACCGCGCGGCCGAAATGGCGCGTCGTCAGCCCCGATCGAAGCGCATGGCGCAGGTTGGCGATCTCCTCCTCGTCGACCTCCAGGTCGGAGTCGCGCGTGACGCGGAACTGCGAGAACGCCTCCACCTTGCGTCCCGGGAACAGCTCCTCGAGGTGAGCGCGGATGACACTGGTCAGCAGCACATAGGCCTGGCGGCCGTCGGAAACGCTGGCCGGCAGCTTGATGACACGCGGCAACACGCGCGGCACCTTGACGATGGCGATGCGGTTGTCGCGGCCGAACGCATCCTTGCCCGACAACCGCATGATGAAGTGCAGTGACTTGTTGGCCACCTGCGGGAAGGGGTGGGCCGGGTCCAGCCCCACGGGCACCAGCAGCGGCTTGACCTCGCGCTCGAAGAACTTGGCGACCCAGTGCCGCTGCGGTTCGTCGCGGTCGGCGTGGTTGAGCACGACGATGCGTTGCTTGAGCAGCAGCGGCATGACCTGCTCGTTGAAGATCAGGTACTGCTCGTCGATCAGCGTGTGCGCCGCACGGCCGACACGCTCGACATCCTGACCGGTGACGGTGCTGAGCGGGTCACGCGCGGCTTCCAGCATGTCGGCAAAGCGCACCTCGAAAAACTCGTCGAGGTTGCTCGACACGATGCAGATGTAGCGCAGCCGCTCCAGCAGCGGCACGTCCTCACGCTGGGCCTGGGCGAGCACGCGCCGGTTGAATTCAAGAATGGCCTGTTCGCGGTTGAGCAGCTTCAGCGGGGTCGGGTCGGTCATGCTCAAAAGTGTATGAAGCTTGTGTGACAACGCCTTGAAGCCGGGCTCGGATAATCGCGCCATGCATTTGATGATCCCCAATGCCAGCGCGCTGGATGAAGCCGCGCGGCATGCGCTGGCCGGCCTGGCCCTGCCCAACCTGGCCGCACAGCTGGCCCGGCTGAGCCAGGCCGAGACCTGGGGCAGCGACGAGCTCTCCCCCCAGCCGCCCCACCACCTCGCCGAGGCCGCGCTGCGCCAGCAGGCCGAACCCAGCGCGGCGGCCTGGGCGGTGGACGCCGGCCCCGAGCTGGCCTGGGCGCTGATGAGCCCGGTGCACCTGGCCGTCGGGACCGATGGCGTGGACGTGCTGCCGCCCGCGGCCCTGCAGCTCTCGGAATCCGACGCGGCCCGCATCGTCGGCGTGCTGCGCGAGCTTTGGCCCGAAGCCGAAGGCTGGCAATGGCGGCTGCTGGACGCCACCCGCTGGGCCATTGGCCATGCCAGCGCACTGGACGGCTTGAATGGCCTGGCAGTGGCCAGCATCGAGCGCGCCGCCGGCCGGCCCGTCGAGCCCTGGCTGCCCGACAGTCGCGTGCTGCGCCGCTGGCAGAACGAGGCTCAGATGCTGCTGCACGGCCATGCCTTGAACATCGAACGTGAAGCCCGCCGCGAACACGCCGTCAACTCGGTCTGGATCGGCGATATCGGCCGCAGCAACGGCCAGGCCGCCGGTGTGACCGTCGACCCGCGCCTTACCGAGCCGCTGCAGAACGGTGACCTGGCCGCCTGGGTCGAGGCCTGGCAGCGCCTGGACGCAGGCCCGCTGAGCCAGCCGCTGACCAGCCTGACGCTGTGTGGCGAGCGCCTCGCGCGTCGTTTCACCGCCCAGCCGCTGTCGCTGATGGGCAGGCTCAAGCGCCGGTTCCAGTCGCCCGACGTGGCAGCCGTGCTGGAGGCGCTGTGAATTCGCCCAGGCTGGTCGAGAGAGACGTGCCGCCGCGCACCGCCTGGGCGCTGGAGCAGGCCGGCATCGCGCCACTGCTGGCCCGCCTGCTGGCCGCGCGCGGTGTGCGCGAAGCCGTGGAGCTGGATGAAAGCCTGCAGCAACTGCTGCCACCCGCCGGCTTGAAGGGTCTGCCCGAATCCGCCCGGCTGCTCGCCGACGCCATCCAGGCGGGCGAGCGCATCGTCATCGTGGCCGACTACGACTGCGACGGCGCCACCGCCTGTGCCGTCATGCTGCGCGGCCTCAAGCTGCTTGGCGCCCGGCATGTCGGCTATGTCGTGCCCGACCGGGCCGTGCATGGCTATGGCCTCACGCCAACCATCGTCGACCTGGCGCTGGAGCAGCAGCCCGCGCTGCTCGTCACGGTGGACAACGGCATCGCCAGCCTCGCCGGCGTGGCGCATGCGCGAGCACGCGGCTTGAAGGTGCTGGTGACCGACCACCATCTGCCGGCCGTCATCGACGGCGTGGTCGTCGTGCCCGACGCCTCGGCCATCGTCAACCCCAACCAGCCCGGTTGCACATTCGCCAGCAAATCGCTGGCCGGGGTGGGCGTGGCCTTTTACGTGCTGATGGGCCTGCGCGCCGAACTGCGCGCGCGGGGTGCCTTCCAGGAGGTGCCGCGCCTGGACGGCCTGCTCGACCTCGTCGCGCTGGGTACGGTGGCCGACGTCGTCAAGCTCGACGCCAACAACCGCCGCCTGGTCGCGCAAGGCTTGAAGCGCATGCGCGCCGGCCGCGCGCAGCCCGGCGTGATGGCGCTGTTCAGCGCGGCCAAGCGAGATGCGTCCAAGGCCCAGGGCTTCGACCTCGGCTTCGCGCTGGGGCCGCGCATCAACGCCGCCGGGCGGCTGGCCGACATGACGCTGGGCATCGAGGCGCTGACCACCGACGACCCCGAGCGCGCACTGGCGCTGGCGATCCAGCTCGACACCATCAACCGCGAGCGGCGCGAGATCGAGAGCGGCATGCGGGACATGGCGGAGGCACGGCTGGATGCGCTTGTCGAGGCGCTGTCGGGCGCCCTGCCCCCGGCCGTTGCGCTGTTCGACGCCGACTTCCACGAGGGCGTCGTCGGCATCGTCGCCTCGCGCATCAAGGACCGGGTGCACCGCCCGACCTTCGTCTTCGCACGCGGCGCCGACGGGCAGCTCAAGGGCTCCGGCCGCTCCATCCCGGGGTTTCATCTGCGCGATGCGCTGGACCTGGTCAGCAAGCGCGAGCCGACGCTGCTGGCCAAGTTCGGCGGCCATGCGATGGCGGCCGGCGCGACGCTGGCGCAAGGCGACGTCAGCGACGTCAACCGCTTCGCGCTGGCCTTCGCCCGCGTCGCCGAGGAATGGTTGAACGAGCAAGACCTGACCCGCACGCTGCGCCACGACGGCGCGCTGCCGGTGGAAGCCGCAACGGCCGAGACGGCGCGGCTGCTGGACGCCCAGGTCTGGGGCCAGGGCTTCGAGGCGCCGGTGTTCTGCGACCGCTTCGAGCTGATCTCGCAACGCCTGGTCGGGGAGAAGCACCTCAAGCTGCGCCTGCGCCAGGGCGGCAAGCTGATCGACGCGATCTGGTTCAACCACGTCGACATGCTGCCCGAGCGCATCATGCTCGCCTACCGCCTGTGCCTGGATGAATGGCAGGGCCAGCAGCGGGTGCAGTACGTCATCGAGGCCTGCGCCTGAGCCTCTCGGCCCGGAGAAGAGGTAGCTTGCCCGTGCTGTAGGCCGCGCTGCAGCGGGCGTGGAAGTTGGCCCTGGCTGACACGGCCGCCGCGGGCCCGCCAGCACAAGTTCGCGCCGCGGGACTGGGTGGAGCGCAGGTTCCGCCGCCCGCCCGCGCGGCAGCCGCCGGCTGGCCGACATGCAGACCCGTGTCGAAGCAGGCTGAACCCCACCCAGCCCGCGCGCTGGATCGACGGTGGCATCCTGCTGGCTCGCTACTCCGTCTATCTGCCGCGCGCCCCCCAGCGCACGCCTGAGCTTCACGCAGCGCCTCCGCAAAGCCCCTGGCGGGAACGCGCCAGGGGCTGCACCGATAATTCAGGGGTGAATATCCTGTCCGTGAGCACGAACGCCGACCTGCACTGCCACTCGGTCATCTCCGACGGCACGCTGACACCCGAAGCCCTGGCCGAACGCGCCAAGGCCGCCGGGGTCGAGGTGTGGTCGCTGTGCGACCACGTCGGGATCGGCGGCGAGGGCC
>NZ_JBQVNP010000064.1:0-28216 GCF_052436255.1 Roseateles sp. | reverse complement strand
GGCCTGCCCTGGCCACGCGGCCAGCACAAGAAGGATCAGGCCTTTCACGCGTTGGATTCACAAGGCAAGCCGCTGCCGCTGCAGACCTGGCCGCTGGCCTGGTGGCCCGATGGCTCTCTGAAGTGGACGGCGCATGCGCTGCCGGCCGGCGTCGATGCGGGCGCCCGCCCCAGCATCCGCCCGGGCAAGGGCGCCACCCCAAGCGGTGCGCGCGTCACGGTGCGTGAAGAAGCCGAGTTCGTCGAGGTGGACACCGGCGTCATCCGCGCCATGCTGCCGCGTCAGGGCAGTCAGCTCGTGCGCAGCATCGAGCGTGACGGCCGCGAGATCCTGCGCGCGGCCACGCTGATCGCGCAGACCGACGACAAGCCCGACAACGACCAGGGCGACGTCACGCACACCCGCTTCGACGCCCGCATCGCCAAGCTGACCGTCGAGCAGACCGGCCCCGTGCGCGCCGTCATCAAGGTCGACGGCCAGCACCGCAGCGCGCGTGGCCGCGAATGGCTGCCCTTCACGGTGCGTTTCTACTTCTATGCCGGCGCCGAGTCGCTGCGCATGATGCACAGCTTCGTCTTCGACGGCGATGACCAGACCGACTTCCTGCGCGGCATCGGCCTGCGCTTCCAGGTGCCGCTGCGCGATGCGCTCTACGACCGCCATGTGCGCTTTGCCGGCGAGGCCGCAGGCCTGTGGGCCGAAGGCGTGCGCAACCTGACCGGCCTGCGCCGTGAACCGGGTGCCGCCGTTCGCGAGGCCCAGTTGGCCGGCCGCGCCACGCCGCCGCTCGAACAATGGGGCGCGCAGGTGCGCAAGCTGCAGCACCGCATCCCGGCCTGGGGCGACTATTCCTTGAGCCAGCTCAGCGCCGACGGCTTCCAGATCAGGAAGCGCACCAAGGCCGGCCATGGCTGGATCCCGGCCGCCTTCGGCCAGCGTGCACCGGGCACCGGCTATATCGGCGGCGCGACCGGTGGCGTGGCCTTCGGCCTGCGCAATTTCTGGCAGCTGCACCCGACCCAGCTCGACATCCGCAACGCGCACACCGATGCGGCCGAGGTCACCGTCTGGATGCACTCGCCCGAGGCGCCGGCCATGGACCTGCGCTTCTATCACGATGGCCTGGGGATGCAGACGCATGCCGAGGAGCTCGAAGGCCTGGAGATCACCTACGAAGACTACGAGAAGGGCTTCGGCACGCCGGTGGGCATTGCCCGCAGCAGCGAGATCACGCTGTGGGCATTGAGTGGCACGCCGACCCGCGAGCGCCTCGTGCAGATGGCCGCCGCCGTGCAGACGCCGCCGCAGCTTGCCGCTTCACCATCGCGTTATCTGTCGGCCGGCGTGTTCGGCAGGCTGTGGAGCCTGCCCGACCGCAGCACGCCCACGCGCGTGAAGATCGAGGACAAGCTCGACTTCCTGTTCGGCTTCTACGAGCAGGAGATCGAGCAGCGCCGCTGGTACGGCTTCTGGGACTACGGCGACTTCCGCCACACCTACGACGCCGACCGCCACGAATGGCGCTACGACGTCGGCGGCTATGCCTGGGACAACTCGGAGCTGTCGCCCGACATCTGGCTCTGGTACGCCTATCTGCGCAGCGGCCGCGCCGACATCTTCCGCGTGGCCGAAGCGATGGTGCGCCACACCAGCGATGTCGACGTCTATCACGCAGGCCGCTTCCAAGGCCTGGGCACGCGCCACAACGTGCAGCACTGGGGCTGCAGCGCCAAGCAGGCGCGCATCTCGACGTCAGCCAACCGGCGCTTCTACTACTACCTGACGGCCGACGAACGCATCGGCGATGTCATGCGCGAAGTGCTGGACGTCGATACCAAGCTCGACGCGGTGGACCCGGTGCGCAAGATCGCCGGCCGGGTGGACAAGGGCCCGTGGCCGGCGCGCATCGGCTTCGGCACCGACTGGGGGTCGCTGGTCGCGAACTTCATGACCGAGTGGGAACGCACCGGTGATGCGCGCTGGCGCAACAAGCTGCTGCGCGGCATGCAGGGCATTGCAGCCATGCCACACGGCTTCTTCACCGGCAGCGGCGGCTACGAGCCGACGGGGCCCAATGAGGGCGCCTTCCACAACGTCAGCGGCAACAAGGTGTCTGCCAGCCATCTGAGCGCCGTGTTCGGCGGCATGGAGATGATGACCGAGCTGGCCGAGCTGATCGACGAGCCGGCGTTCAAGCAGGCCTGGATCCAGTACTGCGAGCTGTACAACGCGCCGCGCGAGCAGCAGGTCAAGGCGCTGGGCGTGCCGCACGGCGGCGGCACGGTGCTCAGCGTGGGCCACTCGCGGCTGACGGCCTATGCGGCGCGGCAGAAGCAGGACCAGGCGCTCGCGCAACGGGCCTGGCGCGAGTTCCTGGCCGACGACCCGCGCGGCGTCAAGACGCTGAAGACGACGCGCATCGTCGGGCCGCTGGCACTGAATCAGGTGAACGAGGCGTCGTGGATATCGACCAACGACACGGCGCAATGGGGGTTGGCGGCGATTCAGAATTTGGCGTTGATTGGCGAGCATTTGCTCGACTGACCGGTGGATTCGAACGACGAGGCTCGCAGGGCAGCCCGCTGCGACGCGAAGGGCCAGGCGCCGGGGCGAACTCCCGCTGGGCCTCCCCCATCAAAGCTAAAGCAGAGACAAGCATGAAAAAGGGACTGCTCCTCAGCGCCACCCTCCTCGCCACGCACGCGTTCGCCAACGAACCCATGCGCCTGAACATCGACGGCGCAGAAACCTACACCCGCGAGCGCGGCCACGGCTTCGAGCCTGGCGCGCCGCGCAACGCCGCCGGCCTGCCCAGCTACTTCACCGTCGATGTCCCCGCCGAAGGCAACTACCGCGTCACCGCCACCCTTGGCGGGCCCGAAGCCAGCGACACCACGATCAAGGCCGAGCTGCGCCGCCTGATGCTCGACAGCGTGCAGCTGCCCGCCGGCGCCACTGCACAGCGCAGCTTCATCGTCAACGTGCGCACCGCCCACATCGCCGCCGCTCCCGGCATCGAGCCCGGCGCCGTCAAGCTCAAGGAGCCCCGCGAGAGCCAGGACGAGGTCTGGGCCTGGGACCGGCGCATCACACTGGAGATCAACGGCGCCCACCCGGCCCTGCGCAAGCTCGTCATCGAGCCGGTCAACGTGCCCACCGTCTTTCTGCTCGGCGACTCCACCGTGGCCGACCAGCAGCGCGAGCCCTACAGCAGCTGGGGCCAGATGATCACGGCGCTGTTCAAGCCCAGCGTCGCCGTGGCCAACCATGCGCAGTCGGGCGAGACGCTGCGCGACTCGCTGGCACGGCGGCGCCTCGACAAGATCCTGTCCGTCATGCAACCGGGCGATACCGTGCTGTTGCAGTTCGGCCATAACGACCAGAAGCAGCAGAAGGACGGCAGCGGCGATGCCCAGACCTACCAGGCCGAGCTGCGCACGCACGCCGAGCGCATCCTGGCGCGGGGCGGCGTGCCGGTCGTCGTGTCGTCGATGGAGCGGCGCAACTTCGACGCACAGGGCCGCATCAAGCCCAGCCTGACCGAGTACGCCGACGCGGCGCGCGCCGTCGCCACCGACATGAAGCTGGCCTTCATCGACCTCAATGCACTGAGCCAGCAGTTCTATGCAGCACTTGGCCCAGAGCACTCCAAGGCCGCCCATCCGATCAACGCGGGCAAGATCGACAACACGCATCACAACAACTACGGCGCCGATCAGTTGGCGCGTTTGGTCGCGCTCGCCCTGCGCGAGGCGCGCGTACCGGTGGCCGCGCAGCTGCGCGATGATCTCGCCCCCATGGCCCCGGGCAAGCCGCAGCCGCCGGCGCAGTACAACGTCGCCGCCAGCCCTGGCTTCACCCAACAACGACCTCTTGGCGACTGATGAAGTCTTCCCTGCTTGCCCTGGCGCTGACCTGCGCCGCAATCTCCCACGCGCCCGTCACCAGCGCAGCGCCGCCCAAGGCCGCCGAGGCGGTCAACGCGCAGGGCTTCTCGCCCGAGCGCCTGAAGCGGCTCGACTCAGCGATCGACGAGCAGATCACCAAGCAGCAACTCGCCGGCGGGGTGATGGCCGTGCTGCGCGACGGCAAGCCGGTCGTCTTCAAGGCCTATGGCCAGCGCGACATCGAGCACGCCAAGCCGATGCGCACGGACACGATCTTCCGCATCGCGTCCATGACCAAGGCGCTGACCACGGTGGCGGCCATGATCCTCTACGAGGAAGGTCGCTTCCTGCTGAAGGACCCCGTTTCACGCTACCTGCCCGCCTTTGCCAACGTGCAGGTCGCCCTGGCCCAGGGCGGCACCGAGAAGCCGCGCCGCGCGCTGACCATCCACGACCTGCTGACCCATGCCGCCGGCATGAGCTATGGCGCCGGCCCGGCCCACGCCGCCTACAGCGCTGCGGGCATGAAGGACTGGTACCTGGTCGGCAACGACGAGACGCTGGCCGCATGGACCGAGCGCTTCGCCGCCCTGCCCTTGCAAGGCCAGCCGGGCGAGACCTTCATCTATGGCTATGCGACCGACGTGCTGGGCCGCTTGGTCGAAGTCGTGTCCGGCCAGTCGCTGGACCGCTTCATCAAAGAGCGCATCACCGATCCGCTGCGCATGCCGGACACGAGCTTCTTCCTGCCGCCCGAGAAGCTCGATCGCCTGGCCAATGTCTACGGCCTGGAGGGCGGCCAGCTCAAGCTGATGGAAACGGCGGCCAAGAGCGACTTCGTCAACGGTCGCGCCAAGCTGCTGTCTGGCGGCGCCGGCATGCTGAGCACGGCGGGCGACTACACGCGCTTCCTGCAGATGCTGCTGAACATGGGCGAGCTCGACGGCGTGCGCATCCTCGCGCCCCACACCGTGGCGCTGATGACGGCCGACCACTTTGGCGGCAAATATCGTGGCGATGCCGATGGCTTCGGGCTGGGCTTCTGGGTCAACGTCAGGCGCGGCGGCTTCACCGAGCTGGGCAGCGAAGGCGCCTTCGGCTGGGGCAGCGCCTACTTCCCGCAGTACACGGTGGACCCGAAGGAGAGGCTGGTCATCCTCTTCATGACGCAACTGCGGCCCGCTGGCAACTCCACGCTGCACCTGCGCGTGCGCACGCTGACGTATCAGGCGCTGATGCGCTGAGGCGCAGCCTGGTCGCAGTGGACAGGTGACACACGGTTGACCCGCCCCGACCTTGGACGCGTGGCAAGCGGCCGACCGCCGGATCCAGGCTACTACCACCACATGACGGCGGTTTCTCCAGCCGCTGCGGCGTAGTAAAGCCGCACGCGCAGCACATAGCTGCGCCCGCGTTGCAGCCTGAGCTTGAGCTGGGCGTTGCGGTCCTCGCCGCTGTCGTCGTCGCCGCCGCGGAACTTCAGGTCACCAGCCACGTCCTCGTACAGCGCCAGCAGCGTGTCCGCCTCGCCAAAGGTGGCGAGCTGGTAGCTGCGCGTGCGAGCCGGCTTGATGCGCAGGTCGATCTGCCCGCCGGCCGCGATCTGCAGCCGGCGCGACTCGGCCAGCACCAACTCGCGGAGTTCGTTCACCGGCGGCTGCGCCGGGTAGATCTTGCGGACCTGGGCGATGTCATGCGCAGACAGGCCGCCGGGCGGCTGAAGCGGCTCCGTCTGGAACTGGGCCGGCTGCCGGATGAGGCCGGGGCCGAAGGGGTAGTGCATGACGGAACTCGGGTCCCAGGTCGTGCCTTCCACGGTGGTCTCGTCGAGCTTGCGCAGGATGTTGAAGTGGGTCTTCTGGCGCGACCAGCGATTGGGCGGCGCGGCCAGGGCCGCATAGACCTTCTCCTCGTCCCAGACGATGCCCGAGAAGGGGTTCTGGTGCTCGTGGTTGAAGCCCAGCGTGTGGCCGATCTCGTGGATGGCCGTGTCCAGGTCCTGCGTCACATCCCAGCCGATGTTCATCGTGCGCTCGTCGGCCGCGACGTCCAGCAGCGCCCGGCCCACGTAAGACCAGCTGCCGTCACCGGCCATGAAGCCGATGCGCACCATCGCCTGCTCCCGGCTCGGCACTTCCTTGAACTGCAGCCCCAGGCCCAGCTTGGCCCAGGACTCGAAGGCCTTGCGCAACGCCTGCTTCTGCTCGGCCGGGCCGGCCCAGGGCACGAACCGGCTGCTGCCGTCGGCCAGCATGACCGTCTGGCCGTCGCTGGGCTGGTCATAGAAGTAGTAGGTCAGCTCGGTGCCGTTGAGCCACTTGTCGCGCAGCGTGTTGATCGCCGAGGCACGCTCGCCGAACACCTGCGGGCCGCTGACGGGCGGCAGCCCCGGGCGGACATTGCAGTAGTGGTAGGCATAGCGTGGCGGCTGGGCGTCGACGTCGGCGGCCGCCGCGCGGCGCGAACTGGACGTGGTGGTCATGGATGGCTCCCGAAACGGATGACGACGTTTCAGCTTAGGCAGTGCTCGCCTCGGCGTATGCCGCAAAACTGGGGGGAACCCGGGCCCGGCGTCCTTCCGATGCAGGAGGAAGCGGCCGCCCGACATTGCCGTTCCTGCGATATGAGCGCGACTGCGATCACGCGTCGCTATCGCTCCGGCGCACGAAGCGGTGGGGGGGCCGGCTTGGCGGCCAAACGCTCAAGCAGTTGAGTACACGCGCTGCACGCGGCTACCTAGAGTCCGCAGCGGTCAAGGGGCGCTGCCCCACCGACAGTGAACAACGACACGAAACCAGGAGACTCCATGAACACGACAAGCACACGCCCGCCCTGGGCGCGTTGGCTGGCCGCAGGCCTGCTTGCCACGCTGGCGCCGGCCGCGATGGCGGCCTTCAGCATCACCACCGTCCACGACAACAACAACGCGGCCCGGCCGCAGTACATCATCGACACCGACGGTGGCCTGGTGTTCAAGGTGAGGGGCTGGGACGCCAGCAGCACCACGGCCATCGGCGACTTGTCGAGCATGGTCTACAAGGGCGTGGAGTACGCCGACCCCGCCCGCGGCACGCAGCTCAACTCCGGGGCCGACTGGCTCTACAACGGTGTCGGCGCCGTGGGCCTGAAGGTCGAGGCCGTCAGCGCCAATGGCACCGTGATCCCGGCCTCCAGCGCCAACGGCGGCGTGGTCAACGCGACTGACTACATCCGCGTCACCCTCACCAGCACCAGCACCAAGGGCGGCGTGCTGACGCACTACTACGTGGTGAAGAAGGGGGAGTCCAACATCCACATGGGCACGCACTTCACCGAACAGCCCGATGTGCACGGCCTGGTGCGCTTCATCGCCCGCATCCCCGTCGCCAGGCTGCCCAACGGCGGCCCGCCTCATGCCGCAGGTGGCCTGGTCACGTATGGCGGCGAGAGCTTCTGGGCCGAGGATCTGCGCGGCACCAGCGGCGCCATCGAGGCCAGCGACGTGTTCGGCTTCCCGGCCACGGACCCGCGCCATGGCCAGACGCGCTCCAAGCACTATGCCAACCGGCGCTTGAAGGACTGGGAGTTCGTCGGCGGCACCGGCCCCGGCGTGGGCGTCTGGTTCTGGCGCGACAACAACGAGGGCGGCTCCAGCGGCCCCTTCTACCGCAGCCTGCTGCAGCAGATCACCAGCACGACCAACGAGTTGACCTACATCGTCAACTACGGCGAGGCGCAGACGGAGCCCTTCCGCCTGAACGTGCTGAACGCGTACACGATGATCTTCAACGACGGCAGCGTGCCGACGGCAAGACCTGACACCAGCTGGTACGGCCAGCTGGGCCTGGTGGGCTATGTGCCGCCGGTGGGCCGTGGTTCGGTCAGCGGCGCCGGGCTGACGGGTCGCCTCGCGGGCCTGCCCTACACCGTGGGATTCGCCAACGCGCAGGCGCAGTACTGGGCCGATGCCGACCCCGTGGACGGCCGCTTCACGGCCACCGGCATGCTGCCGGGCGTCTACACGATGACCGTCTACAAGGGCGAGCTCGCCGTGCAGACCGGGTCGGTCACGGTCACCGCCAACGCCAACTACGCGCTGAACCCGGTGGCCATCACGGCTGACCCCGAAACCACGCCGGCCCTCTGGCGCATCGGCCGCTGGGACGGCACGCCGCAGGAGTTCATCAACGGCGACAAGCTGACCTTCATGCATCCGAGCGACGTGCGCATGGCCCCGTGGACGGTGGCGCCCTTCGTGGTGGGCCAGTCCAACGCCGCGACGCACTGGCCGGCCTACCAATGGCAGAAGCACAACAACGGCCTGCAGGTGCGCTTCACGCTGCGCCGTGGCCAGAACGCGGCGGCGCTGCGGCTGCGCCTGGGCGTCACGGCGGACTTCAACAGCGCCCGCCCCGTGGTGACCGTCAACAGCTGGTCGTCGGGCATCCCGCCAGCGCCGCCCAAGGTGTCGCGCAACCTGACGGTCGGCACCTATCGCGGCTTCAACCGCACCTACAACTTCGACATCCCGGCCAGCCAGCTCGTCGTCGGCACCAACACGCTGACCATCAATATCGCCAGCGGCACCGGCGGCGACAACTTCCTGAGCCCTGGCCTGTCGTTCGACGCGATCGACCTGGTCGCTGCGCAATGAACACACACAACGACATCATGAAGAAGACCTTCGCCGCCCTGCTGACCGCCCTGGTCACCTTGCCCGCCACTGCAGCCGTCGTGCAAACCACCGGCGCCGGCAGCGCCACGCCGGGTGCGACGCACCTGACGTTTGCGGCCGACTTCGAGGCCAACACCCACCTCGACAGCCCCTGGTCCGAAGGCGGCCTGCAGTTCACGCACACCGGTTTTGCGAACGACAACGGCGGCTGCGGCTATGCCGGCGAGTTCTGCGTGGATGTGCCGGCCGGCCAGACCTACAGCGAGTCTTTCTCGGGCAACTACTTCGCCACGGCGGGAACGAATGCCTACCTGTCCATCAAGAGCGAAGGCCCCAAACTGCACGGCATCGAGTTCGCCGTCGACTCCGGCTACCTGAACATCCACGTGCTGTGGCAGACCTGGCTGGACGGCGTGCTGACCGGCAGCGGCAAGGTGTCGCTGGGCGCTGCGGGCATTGGCGACGTGCTGGCGCTGAGCGACATGGCCGGCTTCAGCGAAGTGCGCGTCTTTGCGTTCGACAGCGCCAGTGACAACAGTGGTTACAGCGCACCCGCCATCGACAGCGTGCGCGCGTTCACGGTGTCGGAGCCGGGGTCGTTGGCGTTGGCGTCGCTGGCGGGGCTGGGGGTTGCCGGCGTTCGCCGGCGGCGGAAGGGCTGACGCGGAGGTTGGCGTATTGCGGCCCGGCCCATGCCGGGTCGTCGCCCCGGCGGGCGACCTTCTTTTTGAGCGACCAAAAAGAAGGCAAAAAGTCGCCCCCGAACCGCCTGGCCCTTAGCTTCGCAGCGGGCTGCCCTGCGGTGCTCGGCGGGCTCAGAGGGGGGTGAAGAACAGCCGGCGCCAACCGGCTTTCAGGCTTTGCTGTTGGCTGTTGGGCTGTTCGGGGCTCCCCTTGGAGGAGCCGAGAAGCGCAGGAGCCCGAGGCGCGCGCGCAGCGCGCTTCGTCAACTGACTCCGCGCAACTGTTTGACCGCAGCGCAGCGGAGGGAGTTTTGCGCGGGCCTCGGGCTCCGAGGCATCGCAGGGGACCCCGCAGCGCAGCGTAGGGGCGACGGAACGGGGGCGGTTTCTTTGGTTACTTTCTTGTCCGCACAAGAAAGTGACTCGCCCGCCGGGGCGAACTCCCGGCATGGGCCTCACGCGTCAAGCCGCTCCAGCCGCAGCACGCCAAGCATCCCGATACCCCCGCCATCCCGACGGGTTCCACGCCACGACCGGCGCCACCGCCGACCCCGCCTCGCTGCCCCAGGCATCCAGCAGCCAGGCCCCGCAAGTCGTGCCGCTGCTGTCATCCGACACCGTCACGTCCCGACCTTCCGCCAGCCCGGCCAGCAACGGCCCGAACCACGGATTGGCGGTGAACGCGCCCTCGACGACCACGCGACCACTGGCGCCCAACGAAGACAAGCAGTAGTCCGTCATCAGCACCGCATACAAGGTCGCCAGCGCCGCGCGCTCGGCATCGGTCTCAGGTACCGGGCCATCAACACGCCCGATCCGGCCGGCAAACGGCCCGCCCGTTTCCGCAAAGCAGGGCAGCGCCATCGTCTGCCGTGCAATCAACTTCTCTGCATCGGCCGCAACGAACGCTGCCGGCTCCGTCCCCGCAATCGACGCGAACTCCCGCCCGCCCATGAAGCGCATGCACGGCACCGCGTCACCGAAGACATCGCAGTTGGCCAGCATGTCCTGCGCCTCGACCAGCGGCTTCGTCGCCGAACCCAGCGCCGCGGCGATGACCCAGGTGCCGGTTGACAGCACCGTGCAGGGTCCGCTCTGTTGCAGCGTCAGCAGGTGGCGCAGCAGCGAGGCGTTGCTGTCGTGGATGCCACAGACCACCTCGCAATCGGCCGGCAGCCCGGTGCCCGCCGCCACGTCGGCGCGCAGTGCGCCCAGCCGCGCCCAGGCATCGCGGCGCGGCGGGAAGAGCCGCCGCCAACCCTGACCCTCGACCAGGGACGACCACGCGCCCTCCCCGGGGCGCCACAGGTCGGTATGGCAACCCAGTGACGTGACCTCGCTGGCTGCCACGCCGCACAGGCGCCAGGCCCAGTATTGCGGATACATCAGCACCTGCTTGGCGCGCGCGAACTCGGCAGGGTAGTGGGCTTGAAGCCATTCAAGCTGGCGCCCGAGGTTGAGCCCGGCCGGCAACTGCGGCGAGCCGCTCTCTTCAAACGCCGGCCGCAGCGCCGCATAACGCGCCGCATCGGCGGCGTCGCCTGGCACGTGCTCGTAGTCCAGCACCGGCAGCACCAGGCCGGCGTCATCGATGAGCGCAGCCGTTGCACCGTGCGTGACCGGCACGATGGTGCGGATGTCGGCCAGCGCAGACAGCTCGCGCAGCTGGCACACCATCCATGCCCACAGCCCTTCGGTGTCGTGGTGCGGAAAGGGCCCGATGCGGCGCACCGTATTGGGTGTGCGCACGTCGGCCAGCGTCTTGCCGGCCGCGTCGATCAGCGTCAGCTTGGCGTTGGTCTTGCCGATGTCGAGAACGACGGTTCCACGCACCGCCGCACTCAAGAATGCAGGCCCGCGTGGTGGTAGGCGCCGGCCTCCAGCACGGCCGCGTAGTCACGCGAGCTCATGGCCGAGGCCGCCGCCACCCGCGGGTCCACGGCTTCGGGCTCCACGGTGATGACGCGCACGCCGTAGTGTTCCAGCAGCTGCACGGCGCTGTCGGAAGCACCGGTGTCGGTGATGACCGTTGACACCCGGTTGAGCCCGCACAGCACAAGCCCGGCCTTGCGCGCGAACTTGGAGCTGTCCACCAGCACGACCAGCTCCTCGGCTTGGCCGATGAGGCGCTTCTCGGCCTGGATCAGCAGCGGATCGGCCTCCATCAGGCCCAGGATGGACAGGCCGTAGACGCCCATGAACATCTTGGCCGCGTAGTGGTGCTGGGCGACGTCGTTCTCGAAGGGACTGAGAATGACATTCTGCTCGCGGTAGACCTTGCCGCCGGGCAGGATGATTTCGTTGTCGCTGGTGACGAGCAGGCGCTCGGCCATCAGGAACGAGTTGGTGAGAATCTTCAGCTGTTTCTCGACGAGAAACTCCGCCATCATGAACGTGGTAGTACCGCCATTGATGATGATGGTTTCGCCGTTATTGCACATCGACGTGGCATAACGCGCAATGGCACGCTTGGCAGCGCCGTTCTGCTGAATATTGTTCTGGAATGTCTCGCTGGTCAGTGCATAAGATTTCTTCTTCTGCTCCAACCTTTGGGCGCCACCGCGGGTGCGCGTCAGCTGGTTTTTTGCCGCCAGCCAGGATATATCTCGCCGCACCGTTGCGGCCGAGGCCGACAACCACTCCATCAGTTGCTGAACGCTGGCGTTCTCGCGCTCGTCCAGCAGTTTGAGCAGGCGCTTATGGCGCTTGTGATTGATCATGATTCACCTTTGTCGGGCGCCTTGGCACGCAGCGTTGGCGACCGTTGTCTCGTCGTTATGTCACCCAACCCTCTGTTGCATACCGGGGCGGGCGTCGCTTGCCTTCGGCAGCCGGCTGAGGCCGGCGCCTGATCGCGGCCGTTGAGCGTAGGCGCCGGCCGCTGGAACTCGCCTGCCCCGCTCACAACCGCTCAACTGAGCGGCCCGGCCAAGGGTGAAACGCAGTTCCGAAATGCAGATTACGTCAGGCACATGACGAGGTCAATCAGCAAACGCTCATGGCCGTGAGCGTTTGCTGAGCGATTGGCGGCCGAGCCGAGCTTTCGCTCATCCTTTTGATTTACTGCGGCAGCCTCGCGCCGGCGCCGGCGTTTCGGCTCACACTGCGCCCCGTTTCCTTGTGAATCTCCCGCCATGCGCGGGTCCCGAGCCGCATGCCGCGGTGGCGGGATGAAATATCGACCGAATACAGGCAAGCTGATGACTGCAAATTCCCAAACCCCTGCCGAATCCTCAGGCAAGGCGCCCATCGTGTCCAAATGGGACGATGCGGTGGCCGCCAAGCTGACCGAGCCGGAACTGCTGCTGTACCGTTCCAACCTGCTGGGCTCGGATTTGCGCGTGACGAATTTCGGCGGCGGAAATACTTCGGCCAAGGTCATGATGCGCGACCACCTGACCGGCGAAGACGTTGAAGTGCTGTGGGTCAAGGGCTCCGGCGGCGACCTGGGGTCCATCAAGCTCGATGGTTTTTCCACGCTCTATATGGCCAAGCTGCAGGCGCTGAAGAAGCGTTATCGCGGCCTGGAACGTGAAGACGAGATGGTGGATTACCTGCCGCACTGCACCTTCAACCTGAACCCGCGCGCCGCGAGTATCGATACCCCCTTGCACGCCTATATCCCGAAGGCGCATGTGGACCACATGCACCCGGACGCCATCATCGCCATCGCCGCCTGCGCCGATAGCAAGCGCCTGACCGAGGTGATCTTCGGTGGCCAGCTGGGCTGGCTGCCCTGGCAGCGCCCCGGCTACGACCTGGGTCTGAAGCTCGAAGCCCTGGCCACGTCGCAGCCCCACCTCAAGGGCATCATCCTGGAAGGCCACGGCCTGTTCACCTGGGGCGACACGGCCAAGAGCTGCTACGAGATCACGCTGGAGATGATCCGCCTGGCCGAGCAGTGGCTGAACGAGAACATCAAGCAGCCGGTGTTCGGCGGCGTGAAGACCGTGGCGCTGCCCGCCGAGCAGCGCGCAGCGATCGCCGCCAAGCTGATGCCCGCGCTGCGCGGCCGCATCAGTGCCGACGAGCGCAAGCTGGGCGACTTCAACGACAGCGACGTGGTGCTGGAGTTCGTCGGCAGCCACGATTTGCCTAAGCTGGCCGCGCTCGGCACCTCCTGCCCCGACCACTTCCTGCGCACCAAGATCCGCCCGCTGGTGCTGGACTTCGACCCGGCCAAGCCCGATGTCGACGCCGTGCTGGCCGGCCTGGATGCTGCGCTTGAGGCCTACCGCGCCGACTACCGCGCCTATCACGAGCGCTGCAAGCGGCCCAACAGCCCGGCCGTGCGGGATGCCAACCCCATCATCTACCTCATCCCCGGCGTGGGCATGCTGTCCTTCGCCAAGGACAAGGCCACCGCCCGCATCGCCGGCGAGTTCTACATCAACGCCATCAATGTGATGCGCGGCGCCAACGGCGTAGACACCTATGTCGGCCTGCCCGAGCAGGAAGCCTTCGATATCGAATACTGGCTGCTTGAGGAAGCCAAGCTGCAACGCATGCCCAAACCCAAGAGCATGGCCGGCCGCGTGGCCCTGGTCACCGGTGGCGCCGGTGGCATCGGCCAGGCCGTCGCGCGCCAGCTGCTGCAGGAAGGCGCCTGCGTCATGCTGACCGACATCGACGGCGAAGCGCTGGAGGAAGCCAGCAAGGCGCTGATCAAGGTCGGCGGCAAGGACGCGGTGGCCACCGTGCGCGGCGACATCACCTCCGAAGCCGAAGTCGAAAGCCTGATTGCCGCCACGGCCCTGCGCTTCGGCGGCCTGGACATCCTCGTCTCCAATGCCGGCATCGCCTCCGCCGCGCCGCTGGAGGACACCTCGCTGGAGATCTGGAACCGCAACCAGAACATCCTCGTCACCGGCTACTTCCTCGTCAGCCGCGCCGCCTTCCGCCTGCTCAAGGCACAGAAGATCGGCGGCAGCATGGTGTTCGTCGCCAGCAAGAACGGCCTGGTCGCCTCCGCAGGTGCATCGGCCTACTGCACGGCCAAGGCGGCCGAGATCCACCTGGCCCGCTGCATCGCGTTGGAGGGCGCGGCCATCGGCGTGCGCGTCAACGTCGTCAACCCCGACGCCGTCATCCGCGGCTCGCGCATATGGGACGGCAAGTGGAAGGAAGAGCGCGCTGCGTCCAACAAGATCGACTCGGACAACATCGAAGAGTTCTATCGCCAGCGCAGCATGCTGAAGTTGAGCGTCTTGCCGGAAGACATCGCCGAGGCGGTCTACTTCCTCGCCAGCGACAAGTCCGGCAAGAGCACGGGCAACATCCTCAACGTCGACGCCGGCAACGCGGCCGCATTCACGAGATGACGCCCCTCGTCCAGTCTTGCCCTGCTGAACGCGGGCAACCCTGGCCGGTCCCCCGAGGGGACGGCGATGCTTGCGGCATTGAGCCGCAAGCACATCGCCCAACGCGGGCCGGCTTGGCGAACTGGAGTCGGACACAAGCAGTCCCTGCGGACTGCTTGTGCCTACGACAGGCCATGGGCCTCTGGCCCATGGCAGCCCGGCGCTCGGCCCGCAATACTGAATTCAGGAGAACCATATGACGACGAACATCATCGACGCCGGCCAGGTCGAGCAACACAACGCCTCGCAGCGCGCCACGCTGCAGGCCGACTTCGACGCGCTGGGCGGCATGCTGTCCCGCCGCGGCGTGGACATCGAGGCGCTGACGGCCGCGGCCCAGACCTTCGCGGTCGCCCTGCCCAGCTGGGGCGTGGGCACCGGTGGCACGCGCTTTGCACGCTTCCCCGGCAAGGGCGAGCCGCGTGACGTGACCGAGAAGCTGGAGGACTGCGCCGTCATCCACCAGCTGACGCGCGCCACGCCCTCCGTGTCGCTGCACTTCCCCTGGGACAAGCCCAGCGACCCCAAGGCCCTGCGCCAGCAGGCCGACAGCCTCGGCCTCGCCTTCGACGCGGTCAACTCCAACACCTTCCAGGATCAGGCCGGCCAGGCCCACACCTACAAATACGGCAGCCTGACCGCGCAAAGTCCCGCCGCCCGCGAGCAGGCCGTGGCGCACAACATCGACTGCATAGCCCTGGGCAAGACGCTGGGCTCCAAGGGTTTGACGGTGTGGGTGGGTGACGGCGCCAACTTCCCCGGCCAGCACAACCTGCGCGGTTCGCTGGAGCGCTACATCGACAGCGCCAAGGGCATCTACGCCGCGCTGCCCGACGACTGGCTGATGTACATCGAGCACAAGCTGTTCGAGCCCGCGTTCTACTGCAGCGTCATCGCCGACTGGGGCACCAGCTTCGCCGCGGCGCAGACCCTGGGCGAGAAGGCCAAGTGCCTGGTGGACCTGGGCCACCACGCGCCCAACACCAACATCGAGATGATCGTGGCGCGCCTGGCGCAGTTCGGCAAGCTCGGTGGCTTCCACTTCAACGACAGCAAGTACGGCGACGACGACCTGGACTCGGGCTCCATCGACCCCTTCCAGCTCTTCCTCGTCTTCAACGAGCTGGCCGATGCGGCGCAGCGTGACGGCACGTTCAGCCCGGCCTACATGCTGGACCAGTCGCACAACGTGACCGACCCCATCGAGAGCCTGATGAGCAGCGCCGTCGAAGTGCAGCGCGCCTTCGTGCAGGCGGCGATGGTGGACCGCGCCGCGCTCGCCGGCTTCCAGGAAGCCAACGACGTGCTGCAGTCTGCGCAGGCGCTTAAGAAAGCCTTCCGCACCGATGTGAGTCCCATCCTCGCGATGGCTCGGCTGCGCTCGGGCGGCGCCATCGACCCGGTGGCGGCTTACCGCGCCAGCGGCTATCGCGAGCAAGCGGCGGTGAAGCGGCCGCCCAGGGCCGGCGCCAGCGGCTCGGGCATCGTCTAGAACGTGGAGCCCCTCGTCCAAGGGGTACCTTGGCCGGTCCCCCAAGGGGACGGCGATGCTTGCCGGATTGACCGGCAAGCACATCGCCAAAGCGGGCCGGCTTGGGAGCGGCCCGGCGCTCGGCCCGCAACCATGCACTACGGCCATGCCCGATGAGATGAATGCCCCGGCCTTTGGCGCACGCGGTGACGGCATCACGCTCGACACGCGGGCGCTGCAGGCCGCCATCGACGCCGCAGCGGCACAGCGCACCACGCTGCGTGTGGGCGCGGGCGTCTACCTGACCGGCTCCCTCTTCCTGAAGAGCGGCATGACGCTGCAGCTGGACCGTGGCGCCACGTTGCTCGGCTCGCGGCACCTGGCCGACTATCCGCTGCTGCCCACCCGTGTGGCCGGCATCGAGATGCGCTGGCCGGCTGCCCTGGTCAACATCTACGGCGAGCGTGACGTGGGCCTCGTCGGCGAGGGCTGCATCGACGGCGACGGCCAGGTCTTCTGGGACAGCTACTGGGCCCTGCGCGCCAGCTACGAGCCGCGCGGCCTGCGCTGGGCGTCGGACTATGACTGCCAGCGCCCGCGCCTCGTGCAGGTCTTCGAGTCCGCCCGCGTCAACATTGGCGAGGGCCTGCTGCTGCGCCGCTCCGGCTTCTGGACGCTGCACCTCTGCTACAGCGAGGACCTGACGGTCGACGGCGTCGTCATTCGCAACAACGACGAGGCCCACGGCCCTTCCACCGACGGCATCGATATCGACTCCTGCCGCCGCGTGACCATCCGGCACGCCGACATCGCCGTCAACGACGACGCCCTGTGCCTGAAGGCCGGCCGCGACGCCGACGGCCTGCGCGTCGCGCGGCCTTGCGAAGACATCGCCATCAGCGACTGCATCGTCCGCGAGGGCGCTGCCGGACTCACCTTCGGCAGCGAGACCTCGGGTGGCTTCCGGCGCATCACGGCCCAGCGCATCGCCGTGCATGCGCCGGTGCCGGTGGGCCTGCTGTTCAAGAGCGCGCCCACGCGCGGCGGCTTCGTCGAGGACGTGTCCATCAGCGACTTGAGCCTGCACGACGTGCCGGTCGCGATGCGCGCGACGATGAACTGGAACCCCGCTTACAGCCGCGCCACCATCCCCGAAACCGAGCTGGCCGGCGCGCCGGCGCACTGGGGGACGATCGCGCAGCCCGTGCCTCCCGCGCAGGGCCGCACCCATGTTGCCGGCGTGCACATCCACCACCTGCTGGCACGCGGCGCCGACGTGGCGTTCGAGGTCGACGCCGATGCGCAGGCCCCCATGCGCCACTTCCGCTTCAGCGGCCTGGACATCGAGGCGCGCCGTGGCGGCCATGTGCTGGATGTGCTCGGCTGGCGATTCGATGCCGATTGCCGCCTGCGGCTCGGTACGCCGGTCGCCGTGAACGCCGACGTCGCGCTCGCGGGCCTCGACGCCGCACACTGGCAAGTAGAGCCCGGCCTGGCCCGACGCGACGTATCGAGCCTGAGCATGGCCGAGCAGGACGTTCTCTGACGACAAGTCTGGCCTAGGTGCCACAACAAGGAATGTGCAATGGGATCCGCAATCAGCTTCATCGCCTTCGCCGGCTACATCGTTCTGGTACTTCTACTCGTCATGCTCGCCGTTCGCTTCGTGCGCGCGCACGAACGCGGCGCGGCCGCACTGGAAGAGATTGCACGCCGCTTCAATGACCGTAGCCCCGGCGCGTCCGGCTGAGCCCTCACCCATGTGATCAGGAGACCTGCTTCGATGACCGACGAAATCCGTGCCTTCAAGATGCAGCTCAAGCCCGGCGTCGTGGCCGAGTACAAGAAGCGCCACGACGAGCTGTGGCCCGACCTGGCCGAGGCGCTGCGCGGCGCCGGCATTCACGACTACTCCATCTTCCTGGACGAGAGCACGCTGAGCCTGTTCGCCGTGCTCAAGCTGAAGGCCGGCATGCCCATCGACGCGCTGCCGACACTGCCCGTGATGCGCCGCTGGTGGGACTACATGGCCCCGCTGATGGAAGTCGAAACCGATAACAAGCCGCGCCAATGGGCACTGCCCTCCGTCTTTCACTTTGCGGGTTGATCCTCGCAGCGCCGCTCGCGGCGTTGGCTTGGTGCGAAGCGCCGCGCAAGCTGGAGCAAGTCGCCGCTGACGACTTCCGCGCCGGCCTCGCCCGCTGGCGGCTGGAAGCCGAGGACACGCGCGCAGTCGTCACCGCGCAAGACGGTGTGCTCGACATCGCCACGCCCGCGGGCCTCTCCCTGTGGTGGCGCCCGCACTTGAGCGGCGACTACGCCATCCGCTTCACCGCGCTCGCCCTGCCCGCGCCCGCCAGCGCCGGGCCGCATGCCGGCCGGCTGTCGGACCTGAACATGTTCTGGAATGCGCTCGAAGCCGACGGCAGCGAGCCTCATCCGCGCAGCGGCAGGTTCGCCGGCTACGACACGCTGCCCACCTACTACGTGGGCTTCGGCGCCAACGCCAACACGACGACGCGGCTGCGCCACTACACGGGCAGCGAGCGGCGCCTGCTAACGGGCTATGCAGACGGCTCAACAGCCGAGCCTGGCGAAGCGCCGATGACGCCGCAGACCCGTCTGCATGCGGGCCAACCGCTCACCGTCGAGATTGTTTCGCGCCGACCCACGGCTGCAGACCCCGTTCACCTGCGCTGGCGTGCCGGCAGCAACGAACTCTTTACACGCGCCGACGCCAATGCGCGACTGCACGGCTGGTTCGCGCTGCGCACCACGGCCAGCCGCCTGCAGATCCGCGACTTCCAGATCCTCCAATGCCGCTGAAACACCTGCTGCTCACGCTCGGCCTGGCCGCCTCCCTCGCCCACGCGGCCGAGCCGGTCAAGATCGACATCCAGGCCGACAAGCCCGGCCCGGTGATTGCCCGCCAGATCTACGGCCAGTTCGCCGAACACCTGGGCGCCGGCATCTATGAAGGCCTGTGGGTCGGTACGGACAGCAAGATCCCGAACGTGCGCGGCTGGCGCAGCGACGTGGTGGGCGCGCTGAAAGCCATCAAGGTGCCCGTGCTGCGCTGGCCGGGCGGCTGCTTCGCCGACGAATACCACTGGCGCGACGGCATCGGCCCGCAGGCGCAGCGCCCGCCGCGCGTCAACACCAGCTGGGGCGGCGTCATCGAGCCCAACTCGGTCGGCACGCACGAGTTCATGGACCTGGCCGAGCAGCTGGGCAGCGAGGTCTACATCAACGCCAACCTCGGCTCCGGCACCGTACAGGAGATGGCGCAGTGGCTGGAGTACCTGACGGCCGAGGGCGACACCGCCCTGGCTAGAGAACGCCGCGCCAACGGCCGCGACAAGCCCTGGCGTGTGCAGTACTGGGGCATAGGCAACGAGAGCTGGGGCTGCGGCGGCAACATGAAGCCGAGCTACTACGCCGACCTCTACAAGCACTGGGCCACCTTCGCGAAGGCGCCGCGCGGCAACCGGCCCAAGCTCGTCGCCAGCGGTGGCCAGGAGCTGGAGCTGCACTGGACCGAGACGCTCAGCGCCGAGATCAAGCAGATGAGCGCCATCACCCATCACCAGTATTCGCTGCCCACGCGCGACTGGAAGAGGAAGGGGGCGGCCATCAACTTCCCCGAGGCCGAATGGATCTCCACGCTGGCCGTGCCGCAGGCCATCGACGGCTACCTGGCCAAGCACCGCGAGATCCTGGACCGCAACGACCCGGCCAAGAAGTTCGCCATCTACTTCGACGAATGGGGCAGCTGGTACGACCCCGAGCCCGGCACCGACCCGGGCTTCCTCGTGCAGCGCAACACCCTGCGCGACGCGGTGCTCGCCGCGCTGCACTTCCACGTGTTCCACCGCCACGCCGAGCGCGTGAAGATGGCCAACCTCGCGCAGATGGTCAACGTGCTGCAGGCCGTGGTCATCACCGACAAGGAACGCATGCTGCTGACGCCGACCTACCACGCGTTTGCGATGCACCTGCCCTTCATGGATGCGACCTCGCTGCCGGTGCAACTGAGCGGTGTGCCGACCTATGCACTGGGCAAGTACAGCATCCCCGCCGTGAGTGCCAGCGCGGCCAAGGGTGCGGACGGCAAGCTGCTGCTGAGCCTCACCAACACCAATCCGAACCAGGGCCTGCCGGTGCAACTCGCCGTGGGCGGCAAGGGTGTGCGCGCCGTGACCGGCCAGTTGCTGACGGCTGCGGCGATGGACGCCGAGAACCGCTTCGACGCGCCGGACCGCGTCAAGCCGCAGCCCTTCCAGGCCCAGGCCAGGGACGGCAAGTTGGCGCTGACCTTGCCCGCCAAGTCGGTGCTCGTGCTGGAGCTGCAGCCGTGATCCGTCACCTCATCGCCTGGCTCGCGCTGGCTGCCGCGCCCGTCCTTGCGGACGACCTCCGCCCGCCGCTGCTGCTGACGGGTCAGCGCGCCGACGTGCAGGACCTGTCCGGCCGCTGGACCTACTCCAAGGACTACTACCGCACGGGCCTGACCGACATCAACGGCTGGGTCGCCAAGAGCCGCATGCAGCGCCACCGCGACCTCGACATCGCCGCCAAAGAGGCCAAGCCCGGCACCGCGTTCTTCGAGTTCGACCTCGACCGCGGCCCGGCGATGCAGATCCCTGGCGCGTGGAACGCCGCCGAGCCCGAGCTGCGCTACTACGACGGACTGATCTGGTTCCAGCGCCGCTTCGATGGACCCGCACCAAAGCCTGGCGAGCGCAGCTTCCTGCGCTTCGAGGCCGTCAACTACCGCGCCTATGTCTACCTGAACGGCAAGGAAATTGGCCGGCATGAAGGCGGCTTCACGCCCTTTGTGCTGGAGGTGACCGACGCGCTGCGCGCCAGCGGCAACCGGCTCGTCGTCGGCGTGGACTCCAAGCACGACGCGCAAAGCATTCCGGGCGAGATCACCGACTGGGATCTGTACGGCGGCATCACGCGGCCCGTGAAATTGATCCGCACGCCGGCCACCTTCATCGACGATGCGACGCTGCGCCTGACCGACGCGGGCCGGCTGGTGGGCAGCGTGCAGCTCAACGGCGCGCAGGCGGCCAGGCAAAAAGTCAGCGTGCAGATCGACTCACTGGGGCTCAAGGCGCAGGCGACGACGGACGCCAACGGCGAAGCGCGCTTCGACCTGCCCGCGCCGGCCACGCTCAAGCGCTGGACGCCCGAAGCCCCGCAGCTCTATGCCGTGCGCTTCGCGAGCAGCGCCGATGCCGTCGATGAACGCATGGGTTTGCGCACCATCGCCGTCAAGGGCAGCGAGATCCTGCTGAACGGCAAACCGGTCCTGTTGCGCGGCGTGTCCCTCCACGAGGAAGAGCTGGGCGCCAACCCCGCCCGCCGCCTGACCGACAGCGCCGCACGCGCGCTGCTCAGCGAGGTGAAGACCGGCCTGAACGGCAACTACGTGCGCCTGTCGCACTACCCGCACAGCGAGGCCATGCTGCGCGCGGCCGACGAGCTGGGCCTGCTGGTGTGGAGCGAGATCCCCGTCTACTGGACCGTGGACTGGGACAACCCCGCCGTGCTGCTGAAGGCCAGGCGCCAGCAGGCCGAGACGATCTACCGCGACCGCAACCGCGCGGCGCTCATCATGTGGAGCGTGGGCAACGAGACGCCGGTGGCCGACAACCGCACGCGCTTCCACGCCGCGCTGGCCGACACCGTGCGCGCGCTGGACGCCAGCCGCCTCATCAGCGCGGCGCTGCTGGTCAAGCGCGACGGCGACACCATCCAGATCGCCGACCCGCTGCTGGCCCACCTGGACGTGATGGCCGTCAACACCTACGCGGGCTGGTACGGCGACGACCAGCTGCAAGACCTGGCCCGGCTGAAGTGGGCGCTGCCGACGGACAAACCGCTGATCGCCTCCGAGTTCGGTGCCGACGCGCTGGCCGGCCATCACGACGGCAGCGCCAATGATCAACGTCAAGCGCGCAAATGGAGCGAGGAGTTCCAGGCCGCCTACTACCGCGAGACGCTGGCCATGCTGGCGCGCATCCCCAACCTGCGCGGGCTCTCGCCTTGGGTGCTGAAGGACTTCCGCTCGCCGCGCCGTGAGCACCCGGTGTTCCAGAATGGCTGGAACCGCAAGGGACTGATGTCGGAGACGGGGCAGCGCAAGCTGGCGTTTGAAGTGCTGGCGGAGCATTACCGAATGCAGGCGAAATGAGGCGGTTGAGGTTTGCCGACGCCAGCCTGTGCATCGAGTGGTTGTGAGTCGCTGGAGCGGCTTTTGGGCCAGGCCAAGCCGGGGGTTAGCACCGGCCTGAGCCTGGCCAACGAGCCGCTGCAACGACACTCATAGCCCCAATCCGCATTGACCCCGCGATGATCCACACCCGCCGCCGCCTCCTCACTGCCGCCCTGCTGGCCCCCGCGCTGCCCGCCCTCGCGCAAGCGCCAGCAGCACCCACCCCCGCGCCGCTGCCCTGGCCCAACCCGCTGATCCCGCAGCGCGCCGACCCGCAGATCATTCGCCACGACGGCTGGTACTACCTGATGGCCACCGTGCCCGAGTACGACCGCCTCGAACTGCGCCGCGCCCGCTCCATCGCCGGCTTGGGCCAAGCCGAGCCCAAGGTCGTCTGGCGCAAGAAGGACAGCGGCCCCATGAGCCATCACATCTGGGCACCCGAGCTGGCCTTCCTGGACGGCCGCTGGTACATCCACTTCAGCGCCGGCGAGGCCAAGGAGCCGTGGAAGATCCGCATGTGGACGCTGGAGAACGCCTCGCCCGACCCGCTGCAGGGCGAGTGGAGCGAGCGCGGCCAGATCAAGACCGCGTGGGAGAGCTTCACGCTCGACGCCACCGTCTTCGAGCACCGCGGCAAACGCTACATGGCCTGGGCGCAGACCGACCCGGCGAAGAAGAACCACAGCACCGACATCTTCATCTCGCGCATGAAGAGCCCGACCGAGCTGGAAGGCCCGCAAGTGCGGCTGAGCCAGCCCGACTACGCCTGGGAGAAGGTGCGCCACATCGTCAACGAGGCGCCGGCCGTGCTCATCCACGGCGGGCGCGTCTTCATGAGCTACTCGGCCGCCGGCACCGGCGCCGAGTACTGTCTGGGCCTGCTGTGGGCCGACGAGAACGCCGACCTGCTGGACGGGAAGAGCTGGCGCAAGTCGCCCGGCCCGGTGTTCATCAGCAGCCCCGAGAACAGCCAGTACGGCCCGGGCCACAACAGCTTCCTCGTCGAGCCGGACGGCACGGTGCTCAACGTCTTCCACGCCCGCAACTACCGCGACATCGTTGGCGACCCGCTGAAGGACACCGGCCGCGCCACGCGCGTGCAGCCGCTGCGCTTCACGGCCGACGGCATGCCGGACTTCGGCCTGCCGTTGCCTGAGACGAAGCGATGAGCGCCGCGCCGGGCCGTCCCAAGCAAGCTCGCTCCCGCCTGGCGGGACAGGCCGAAGGCCGAAGGGTGCACCAGTGAACGTCGTCGCCCTGTCCAGCGGCGAGCCCAATGTCTTCGATGGCGAATCGCCGGACCGCATCTGCCGCCGCCCCACGCGCGCCGAACTGCACGCTTTCCCATCGCCCACACCCGCGCGCGGCCGCGCCATCGTCTACGCGGGCGGCGGCTACCTGCAGCTGATGCACGACAAGGAGGGCGTCGAGACCGCGCAGTGGCTGAACACGCTGGGGCTGGACGCCTACGTGCTGGTGCACCGCTTACCAGGCCAAGGCGGCCAGGACGGCCATGCCTTCGACATCGCGCTGCAGGACGGCCTGCTGGCGCTGGACCACCTCGCCACGCTGCCGCCGCTGCCGCTGCTGCACGTCGGCCTGTCCTCGGGCGGCCACCTGGCCGGCGTGCTGGCCTGCCAACGTGAATCGGCGGGCGCGGTCATCGCCTACGCACCGCTGAACGCCAACCACCGCGACCACAAGTTCCCGGCCGGCAAGCCCGACTTCCCGCCGCCCGAGAAGCAGGCCTTCTACGACGCCTGGCCCATCGGCATCGCGAGCGAGCCGCATGGCCTGCCGCGCTGCCCGGTGTTCCTGGCCTATGCGCTGCACGACGCCATCGTGCCGGTGCAGCACGCACTGAACCTCATCGTCGCGGCGCAGCAGCACGGGCTGGACGTCGAGGCGCATGTGTTCCCGCAGGCCGAACATGGCTTCGCGCTGCGCGGGCTGGACGGCACGCAGGACCAATGGCCCGCGCTGGCGGCGCGCTGGATGCGCGCGAAGCTGGGTCGCTGAAACTTCGCCTACGCTTGCGCGCTTGTCGAGGCAACGGGTCAAGCATGCTGGAAGAGATCAATACCTGGGGTGACTACCGGACCAAGCTGCGCGAGTTCGATGCCGTGCTGGAGCACGGCAAGGCCGTCAGCGCGGCGCTGACGGGCGTTGCATTGACAACGCCACAGGCCAGCTACGGCGAGCAGATCTTCGTGAAGCTGCTCGCGCATTGCATCGCGCTGCGGCGGCTGGCGCCCGACCCCGCGCAGGCCATGCCACGCGAGTTGTGGGACCTGCCCTCCATGAGCGCCGTGGCGCGCTGTGTCATCGAGGCCCATGACGCCTTCGAGTACGTCGCGGGTCATTCCGTGAGCGACTCGGAACGCGGCTTCCGCATCCGCCTGTGGGAGCTGCATGACGCGACGCGGCGGCTGAAGATCCTGGCCCGCATCGGCTCGACCGACCCCGCCATCGCCGGCATCCGCGCCGACGCCGCGCGGCTGCAGCTGGCGCTTGACGCCCACGCCCACATGGCCGCGCTGCCGACCGAGCTGCAGGCCGCCATGCGCCTGCGCCTGGCGCGCAACGACCCGCCGGACTTCCACCTGAACCGGCGCCAGCGCTGCGAGTTGAGCGGCGTCGACGCCGACTGGCATGAGGCCATCACGATGCAACTCTCGCAGCATGTGCACACCCTGCCCTTCTCCGTGCATCAGCTCCGGAAGTTCCAGGCCGGCACGCCCGAAGCCCTGCGTCTCATGGCCCAGCCGCTGGTGTTCGCGCTGCCCTTCCTGGCCCGGGTCATCCACGGCATGGAAGTGCTGATGCCCGGACGAGCGCCCAAACCACCCAGCCGGACGGCGCGCACGATCGCGGCGTGGCGCCTGCTGGCCGACCGAGGGATGAAGGACGGCCAGTAAGGGGCGCGCGCAGGGCCTTGAACTCGGCAATCTTGGGCTTGCGGCTGGTCAGCGTGACGCTGCGCATGCCGGCATCATGCCGCGCCGCTCGGCGGCGCGAACTGCGCCAGGAACTGCTGCTCCGTCAGCATCGGCGTCGGGTTGGCGAAGTCGTAGTAGCCGGGCTTGTTGTCGACATAGATCTGGCTGGTCAGCTCGAAGTCGCCGGACTCGAAGACCCCGGCCGGCACGAAGTACTCGCCGGTCGCCAGCAGCTTGTAGAAGAGATGCGTGCCGCAATGCCTGCAGAAGGCGCGCTCTGCCCACTCCGACGAGGCGTAGACGGTGATGTGCTCCTGTCCGCTGAACTGGACGTCAGCGCCGCAATGCACGGCCAGCAGCGGGCCGCCGCCCCAACGCCGGCAGAAGCCGCAGTGGCAGGCGCCGATCTCTCGTGCATCGGGCGACGTGAAGCGGACGGCGCCGCACAGGCAGTGAGCTTGCATGGATGACATCTCCGAAAAACCCAGCGGGGTGGACAGGTGCGTCGATTCTTGCGCCTCCCTTGCCTGGATCTGGCAGCAGCTGCACCCAACGAGTCAACCCCCATCGAGCTGCGTGTCCGGCCAGCTCGGCTCCGGCTGCGGCGCCCCAGGCGCGCTGCGCCACAGCCACCACTCCAGCCACAGCGCCTGCGGCAGCCACGAGGTCCAGGCCAGCGCCGTGTAGAAGGCTTCCACGGGCACATCGAAGGCCGAGCCGGCGAGGATCTGCAGGCGCAACGTGATGCCGCCGGCCGTCAACACGAAGCTGCGCAGCATCCAGCGCCGGTGCGCCGCCACGCGGCGCGCGCGGATATGGACGAGGGCGATGGCCGTGGTCGCCAGCCACAGCAGGCCCAGCAGCCCGAAGCCCAGTTGCGCCAGCGGCCCGCCGTTGGCCTGCAAGGCCAGGGGCAGCGCCGTCAGGCCACCCACCAGCAGGCTGCTCGCATAGCCCCAGCCAATGGCGCGGTGCAGACCCGGGCGTTGCTCGCGCAGCCGCTTGACGAACTGCCACGGCCCGAGCATCAGGGCCAGGCCACCGGCCACCGCATGCAGCACCAGCAGCTCGCGCTGCGTCGCGAGGTTGGGCAGCGGCGGCGCGAAAGGCGGGCCCGGCAGCGCATAGCGCAACGCTGCCATGCCAATGAACCAGGCCGTCAGCAGCAGCAGCGCGAAGCCGAGCCGGCGGGCGAATCGTGAGGGGTTTGCGGTGTTCATGCCACCCAATCTAGGCGGCATGAATGAGTTCAGGCTTAGGGCAGGTGAACCCGCGCCATCAAGCCCGAACGCGCGTCGTCACGGCCCAGCAGTTCGATGCGCAGCCCGTGCCGCAACCCCGCCTGCCGCGCGATGGCCAGGCCCAGGCCGCTGCCGCCGGCGGGGGCGTCGGGCATGCGGAAGAAGCGGTCGAAGACGCGCTCGCGCATGGCCTCGGGCAGGCCGGGTCCGCTGTCGATGATGTCCACCCAGCGCGCGCCGCCCTCGCCGGCCGCCAGCCGCAGCTCGACCTCGCCGCCTGCGGGCGTGTGGCGCAGCGCGTTGTCGACGAGGTTGTCGAACAGACTGCGCAGGTCGCCCTCGACAGCGTCCAGCAACAGCGGCCCGTCGATGTGGTCGACAACCCCGATCTCGATGCCGCGCCGGTCCGCCGCCGCCATCGCCTGGCCCACGCTCTCGCGCAGCACGGCGCGCAAGTCCAGGGCGGCGGCGGGGCCCGTGGCGCGCGCCGCCTCCTGGCGCGACAGGCTCAGCATCTGGCCCACCAGGTGCTCTGCGCGCCGCATGCCCTGCTGCAGCTGGGCGAACTCGGTCGCGGCGTTCGTCATGTGCGGCCGCAGGTTTTCCAGCTGCAGGCTGAGCGCCGTCAGCGGCGTGCGCAGCTCGTGCGCGGCGTCCTGAACGAAGCGGCGCTGAGAGACGAGGGCGCTGCGCAGTCGCTCCAGCAGCGCCTCGAAGGCCTGCACCAGCGGCGCCATCTCGCGCGGCACGCTGAGGTCGGCAGGCGCAGCGCTGTGCTCGTCGCGGCGCGCGAGCTGCCGTGCCGAGTGCTCCAGCCGCCGCGACGCCCGCCCCACCACCAGCGCCAGCACGGCCAGCGACACCGGCAGCAGCAGCAGGCCCACCAGGCTGGCGAATATGGAGCGCCCGCCCACCTCCAGCAGCCGGAAGCCGCCGCTGTGCAGCACCTGCACGCGCACCTCGCCGCCTGTCTCGGGGGCCGTGTAGACCCGCCAGTCCGCACCGGCGGCCGCCACGCGGTGCCAGCCCGGCGTGGACTGCAACGGCACGTCGGCGGCAGGCATGGCGCTGAACCGGCGTGCCGGGTCTTGCTTGCACCAGACCTGCACGACGAAATCGCCGCCCTCGTGCACCTGATCGGGCTGTAGCGGCGGCGGGGCGTCGGCCAGGCTGGCGCAGCTGCGCGCCGCGTTGGACTGCGCCAGCGCCACCATCTGGCCGTCCATGAAGTGAGAAACGGTCTCGCCGTAGTTGAGGGCGAAGGCCCAGCCCAGCACGGCCGTCGTCAGCAGGTGCAGCGGCAGCAGGCACAGCACGAGCTGGCCACGCAACGAGCTGGGCCAGCGCCAGAACCGCATGCCAAGCACCGTCATTGAGGCGCCCTTCGCGCTTCGCGCTGTCCCGCCAGGCGGGAGCGAGCTTGCTTGGGACGGCCCGGCGCGGCGCTCATGGGGCGGCATCCACCAGCGCCACCCGCCAGCCCAGGCCGCGCACATTGCGGATGGCGTCGGCGCCGAGCTTGCGGCGCATGCCGTGGATGAGCACGTCGATCATGTTGCTGCCCACCTCCTCGCCCCAGCCGTAGATGCGCTGCTCCAGCTGCTCGCGCGACAGGATGGCGCCGGGCCGCTCCAGCAGCGCGCGCAGCAGCGCGAACTCGCGCGCGGTCAGCGCCTCGCGCTGCGCACCGCGCACTGCCTCGCGGGTGTTCAGGTCCAGCTGCAACGCCGCGCCGGCGCCCAGCAGCGACTGCGC
>NZ_JBQVNP010000063.1:0-28429 GCF_052436255.1 Roseateles sp. | reverse complement strand
GAGCTGCGCACCGTGCAACTGCACCGCCGCACCTGGAGCGCGCTGCGCCTGACCCGCCGCATGGCCGAGGTCAGCGCGCCGCTGCCCGAGCACCTGGGCCCGCTGAACAGCCAGGTGCTGGTGAGCCGCGCGCTGCAGCAGCTCAAGGACTTGTCGCCCGACTACCTGCAACGCCTGCTGACCCAGCTCGACACGCTGGCCGCGCTGGCGCCGCTGCAGGCCGCCGCCGAGGCGGAGAACCCCGCACGGGCGGCCCGGCCCGCCGCCCGCAAGCCCACCCCGCGCAAGCGCTGAACGCGGGCGCAACCTGAAGCAGGCTCAGGAAAGCACTTATTGGAACGTTGTTCCAAAACAATGAAAGTGCGTTCCGTTTGGCGCAAGACGCCGTTTTGGAACCCTCGACCGTTAATGCCTGACGGGCAGGAGCCGCTGTCTAACTCCCCCGCCTTGCCCTTGCCTGTTGGCACCCTCCATGACACTTTGCCCTTGCGCTGACGCCCGCAGCCGGGCTCACGGCTGCTGACCTCAACAGCAAAGACTGGAGACAAGCAATGAACGGATATCTGATGGCGCGCCGCCTGTGGCGCGGTGTTCTGGGCCTGGCACTCGTGACTGTGGCCGGCGGCGCGGCCGCCGCACCCGGGGTGCGCACCGTGCCCGCCTGCACCAAGGTCAACGTCAGCGCCACCATCGATGTGCCTGCCGGCACGACTTGGGACGGCGTGGCCAAGTACGGCAAGTGGGTCTGCCTGGTGGGCACCGCGTCCAACATGAAGGGCACGCAGAGCGAAAGCCAAGTGCCCATGTTCAAGCTGAACAACGGCTCGACGGTGAAGAACGTCGTCATCGGCGACGGCTCGCTCGGCACCGGCACCAACCTGGCCGCCGGCGGCGCCGACGGCGTGCACTGCTACGGCGTGTGCAACGTCACCAACGTCTACTGGGCCGACGTCGGCGAGGACGGCGCCACGGTGAAGAAGCTCAGCGGCGTGACCAGCAAGCTGACCATCAGCGGCGGCGCGGCTTTCAAGGCGGCCGACAAGCTGTTCCAGCACAACAGCGACGGCACGCTGGTGATCCAGGACTTCTACGCCGACAACATCGGCAAGCTGGTGCGATCCTGCGGCAACTGCTCGACGCAGTACGCCCGCAAGGTGACGGTGACCGGCGTGCGCCTGGGCACGGTCAACTCATCGGGCATCGGCGTCAACAGCAGCTACGACAGCAAGTCGGGCATCGCCGGCCAGTACGACGTGGCCACCATCACCGACCTGGTCTACAGCGGCTCCAAGCCGAAGTGCGAGGGCTTTGTCGGCACCGGCTCGGGCAGTGAGCCGGTGAAGGACGGCAACGCGAGCAACGTCGCCCGCGCCTGCGTGTTCAAGTGATGGCCACCCGTCAGCTGGCGTGGCTGCTGATGGCGGTGGCCGGTCTGGCAGCGCTGGCCATGGCCGCGCTGCCGGGCGCCGAGCGCGCGCCATCGGCGGCGCCAGCGGACGGGCCTGCCGGCCATCTCGCGCTGCCCCGGCCGATGCTGGCGTTGATCGCGCTGGGGGCACCCGTCACCAGCGAGGTCGCCAGCATCGACACCGTCGCCCTGCTGCGCGACCTGCTGGCGCCTGATGGCCAAGCCGCCCTGCAGCAGCTCGAAGCGCTGGCGACCCGGCGGCCCGACCTCGCCCTGCCCCTGTATGAGCAGCTGCTGACGCGCTGGGCCGACCAGCGCCAGCATGCGCAGGCGGTGCTGGGACTGATGCGCGCGCCGCTGGACGCCGACATCAAGGAGGGCCTGCTGCAGCCCCTGCTGGCCCGCTGGGCCGAGACCGCGCCCGACCAGGCCGCACGCTGGGCGCTGAACACGCCCGGCCAGACCGACCTGCTGGCGCCGCTGCACGACCGCTGGCTGCAGCAGGACGCCCGCTCGGCCACCGTCTTCGCCAGCATGCTGCCGCCCGGCGAGCGGCGCCAGGCGCTGCTGCTGGAGGGCCTGTCACGCTGGACGGCACAGGACGGCCCCGGGGCGCGCGACTGGCTGCGCTCACAGGGCCCGCAGCCCGAGCTGGACGAGGCCATCGCCCGGCACGCCAGCGCCGACGAACTGGCCCGGCTAGCGCCCTTCGAGGCCATGGACCTGGTGGCTCGCATCTCCGCGCCCGAACGCCGCTGGCTGGCCTGGCAGGCGCTGGCGCGCAGCCTGCACGACATAGCCCCCGAGCAGGTGGCGCCACTGCTGGCCCGGGCGCCCGGGCTGACGACGGCGGAGCGCGCCCGCCTGCTCGACGAGCTTCAATGAGCCGGGCATTGGCGCCCGGCGCCGGAACGCCGAGACTGCGCGCCATGCAGCCCATCCTCTACTTCTCCCGCAACCCCAACCCGCGCCTGGCCGTTGCCACGGCGAAGTACCTGGCCGCGCCGGTCAGCTACCAGTTCGCCGAGCCGCTGGCGCCGGGCCAGGCCGACAAATACCGCCACCTGAACCCCTCGCTGCGCCTGCCCATCCTGGCCGAGGCGGGCGGCTCGCTGTACGAGGCCGATGCCATCGCCTGCCGGCTGTCGCAGCTGGTGGGCTCGGAGTTGTGGCGCACGGGTGCTGAGCTGCCGGACATGATCCGCTGGCTCAGCTGGAGCCGCGACAACTTCATGCACGCCTGCGACATGGTGCATTTCGAGCGCGGCACCAAGCAGCGCTACCGCCTCGGCGCGCTGGACGAAGCCCTGGTGGCGCGTGGCCTGGAGCGCTTCCATGACAGCGCGGCCATCCTCGACGCCCACTTCAGCCAGCAGGACTGGCTGCTCGCCAGCGGCCTGAGTTATGCCGACTTCCGCATGGGCGTCTTCCTGCCGTTCAACGACGTGGCGCGGCTGCCGCTGGGCGACTACCCGGCCGTGGCGGCCTGGCAGGCGCGGCTGATGGCGCTGCCAGCCTGGGCCGATCCGTTCGAGGGGCTGAGCGCGCCGGCGCTGCCGCCGGTGGGCTGAGGCGCACAGGTCATCACCTGCCGTCATACCCGCTGCGCCTGAGGGCATGGCCCCTGCGGGCTGACCCGCGGACGCCGCCGCGGGTGCGCTGCAACAATCCGGGCTTGGCCACGCCCGTCTGCACATGAAGTTCACCTCCCTCGCCGCCATCGCCTTGGCCCTGCTGCTCAGCGCCTGCGCCAGCGTGCCGCCACCGCCGACGTCCGCTCCTGGCGTGCGCGCACCGCAGATCGACCGCAGCTACACCTCGCAGAACCAGGACAGCCGCAGCCTCTTCATCGTGCTGCACTACACGGTGCTGGACTGGGAGAAGTCGCTCAAGGTGCTGACCACCGGCGGCCAGGTGTCCAGCCACTACCTGGTGCGCGACAACCCGGCCATCAGCTATGCGCTGGTGGACGAGAACCGGCGCGCCTGGCATGCCGGCGCCAGCTTCTGGGCCGGCCACAACAACCTGAACGCCTCGTCCATCGGCATCGAGATCGTCAACGCCGGCTATGTGGACGGCCCTGGCGGCCGCGTCTATGCGCCCTTTCCGCAGGCCCAGATCGACGAGGTCATCGCCCTGGTGCGCGACATCCAGAAGCGCCATAACGTGCGGCCCGAGCGCATCATCGGCCACGCCGACATCGCGCCCGGCCGCAAGCAGGACCCGGGCCCCAACTTCCCATGGCGGCAGCTGGCCGAGGCCGGATTGATCCCCTGGCCCGACGGCCCGTCGGTGATGGTGAAGGCGCTGGAGCACGAGGTCGCGCCGCGCGACGTGGCCTGGCTGCAGGAGAAGCTGGCGCGCATCGGCTACAACGTGTCGCGCTCGGGGCAGATGGACACGCTGACGCGCGAGGTCGTCGCCACCTTCCAGATGAAGTACCGGCCGCGCGACATTTCCGGCACGGTGGACGCCGAGACCGCGGCACTGATCGAGGTGGCGGCCACCCCGGGCGCGATGCGCGTGGCCGGCGCGACCGAGGGCGAGACGCGCCCCTACACCTCGCGTTGGTGATGCTCGCCTTCCTGCTCAAGCGCCTCGCAACTCTGGTGCCGACTTTGATCGGCATCACGCTGGTCGCCTTCGGCCTGATCCGCCTCGTGCCGGGCGATCCCATCGAGGTCATGATGGGCGAGCGCCGACTGGACCCCGAGGCCCACGCCGCCTTGGTCAAGCGCATGGGCCTGGACCAGCCGCTGCCGGTGCAGTACGCGGACTACGTGGGCAAGCTGCTGCAGGGCGACCTGGGCCAGAGCCTGGTCAGCCGCGAGCCCGCGGCCAAGGAGTTCGCTGCGCTGTTCCCGGCGACGGTGGAGCTCGCCACGGCGGCGTTGGTGTTTGCGGTCGGCCTGGGGCTGCTGCTGGGCGTCAGCGCGGGGCTCAAGCGCGGCTCGCTGCTGGACCAGGGCGTCATGGGCGTGGCCACGGTGGGTTACTCCATGCCGGTGTTCTGGTGGGGGCTGATCCTCATCATGTTCTTCTCGGTCAACCTGGGCTGGACGCCGGTGTCGGGCCGCATCGGCATCGAATTCGACCCCGAGCGGGTGACGGGCTTCATGCTGGTCGACGCCTGGCTGAGCGGCGAGGAAGGCGCCTTCAAGTCGGCGCTGATGCACCTGATCCTGCCGGCGCTGGTGCTCGGCACGAGCACGCTGGCGGTGGTGGCGCGCATGACACGCTCCAGCATGCTGGAGGTGCTGCGCGAGGACTATGTGCGCACTGCGCGCGCCAAGGGTCTGTCACCGACGCGCGTGGTCGTCGTGCATGCCCTGCGCAATGCGCTGATCCCGGTGCTGACGGTCGTCGGCCTGCAGACCGGCAGCCTGCTGGCGGGTGCGGTGCTGACAGAGACCATCTTCAGCTGGCCGGGCATCGGCAAATGGCTGATCGACTCGATTGCGCGGCGCGACTACCCGGTCGTGCAGGCCGGCATCCTGATCTCGGCGCTGACCTTCATCGGCGTGAACCTGATCGTGGATGTGCTGTACGGCGTGGTGAATCCGCGGATCCGGGGCGGGGGGCATTGAGTGACGACGAAGGAAATGCAACCACAGAGGCACAGCGGCACGGAGAAAAACTCCTTGGCTGTTCCTCTGTGTCTCCGTGCCTCTGTGGTTGCATCTGCAAGGGATTGGCCGTGAGCGCTGTCCTCGACAAGCCCATCGACCCGCCCGGCCCTGCGCAAGAGTTCTGGCTGGGCTTCACCGCCAACCGCGGCGCCTTCATTGCGCTGATCGTCTTCGCGCTGATTGCCGTGGCCAGCCTGTTCGCGCCGCTGATCGCGCCCTACGACCCCATCGAGCAATACCGCGACCACATGCTGACGCCGCCGGTCTGGGCCGACGGCGGCAGCACGCGCTTCCTGCTCGGCACCGATGAGCTGGGCCGCGACATGCTGAGCCGCTTGCTGCATGGCGGCCGGGTGTCGCTGGGCATCGGCCTGGCGGCGGTGACGCTGTCGCTGCTGCCGGGCGTGCTGCTGGGCCTGCTGGCGGCGTTCTTCCAGCGCTGGCTGTCGCCGGCCATCATGCGGGTGATGGACATCGTGCTGGCGCTGCCCTCGCTGCTGCTGGCCATCTGCGTCATCACCATCCTCGGGCCTGGCCTGGTCAACACCGTCATTGCGATTGCCATCGGCGCGCTGCCAGGCTATGTGCGGCTGACGCGCGCCGCGGCGCTGGCCGAGATCGGGCGCGACTACGTCACCGCGAGCCGCGTGGCCGGTGCCGGCGTGTGGCGGCTGATGTTCATCACGGTGCTGCCCAACTGCATGGCGCCGTTGATCGTCAACGCGACGTTGAGCTTTTCGTCAGCCATCCTGGAGACGGCGGGGCTCGGGTTCCTGGGGCTGGGCGTGCAGGCGCCCATTCCCGAGTGGGGCACGATGCTGTCGTCGGCACGCGACTACATCACGCGGGCGCCCTGGGTGGTGACGCTGCCGGGGCTGACGATTCTGGTGACGGTGTTGGCGATCAATCTGATGGGGGATGGGTTGAGGGATGCGCTGGATCCGAAGTTGAAGAAGGTGGCGTGATGGGGCCGTCGTTTACTCACTGCTTCGGCCTTCTGGCCAGGCCCAGCGGGGAGTTCGCCCCCGCGGGCGACCTACTTTTTGCGCCGCCAAAAAGTAGGCAAAAAGCTCTCCCCTGCAAAACCGCCCCTGCGGGGTCCCCTGCGATGCTCGAAACCCGAGGCTCGCGCAGAACTCACTTCGCTACGCTCCGTTCAAACAGCTGCGCGAAGTCAGATGTCGAAGCGTGCTGCGCACGCGCCTCGGCTTTCTGCGCTTCTCGGCGGTTTAGAAGGGGAGGCCCCGGAACAGCCGAACAGCCACAGCCAAACCCGCATGCCGACTCGCGCCGGCTGTTCATTCACACCCCCTTTAGCACCGCCGAGCAGCGCAGGACCTTGAGGGCGTTCGCGAAGCGAACTTCAAGTTCTGACTCCACGCTACTGTTTGACCGCAGCGTAGCGAAGGGAGTTGAGCGCGGGCCCTCAAGGTCTGAGCAGCGCAGGGCACCCCGCAGCGAAGCGCAGGGGCGGTGCGGTCGGGGGCGACTTTTTGCCTTCATTTTGGTCGCTCAAAAAGAAGGTCGCCCGCCGGGGCGACGTCCCGGCATGGGCCTCGCCACAAAGCCAAACCAGCGATGAGCCTCCTCACCATCAAGAACCTCCGCGTCACGTTCGGCAACTTCCCCGCCGTCGACGGCGTCGACCTCACCCTGGACGCAGGCGAACTGCTCGGCATCGTCGGCGAATCCGGCTCCGGCAAGTCGGTGACCATGCTCGCCCTGATGGGCCTCATCGACGCCCCCGGCAAGGTCACCGCCGATGCCATCGAATTCCAGGGCCGCAACCTGTTGAACCTGTCGCCCAAGGAGCGCCGCGCCTTGATCGGCCGCGACGTGGCCATGGTGTTCCAGGACGCGCTCTCCAGCCTCAACCCGAGCTACACCGTCGGCGCGCAGATCGCCGAAGTGCTCAAAGTCCACCTGGGTCTGCGCGGCAGCGCAGCGAAGAAGCGCGTCATCGAACTGCTGGAGCTGGTTGAGATCCCGGACGCCGCCAACCGCGCCAGCGCCTACCCGCACCAGCTCTCCGGCGGCATGAACCAGCGCGTGATGATTGCGATGGCGATTGCCTGCGCGCCGAAGCTGCTGATCGCCGACGAGCCGACCACGGCGCTCGACGTGACCATCCAGGCCCAGATCATGACCTTGCTGCTGAGGCTGCAGCGCGAACAGGGCATGGGGCTGATCATGATCACGCACGACCTCGCCATCGTGGCCGAGATGGCCCAGCGCGTGGCCGTCATGTACGCCGGCCAGATCGTCGAGACCGGCCCGGTGCCGGGCCTCTTCGACGCGCCGCGCCACCCGTACACCAACGCGCTGCTGGCCGCGATTCCCGAGCACAGCGCCGGCGCTTCGCGCCTCGCGGCCCTGCCCGGCATCGTGCCCGGCGCGCTGGACCGGCCGGCGGGCTGCCTGCTGTCGCCGCGCTGCCCTCGCGTGCAGCCGCGTTGCGTGGCCGAGCGGCCCGCGCTGGAGAACGGCGTGCGCTGCTTCTTCCCCGTCGAGGAGGCCGCGCATGTCTGAGCTTCTGCTTGACGCGCAAGATCTGGCCCGCCACTACAGCGTCAGTCGGGGCCTCTTCAAGCCCAAGGCCACCGTGAAGGCCCTGGCCGGCGTCAGCTTCACGCTGGCGCCGAAGAAGACGCTGGCCGTCGTCGGTGAGTCGGGCTGCGGCAAGAGCACGCTGGCGCGCCAGCTGACGCTGATCGAGCCGCCGACGCGCGGCTCGCTGAAGATCCGCGGCACCGATGCCGCGACGGCCGACGCCGCAACATTGAAGACGCTGCGCCGTGATGTGCAGATGGTGTTCCAGAACCCGTTCGCGTCACTGAACCCGCGCAAGACGGTGGCGACCACGCTGTCCGAGCCGCTGCTGATCAACACGCCGCTGAGCGCGGCCGAGCGCCGCGAGCGCGTCGAGGCGCTGGCCACCAAGGTCGGCCTGCGCCCCGAGCATTTGCGCCGTTATCCGCACATGTTCTCGGGCGGCCAGCGCCAGCGCATCGCCATCGCGCGCGCCATGGTGCTCAATCCAGGCATCGTCGTCGCCGACGAGCCGGTGAGCGCGCTGGACGTGTCCATCCAGGCCCAGATCCTGAATCTCTTCATGGACCTGCAGGACGAGTTCGGCACGGGCTATGTGTTCATCTCACACAACCTCAGCGTGGTCGAGCATGTGGCCGACGAGGTGATGGTGATGTACCTGGGCGCGGCCGTTGAGATCGGCGAGAAGACGCGCCTGTTCGCCGCGCCGCTGCACCCCTACACGCGGGCCTTGATGAGTGCCACGCCGGCGCTGCGCCGCGCCGACCGGCGCGAGCGAATCGTCATACACGGCGAGCTGCCCAGCCCGCTCAACCCGCCGAGCGGCTGCAGCTTCCACAAGCGCTGCCCGCTGGCGATGCCGCGCTGCGCCGAGGAAACGCCGCAGCTGCGCGAGGTGGATGGCCGGCGGGTGGCCTGCCACGCCGTTTGAGCGGGCTGCGGCAGCGGGCATAACCGCCGCGCATGCCTGCCGGCCATTCCGTGATGTGCGGAGTGTTGCTGCCGTGCTGATTGACGGAAGCCACCAAGGCTGCAGGTCGCAAGAATCTTTGTATTCGAACGTGCAAGGAGACCCGACATGAAATTTAAGCCTACGCCCATCGCAGTTGGCCTGGCCAGCTTGCTGCTGAGCCTGCACGGCGCGGCCGTCGCCCAGCAGGCCGCAGCGGCACCGGATGCCCCCGCTTCGGCGCCCGTTCGCAACACGGCGCAGCAGCTCCAGATCGTGACCGTCACTGGCTTGCGCGCCGCTGCGGAACTGGCCTTGACGCTCAAGCGCGATGCCTCCGCCAACGTCGACGTCATCACCGCCGTGGACGTCGGCAAGATGCCCGACAAGAACCTGGCCGACTCGCTGCAGCGCGTCGTCGGCGTCGCCGTGCGCACCGACTACGACGAGGCCGAGAAGGTGTCCATGCGCGGCACCAACCCCGACATGAGCCTGATCCTGTTCAACGGCCACACGGTCTCGGGCGGCGACTGGTTCATTGCCGACCAGATGTCCAGCAGCCGCTCCACCAGCCTGTCGTTGATGCCTTCCTCGGTGCTCAACAGTGCCACCGTCTACAAGACCTCGCAGGCCAATATCGTCGACGGCGGCCTCGCCGGCACCATCAACGTCACCACCCGCAAGCCGCTGGAACAAAAGGCCGGCTTCGGCGGCGTGGTCAGCGCCGGCGCCGTCCATGCCGATCTGCCTGGCAAGACCAGCCCGCAGCTCAATGCCAGCATCAACTGGAAGAACGAGGCCAACAACTTCGGCCTGATCGCCCAGGTCTTTGCCGAGAAGCGCTATGTGCGCCGCGACTCCATCTCCAGCAACGGCTACGGAGTCTTCGGCTGGGACATCGTCAACACGGCTACCATGCTGGGCGTCACCGACGCAACGCTGGCCGGCTCGGGCTACACCGCCGCCGCCTTGAACGGCGTGCGCATGCCGGGCAGCATCGCCACCGAATTTGTCGAGGGCGTGCGCGACCGCAAGGGCGGCATGCTGGCGCTTCAGTTCCGCCCGACCGCCCAGCTCGACCTGGGCGTGACGGGCTTCATGTCCAAGATGAATGCCGCCAACTACGGCCGCCTGCGCTCCAATGCGCTCAACAGCATGCTGCGCGGCCTGGCTGGCCCGCAAGGCGGCGCGACGCCGCTGACCAGTTCGAACGGCCAGCGTGTCTACGCGCAGATCAAGAACCCCGTCATCGTCGAGCAGACCACGCTCTACGGCCACAAGCTCAAGGTGCTGCAGGGTGCAGACATCGTCTTTGCGCCGGGCACCACTCCGCAGTACATCGGCGATACCGAGCACGCCAACCGCGCGGGCGCCAGCGCCAGCAGCGGCTTCCTGGACTTCGACTTCAAGTACCAGGCCAGCGAGAACCTCAAGCTCAGGGGCCTGCTGAGCACCACGCGCGGCGAAGGCACCACCGAGGCCGACCGCGTGATCTCCTTCACCCGCTACGGCACCGGCGTGTCCTACAAGTACAACGGCCTGGGCGAAGCGCCGGACTTCCGTATCCACGGTGCCGGCGCCAATGTGCCGGTGCGCAATGCCGATGGCAGCGGCCACAGCATCTTCACGGCCAACGGCGCTAACCGCCATCACACCGTGGACCGTGAAACCAGCCTCGCGCTGGATGCGGAGTACACACAGGACAGCGGCATCTTCAGCTCGCTGGAGTTCGGCGCGCGCCATGCCGACCACCGCCGCGACTACCGCCGCCGCATCAAAGCCAACAAGACGCTGGCCGTGCCCGCCTTCGACCCCGCCTTGGCCGTGGCCTACCCGGGCGATTTCGGTAACGGCTTCGGCGGATCCGGCAACTGGGACCGCAGCGGCTTCTATTTCCCCACAGCGGTCATCGACGACTACTACGCCACCAAGCGCAGCAAGGAGACCACGCCGGAATGGGAGCGCTTCATCAGCCCCGAGATCGAACTGCAGGAGAAGCAGAGCGCGGCCTATTTGATGCAGAACCTGGAAGGCGACAAATGGTCGGGCAACATCGGGGTTCGCATCGTCAAGACGACGGTGAATGCGATGGTCGCCACGCCCATCCCGGCGGGCATTTGCGCTCGCACTGAGCCTGGCAAGCCCGAAGTGCCGTGCGCGGCCTACCCGACAGCGATCACCACGGCCGGCAACGCGCTGTCCTACTTCGATGGCGCAGTCTGGAACCCGAACGGCCAAACTTGGTACAAGCAGCCCACGCATCGCGTGTTTGACAACATCCTTCCCAGCCTGAACCTGCGCGTGGAGCTGGCGCGGAATCTGATCGGCCGTATCGGCCTGTCCCAGACCCTGGGCCGCCAGAACTACAACCTTTATGGCGCTAGCTTCAGCGGCAGGACCTGCAATGCCGGCCTCTGTACGGTCAACGGTCCCAACCCCACGCTCAAGCCGATGACGGCGCGCAACGTCGATGCGTCGGTGGCCTGGTTCTTCGACCGCCGGGCCATGGTGTCGGCCAGCATTTTCGACTCGCAGATCGACGGCTATGCCAAGACCGGTGTCTTCCGCGAAGGCGCCACCATCGATCTGTTCGACCCGTCAATCGAGATGATGCGGACCTACCAGATTCAAACCACGTCGCAGCAAAAGGCCCGTATCCAGGGCTTCGAGCTGGCCTACGAGCAACCCATTGGCGCGGGCTTCGGCTTCACGTCCAACGTCAGCCTGGCCGAGACGAAGGTAGCCGATGGCCGCCCAATGATCGGCGCGTCACGAAAGGCGGCGAACCTCGGCGTCTACTTCGAGAACAACCTCTTCAGCGCGCGGTTGGTCTACAACTACCGCGGCGAGTACGTGGCCAGCACGACAGCACCGGCGCCCACCGGCGCCAGCCAGGGCACGGTGGTCTATGGCGGCGTGACCATGCCGGTTGCGCCGACCATGGCAGCAGCCGTAAGCAATGTGGCGTTCTCGGCGAACTACAACTTCACGCCGGCGTTGCAGTTTTCCTTCAATGCCACCAACCTGACTAACCCAACGCGCGCGCAGTACCGCTACAGCGAGCTGGAGCAACAGAAGATCGATTCGTCGGGGCGCCAGTACTACTTGGAAGGACGCTATAAGTTCTGAGGCATGTTCGTTCAGCAGAAAGGGCCGGCTCTCGCCGGCCCTTTGCCTTCCGCGGCTGCCTCGCTCCGCGATTGCGCTTCTTTGCGACTTCATTGCCGATGACGCCGCCGGCTGCAGCGCCTACAGCGGCGCCGGCGGTCGAGCCGGTCACCACGCCACCGACCACCGCGCCTGCGGTGGCACCGACAACGGTGCTGGTTTCACGTGCCGACATGCCGGCGCAGGCGGTCAGCGCCAGCGTCGCCGCAGCGGCGACCGACACGATGGCCACACGCCAATAGGTGGAGCCGCTGGATTCGGAGGGAGTGAAAGTTGAGTTCATGGTCGGTTCCTTAGAGGAGCGATTTACCGTGACTCAACTTTCGTCCCTGGCAGCGGCTGCAGGGGCCAGCCAGCGGGACGAAGCCCTGTCAGACGAGGCCTATCCCCAAAGCAAGAAGCCACCCGGCGGGTGGCTTCGGCCTGAGCAAACTCAACTCAGCTCTTGGCGCGGAGGCATTCCTTCATAAATGCCTTGCGTTCGTCGCCGGTCTTGCCCTTGGCGTCGGCGTTGCAGGTCTTCATCTTCTGCTGCTGGGGCGTGACGCCGGCCGAGGTGGCTGCGGACTTGGTGGACAGGCATTCCTTCATGAAGGCCTTGCGCTCGTCGCCCTTCTTGTCACCGGCGTCCTTGTTACAGACGGCCATCTTGGACTGTTGTGGTGTGGCCTCCTTGTCGGCGGCCTTGGCAGCTTGAGCGACAAGAACCAGGCCAAGCGTGATCGCGAGAGTGATGCGTTTCATGGCGTCTCCTTCCTCTGGAGGTTGAATGGCCCGGTCATTCAAGCACGCCTGCCCGAGGCTGCCAATCGGTGAGACCGCGTCACGGCCTACGGTCAGAGGATGCGGCGGGGGTGATGCAGTGCCTCATGGGCCGCGTGCAGGCGCCGCACCAGCACGCGGATGAAGCCACGGTCGAAGCGGTGCTGGCATTCGGGGCTGAGCTGGCCGACCGACTCGGGCGTGAAGCAGATGGTCGTGCACTCCTTGCTGACGCGGATGTCGGTGCTATGGCGGCGCAGGTCGGGGTTGGGCGCCAGGTAGGCCATCTCGCCCACCGATGTGCCCGTGCCCAGTGTGGCCACCTGGCGGCCATCGCGGAAGACCTCGACCTCACCCTGGGCAATGATGTGGAAGCTGTTGCCCTCCTGCCCGCGCTTGAAGAGGGCATGGCCCAGCGGGTAGCGCCGCCAGCGCGCGCGCCGCACCACCTCCCACAGCTGCACATCGCCGAAGTCGGCGAAGAACTCCAACGACCGCAGCAGGTTGAAGCGCTCCGAATCGCGCACCTCGCCCAGCCGGTTCAGCGGCACCTGCTGGCTGGCGACCAGGGCCGACAGCGCCTGCGCGAAGCTGTCCCAGTCGGGAAAGCGCTCGTGCGGGCTCTTGGCCAGCGCGCGCAGCACGACAGCGTCCAGCCCCTCGGAGACGCCCTGGCGCTGGCCCGCCAGCGGCAGCGGCGGCTGGTGGTAGATCTGGTGCATCAACGCCATCTGGTGCGGCGCATCGAAGGGCGGCCGGCCGCCGATCAGGTGATAGAGCACGGCGCCCAGCGCATAGATGTCGGCGCGGCAGTCGACGTCGCCGCCTTCGATCTGCTCCGGCGGCATGTAGGCGAGGGAGCCGACGCGGTGGATCTGCGTCGCGTCGGCGTTGAGGTTGAGCGCCGAGCCGAAGTCGCTGACCTTGACGTCGACAACCTGGCCGCCCGGGTCGAGCACGGCCAACAGGTTGGCGGGCTTCACATCGCGGTGGATGAGGCCCTGGCGGTAGACATAGCTCAGCGCCATGGCGCATTTGAAGCCCAGCTCGACGATCTGGTCCAGCGGCAGCAGGCGGTCGCTGCGGCAGAAGTGCTTGAGCGTGACGCCGGGCACGTACTCCATGACGAGGTAGGGCGAGGCGGCCTCGGACACGGCGTCGAGGATGCCGACCACATTCGGGTGATGCAGCCGCCCGGCCAGCGCCGCCTCGGCGCTGAAGAAACGGTTGCTGAAGTCGCTGCCCGGCGCGTCCGGCGGCGGCGCCCAGGCGCGCATGCGTTTGATGGCGACATCGACGTCCTGGAAGGGGTCGCGCGCCAGGAAGACATCGCTGGTCGCCCCCTCGCCCAGGCGCTTGAGCACCCTGTAGCGGCCGATATGGGCTGGCAGATCTTCGGGAAGCGTCGTCGTCACGCGGGGCATGATACGGACCGCCCAAGGAGGTGCAGCCCTTGTTCTCCCACGTATTTCTCGGCGTCCGCGACTTCGAGCGCGCACTGGCCTTCTATCGCCCCCTGCTGGCCCTGCTGGGCGTGGCGGAGCGCTTTTGCGACCCCGCGCGGCCGTGGGCCGGCTGGCAAAGTACGCCGGGCCCCAGGCCGCTGCTCATCATCGGCCGGCCCTTTGACGGCGAGCACGAACCCGGCAACGGCCAGATGGTGGCGCTGCTGGCCGACAGCCGCGCCCAGGTCGACGCCGCTCATGCGCTGGCACTGGCCCACGGCGGGCGCTGCACCGGTGCGCCGGGCCTGCGCCCGCAGTACCACCCACACTATTACGGCGCCTATTTCCACGATCCGGAGGGCAACAAGCTCTGCGTGGCCTGCCACCAACCCTGACCGATGCGGCTCCCCGAGGGATGCGTTCCGGGCGGACGAGACCTGCCTCCTAAAATCGCCTCATGATCCAAGCCAAGCAGGCGCTGCTCGCCGCACTCGCCGACTCTCTCCAGGAAATCGCCCCCGGCTCAGGCGCCGCCGCGGCCTTTGAATCGCCCAAGCAGGCCGCCCATGGCGACTTCGCCTGCACGGCCGCCATGCAGCTGGCCAAGCCACTCAAGGCCAACCCGCGAGAGCTGGCCACACGCCTGATCGAAGCGCTGCAGGCCAAGCCGGCCTTCCAGACCTGGGTGCAGGCCCTGGAGATCGCCGGCCCCGGCTTCATCAACATTCGCCTCAAGCCCGAAGCCAAGCAGGCCGTCGTGGGCGAGGTGCTTGCCGCAGGCCCCAAGTTCGGCCACCGACCGGGCACCGGCAAGCACGTGATGATCGAGTTCGTGTCGGCCAACCCGACCGGCCCGCTGCACGTGGGCCATGCGCGCCAGGCCGCGCTCGGCGATGCGTTGTGCTCGGTCTTCCAGACCCAGGGCCACGACGTGACCCGCGAGTTCTATTACAACGACGCCGGCGTGCAGATCGCCACGCTGGCCAACTCCACGCAGATGCGCCTGAAAGGCTTCAAGCCCGGCGACGCGCAATGGCCCGAGGCCGCCTACAACGGCGACTACATCCAGGACATTGCCGACGCCTTCCTCAGGCGCGAGACCGTCAAGGCCGACGACCGCGAGTTCACGGCCAGCGGCGACGTCGACGACCTCGACAGCATCCGCCAGTTCGCCGTCGCCTACTGGCGCCACGAGCAGGACCTGGACCTGCAGGCCTTCGGTCTGACGTTCGACAGCTATTTCCTGGAGAGCAGCGTCTCCGCCGGAGGCCAGCTGGAAAAGGCGGTCGAGCGCATCGTCGCCAATGGCAAGACCTATGAGGAAGGCGGCGCGCTGTGGTTCAAGTCCACCGACTACGGGGACGACAAGGACCGCGTGATGCGCAAGCGCGAGGGCGGATTCACCTACTTCGTGCCCGATATCGCCTACCACATCAACAAGTTCGAGCGCGGCTACACCCAGTGCATCAACATCCAGGGCACCGACCACCACGGCACCATCGCCCGCGTGCGCGGCGGCCTGCAGGCGGTGAACATGGGCATTCCGCCCGGCTTCCCGGACTACGTGCTGCACAAGATGGTCACGGTCATGAAGGGCGGCGAGGAGGTCAAGATCTCCAAGCGCGCCGGCAGCTATGTGACGCTGCGCGACCTCGTGGACTGGACCAGCCGCGACGCCGTGCGCTTCTTCCTGATCAGCCGCAAGGCCGACACCGAGTTCGTCTTCGACATCGACCTGGCCCTCAAGCAGAACGACGAGAACCCGGTCTTCTACGTGCAATATGCCCATGCGCGCATCTGCTCGGTCATCCGCAAGTGGGGCGGCGACGTTGGCAGCGTTGCCCATGCCGATCTCAGCCTGCTGACCGCCCCGACCGAAGAAGCGCTGATGCTCAAGCTTGCCGCCTACCCCGACATGCTGACCGGCGCGGCCGAGGGCATCGCCCCGCATGACGTGGCCTTCTATGCCCGCGACCTGGCCGGCGCCTACCACTCCTATTACGCTGCCGAACGCGTGCTGGACCAGGCGCCCGAGCTCAGCCGCGCGCGCGTCGCCCTGCTGGCCGCCACCCGCCAGGTGCTGGCCAATGCCTTGGGGCTGCTGGGCGTCAGCGCGCCCGAACAGATGAACCGCGACACTCCCGAAACTTCGCCAACCCCGGACAGCGAATGACTGCAGCCTCCAAAACCACCGGCTCCAAGAACCAGAAAGGCGGCTTCGTCCTCGGGCTGATCGTCGGCCTGCTGGTCGGCCTCGCCGTCGCACTCGGCGTGGCGCTCTACATCACCAAGGTGCCCATCCCCTTCGTCAACAAGGTGCCGCAGCGCACCGCCGAGCACGATGCGCAGGAGGCCGAGCGCAACCGCAACTGGGACCCGAATGCGCCGCTGGCCGGCAAGGGTGCGCGCAGCGCCAGCGGGGTCGTCAACCCGCCGCCGCTGACCGCCCCGCCCCCGCCCGGCACGACGGCCAGCGCGGCCGTAGCGGCCGCAAGCGCAGCAGCCGTCAGCGCCCTGCCCAAACCGGTACCCAGGCCCGAATCGCCGGTGACGGCGGCCGCCTCGACACCCACCCCGGCCGGCGCCGAGGCCTATGTCTACTTCGTACAGGCCGGTGCCTACACCCGTACCGAGGATGCCGAGTCGCAGAAGGCCAAACTGGCCATCCAGGGCTTCACGGCCAAAGTGATGGAACGCGAACAAAACGGGCGCACTGTCTACCGGGTACGCCTCGGGCCCGTTGACTCCCGTGACGAGGCCGAAGGCCTGCAGCGCAAGATTGAGGGTGCAGGCTTTGAGGCCAACCTCGTTCGTGTACAACGTTGATCACGTCTGAACCTTAAGGATGCATGACGCCATGAAGCGCCGCGATTTCTCAGCTCTGCTCGCCACCGCGCCCGTTCTGGGCGCCACCGGCACCGCCCTCGCCCAGGGAGGCCCGGTCGAGGGCCGCCACTACCTCGCGCTGAAACCGCCGCTGGCGTCGACGCCGGGCAAGATCGAGGTGATCGAGTTCTTCTGGTACGGCTGCCCGCACTGCTATGTTTTCGAGCCCGCGATCGAAGCCTGGGCCAAGCAGCTGCCGGCCGACGTCGTCTTCCGCAAGGCGCATGTGGCCTTCCGTGCCAACGTCAAGATCCACCAGCGCATGTTCTACGCGCTGGAAGCCATGGGCAAGGAAGCCGCGACGCGGCCCGCCATCTTCAACGCGATGCACCAGCAGGGCCAAACGCTGGACGACACCAAGAGCCAGGCCAAGTTCCTCAGCGCGCTGGGCGTCGATCCGGCCAAGTACCAGGAGGCCTACAACTCCTTCGGTGTGGTGACCAAGTGCCAGCAGGCCGAGAAGCTGTCCGAGGCCTATCGCATCGACGGCGTGCCCAGCATCGGCGTGGCCGGCCGCTTCCTGACTTCGCCGAGTCAGTCCTCCGGCGGCCAGCGCCTGCCCGAGCATGAGCTGGGCCAGCGTGCCTTGCAGGTCACCGACTTCCTGATCCAGCGGGCGCGCAACAAGGCATAGGCGCCTTGGCACGCCGGGGCGGTACGGCGCAAAGAGGTGCCGCGCGCCAAGGCTGCGGGGCGGAAATATTTCCTCAGGCTTCTCTTGGGCGGTTGCCGCCTCGGGAAGGCTCAAAGCGGCGGTCGGCCCCTAGAATGGCCTGCAACTTCCGTGCCGCCATGCCACGCCTCCTGATCCTGCTCGCCCCTGCGCTCGTCTTGGCGCTCGCCTCTTCCGCCGTCCGGGCGGAGAAGGCCGACCGGCTCAAGCCAATGATCTTCACGGCCGAGAAGCAAGGCCGGATCGATGGCGTCAACCAGCGCACCGAGTTGCTGGGCAACGTCATCATCACCAAGGGCAGCCTGCTGCTGAAGGCCGAGAAGGTGGACGTGCGCGAGACCCGCGACGGCTACCACCAGGCCTATGCCAGCGGCACGGCCGGCCAGCCGGTGAGCTTCCGCCAGGCACGCGACATTCCCGGCGAGGCGGTCGACGGCGTGGCCGACCAGGTCGAGTACGACACCAAGACCGAGACCGTGCGGTTCATCGGCAATGCCACCGTGCGGCGCTTGCGCGGCACCGCCGTGGCCGAGGAAGTGACGGGCGCCGTCATCGTCTACGACAGCCGCACCGAGGTCTTCACGCTGGAGGGCGGCAGCGCCTCGCCCAACCCGAACGGCCGCACCCGCATCGTGCTGATGCCGCGCGCACAGCCGGGCGACGAGGCGGCCTCGGCCCCCGTCGCTCCCCTGCCGTTGAAGCCGTCGACGACGCTACAGCCGGGCAAGCCTTCGTGATGGGCAACAACGCCGTGACCCCAGCAGGCTGCGGCAGCCGGCTCGAAGCCGAGGGCCTGGCCAAGACCTATGGCGTGCGCAAGGTCGTCAAGGACGTCCATGTGCGCGTCGATTGCGGCGAGGTCGTCGGGCTGCTCGGGCCCAACGGCGCGGGCAAGACGACCAGCTTCTACATGATCGTGGGCCTGGTGCGATCGGACGCCGGCATCATCCGCATCGACGGCGCAGAGGTGCAACGCCTGCCCATCCACTCCCGCGCGCGGCTGGGCCTGTCCTACCTGCCGCAGGAGGCGTCGATCTTCCGCAAGCTGACCGTCGAGCAGAACATCCGCGCCGTGCTGGAGCTGCAGTTGGACGAACGGGGCAAAAGCCTGTCCCGCGCGCGCATCGACGAGTTGCTGAACGGCCTGCTGCACGACCTGTCCATCGACGGCCTGCGCGACAGCCCCGCGCCCGCGCTGTCGGGCGGTGAGCGCCGCCGCGTCGAGATCGCCCGCGCGCTGGCGACGCAGCCGCGCTTCATCCTGCTGGACGAGCCCTTTGCCGGCGTCGACCCGATTGCGGTGCTGGAGATCCAGCGCATCATCAGCTTCCTCAAGGGCCGGGGCATCGGCGTGCTGATCACGGACCACAACGTGCGCGAGACGCTGGGCATCTGCGACCGCGCCTACATCATCAGCGAGGGCGCCGTGCTGGCCGAAGGCACGCCCGACGAGATCGTGGCCAATGCCGACGTGCGCAAGGTCTATCTCGGCGAACATTTCAGAATGTGACCATGAAGCAGACCCTGCAGGTCCGCCTCAGTCAGCATCTGGCGCTGACGCCCCAACTGCAGCAATCCATCCGCCTGCTGCAGCTGTCCACGCTGGAGCTGCACCAGGAAGTCGAGCAGATGCTGGCCAGCAACCCGCTGCTGGAGACGGAGGAGGAGTTCAGCGTCAGCACGCCGGAGCTGGCGGCGAACGCGCCGGCCGAGGTCGGCACCGAGGCTTCTTCGGGTGAGTCAGAAAGCAGCGGCGAGGTGGCCGAGGCCCCCGAGCTGAGCGCGGACGACTTCGGCGGCACCGAGCGCGAGGACTGGGAGAACGGCACCGAGCGCGACGACTTTGACGGCATCCGCGAGCTGCCCAGCAGCAGCTCAGGCGCCGGCAGCGGCGACGACGGCGAACGCGAGAGCCAGGAGTTTGCCGAGACGACGCTGGCTGAGCACCTGGCCCAGCAGCTTGCCGGCATGTACCTGTCGGCCGAGGACCGGGCCGTCATGCAGATCCTCATCGAGTCATTGAACGAGGACGGCTACCTGGAAGACCCGCTGGAAGAGATTGCCGCCGCGCTGGTCGAGGACGAAGACGACCGCGAGGAGCTGCTGGACCGGCTGCGCATCTCGCTGCGCCTGCTGCAAAGCCTGGAGCCCGCCGGCATCGGCGCGCGCGACCTGTCCGAGTGCCTGGTGCTGCAGCTGAGCGCCTGCGAGAGCTGCCCGGCCCAGGCTGCCGCCATCCTGATCTGCAAGGGTCATCTGGAGCTGCTGGCGCGCCGCGACATGCGCCGCCTGATGGCCGAGACCGGCGCCGACGAGGTGCTGCTGCGCGAGGCCCAGGGGCTGATCACGCGGCTCGAACCCAAGCCGGGCCGCCGCTTTGCGGCAGGCGCTGCCGCCGCCGTCGTGCCCGACGACATCGTCCGCAAGGTAGGCCGCGAGTTCCGCGTCATGCTCAACCCCGAGGTGGCGCCCAAGCTGCGCATCAACGATCTCTACGCCAACGCGCTGCGCGCCACGCGCGGCGGCATCAGCAACTCGCCGCTGGGCGGGCAGCTGCAGGAGGCGCGCTGGTTCATCAAGAACATCCAGCAGCGCTTCGACACCATCCTGCGCGTCAGCACGGCCATCGTCGAGCGCCAGCGCGGCTTCTTCACCCATGGCGAGCTGGCGATGAAGCCCCTGGTGCTGCGGGAGATCGCCGACGAGCTGGGCCTGCACGAATCCACCATCTCGCGCGTGACGACGGCCAAGTACATGGCCACCAGCTGGGGCACCTTCGAACTGAAGTATTTCTTCGGCTCGGGTTTGTCCACCGAAGCCGGCGGCGAGGCGTCCAGCACGGCGGTGCGCGCGCTGATCAAGCAGTTTGTCGCCGCCGAGGACATCAAGAAGCCGCTGTCCGACAGCGCGCTGGCCGCGATGCTGGAGGAGCAAGGTATCCAGTGCGCGCGGCGCACGGTGGCCAAGTACCGCGAGGGGATGAAGATCGCCCCGGCCAATTTGCGCAAAGCGATGTAGGAGCTTCGATGTCACGAGTCCTGTCCATCACGATCCTGCTGGCCGCCTCGTTCGCCAGCCACGCTGCGGGGGCCCAAGGCCTCGTCGAGGATGTGAAGGCCTGCCGGCAGCTGGCCGATCTGGCCCGTCGGGTGGCCTGCTACGACGCGATGAAGCTACCGAACGACCAAACGCCGTCCGCCGCAGCACCGGCTGCGCCGGTCGCCGTCGACTCGGCGGCGAAGTTCGGGCAGGAGTCGGTCAGGTCACCCGCCGGCACACCGGCACTCAAACGCATCGAAAGCCGCATTCTGGGCAAGTTCGCAGGCTGGCGGCCCAACCAGCGGCTGGCGTTGGAGAACGGCCAGGTGTGGCGCGTCGCCGACGACAGCGAGGCGCTGTACGAGCTGCAGGACCCGAAGGTCATCGTTCACCGCGGCCTGCTTGGCGCGTTCTATCTGGAGATCGAGGGCGTTCCCTTCCAGGTCCGGGTCGTCAGGGCGCGCTGAGGCGTGCTCGTGGGTCCGGCCCGCGCCGGATGGCCTCCTCAGTCCTTCGACATCCCGGTCTCCGGTGCCAGCGGCTCGAACACGAAGCGCATGCCGCGTGTGTAACTCTCGGCCTTCGTGCCGGCATGCCGCTCGCCGTCGATGGTGCGGTTCTGGAACACCAGCCCCGCGTGCTTGAGCGTCGGCAGCAGCGCCTGGTAACGCTTGATGCCGGCCAGGAAGCCCGGCCATTCGTACTCGGCGCCGGTCACGTACAACCGCGCGTTGATCGGCTTGCCGGTGGCGGCATAGGCCTTGGCCTTGCCGATGATCCAGTCATTGCCCATGACGACCGCCGGGCTCGCGGCGATGTAGCCCTTGAAAAGATCGGGCTTCGCATACATCGCATGCAGCGCGAACAGGCCGCCGAGCGAACTGCCGGCCAGATAGCGCTGGGCCGGGTCGCCGCGATAGTCGCGCTCCAGCAGCGGGAAGATGTCCCTCTCCAGGGAGGCGATGAACTTGTCGGCATGGCCAGTGCCAAAGGCCAACGGCCCCAGGCGCACCGGCGACAGCTCCCAGGCACGCAGGGCGCCGTAGTCGAGGTTGTCGCCGGCATAACCCAGGCCCACGGTGATGAACTCGGGCACCACCTTGTCGTAGTTCAGGTTGTTGTAGGAGCTGACGACGGTGGCGAAGTCCCAATAGCCATCGGTTACGTACAGCACCGGGTAGCGGCGCTGGGGTTCCTTGGCGAATGACGCCGGAAGATGGATGTGCAACTGGTAGGTGCGGCCGTCGGCGTTCTTGGGCAGCGCGCGCAGCAGCGAGCCCGGCACGGTATGCGCGGGGTAGGCCGGCGCCGGGTCGGCGGCATGTGCCTGAAGCGCGCTGAACAGAAAGGCCAGGGTCAGGAGGATTCGCTTCATGGCTTGCGTCGGTTTGGGATAACGCTGTCCAGTTTATGCGCGGCGACAATCGCGCCCGTGAGCCTGCCCAACAAACTGTCCCTGTTCGTGTCCTGCGCCGGTGGCGTGGAACCCCTGCTCGAAGAAGAGCTCAAGCGCTTTTTGCCGCCCGGCGTGCGCAGCAAGGTGGAGCCTCTGCGCGGCGGCTGCGGCCTGATCGGCACGGCCGAAGATGTCATGCGCATCAACCTCGAGAGCCGGCTCGCGCAGCGTGTGCTGGTCGAGCTGATCGAAGGCCCCTACCGGCATGAGGAAGACCTCTATGCACTGGCGCGGCGCGTCGACTGGCGCGACTGGATCACCCCCCGCGAGACGATCCGCGTCGACACCATCGCGCAGCGCTCGCCGCTGAAGAGCCTGAACTTCACGACGCTGCGCATCAAGGACGCGATCTGCGACCAGTTGCGCGAGCACACCGGCGAGCGCCCCAGCGTGGACACGCAGTCCCCCGACCTGCCGGTGCTGCTGCACGTCGGCCCCGAGCGCGCGGCGCTTTATGTGGACACCTCGGGCGAGCCGCTGTTCAAGCGCGGCTGGCGCGTCGACAAGGGCGATGCACCGCTGAAGGAGACGCTGGCCGCCGCCATGCTGGCGGCCGCCGGCTGGCGCGGTGATTCTGCGCTGCACGACCCCTGCTGCGGCTCGGGCACCATCCCCATCGAAGCGGCACTGATCGCCTGCGACTCGGCACCGGGCCTGACGCGCCGCTTTGCCTTCGAGCGCCAGATCCCGTTTTCCACGCCCGCGATGAAGACCACCTGGGCGGCCATGACCCAGGCCGCGCGTGCACGCATCCACGCGCCGGCCGTGCCCATCTACGCCAGCGACGTGGCCTTCCGCATGGTCGACTTCGCGCGCCGCAATGCCGAGCGCGCCGGCGTGGCGGCCTACATCCAGTTCAACGGCGGCGACGCGCTGGAGCGCCCTGCGCCGCAACTTCCCGAGGGCATGGCAGGCAGCATCCTGATGAACCCGCCGTATGGCGAGCGCATCGAGGTGCGCGGCAAGGCGGCAATGTCCCGTGACGCGCAGGGCTCCGAAGAGCTCGACGGCGGCGACGACTTCTTCCCGCGCCTGGCCGCGCACTGGAAGCGCCAGTACACCGGCAACCCGGCCGGCTGGACGGCCTGGATGCTGAGCCCCGACATGAAGCTGCCCAGCAAGATGCGGCTCAAGGAGTCACGCCGCGTGCCGATGTGGAACGGGCCCATCGAATGCCGGCTGTTCCGCTTCGACCTGGTCAAGGGCTCGGCACGCAAGGTCACCGAGGGCGATGCGCCCGCGTGAGCTGATCGCCGCGGTGGTGCTCGCGTCGGCCGCGATCGCGGCCCAGGCCGCACCCTGCACGCTGGTCTTCGGCCAGGGCCGCAACCCGCCGCTGAGCGGCGGGCCCGACTGGGACGCGCTGCTTGAGCGCTTCAACGCCGCGGTGGCCAACGCGCTGGATGCCGATGGCCGGCGCGCCGTGGCGATGACGGCGTCCAGCACGCAGATCGACCCTGAAGCAGCCGGCATTGAACTGCTGCAGCAGGCCGACCGCCTGCGCTGCGCCACGCTGGCGGAGACCGCCGTCTTTGCCGACCAGCACGACACGCTGGTGCTGCGCCTGCGCGTCTACCCGCTGCTGCCCCAGCTCGGCGAAGGCGGCGCCCTGGTCGGCCTGCGCATCGGCGCGCCGCTGTTCGTCACGCAGCGAGACCTGGACCTGAAGGCGCTACCGCGCCTGAAGCCCGACATGCTCGGCCAACAGATGGCCAGCGACTACCTTCAGCACGACCGCCGCTGATGGGCCGCCAGCCCCGCCAGGGCCGCAGCGCATAGCGCGATGGGCACCAGGCTGGCCCAGTTCATCCACTGCCAGCCGCCGGTCGTGACGAGGGCGCCGGACGAGAACGCGGTCAGCGTCATGGTCGCGTAGACGCCGGTGTCCAGCAGGCCTTGCGCGCGCGTTTTTTCCTCGGGGCGGTAGGCCTGAGTGAACAGCGTCGTGCCGCCGATGTAGAGGAAGTTCCAGCCGATGCCCAGCAGCAGCAGCGCGCCCAGGAAGTGGTGCAGCTCCTGGCCCGACAGCGCGAAAGCGACGCAGCCGAGGTTGAGGGCCACGCCGGCCCACATGACGGGTTGGACGCCCACACGCTTGATCAGCGAGCCCGTGAAGAAGCTCGGCACGAACATGCCCAGCACATGCCACTGCAGCACCAGGCTGGCGTCGGCAAAGGGCAGGCCGCACTGGCCCATCGCAATCGGCGTGGCGGCCATCAGCAGGTTCATGACGCCGTAACCGAGCGCACTCGCCGCCAGCGCCACCAGGAAGACCGGCTGGCGCGCCAGCTCGCCACCGCTGCGGCCACCGGCGCCGGGCGCGGGCTGGACGAGCGCGGGAAAGTCGATCAGCGAGATCAGCACCAGGCCCGCCAGCGCGACGCCCATCAGCAGCAGATAGGCACCCGCGAATGGCGCGGCCAGCAGGTCCTTGCTGGCGCCCGCCAGCCAGGGACCGAGGATGGCGCCCAGGCAGCCGCCGCCCAACACCCAGGAGATCGCCGTCTCGCGCTTGTCGGGCGCGACGAGTTCCGTGGCCGCAAAGCGGTACAGCGCCGCATTGGCGGTGTAGTAGCCAGCGACCAGCGTCGCAAGGACGACGCCCCAGAACTGCTGGTGCAGCACGCTCCACAGCGACGCCCCGCAGCTGACGAAGGCCACGCCCAGGCCGATCTGGAAGCCGCGCCGCCGCCCGAAGCGCAGCTGGTGGCGGCCGACCATGCGCGCCGTGAGCGCACCGCCAGCCACGTAGGCGCAGATCGGCAGCGTCGCCATCCACGGCCGCGGTGCCAGCGCCAGGCCGACCAGGCCATTGATGGCCATGAAGCAGATGTTGTTGGTGAGAAAAAGGCCCTGGGCCAGGACGAGCAGGGCGAGCTTCCTGTTCATGCGGTCAACGCGAGCCACGACAGCACGGCCAGCGGCGCGGTGTCCGCACGCAGGATGCGCGGGCCGAGCGTGACGGTTACGAAGCCGCGCGCGCGCGCGGCGTCTTCCTCGGCCTCGCTCAGGCCGCCCTCAGGGCCGCTGAGGAACAGCGCACGCTGCTGCGCGAAGGCCTCCAGCGGCCGGGCGGCACGCGGGCTCAGCAGGCCGCGCCATTCGTCGTCGCGTGGCGCCAGCGATGCCAGCCAGCTCGCCAGCGGCAGAACGGGCTCGATGCGTGTCGGCACCGTGCGACCGCTTTGCTCGGCCGCGGCGATGGCCACGCCCTGCCAGTGCGCGCGCTTCTTGTCGGCGCGCTCACTCGACAGGCGCAGCACCGAGCGCTCAGCCACCAGCGGCTGCAGCGCCGCGGCACCCAGCTCGGTGGCCTTCTCGACAAGGAAGTCCATGCGGTCATTGGCCGGCATGACGACGGCCAGCGTCACCGCAAGGGCCAGTTCGCGCTGCGGCTGCACGGCCTCGATCAGGCGCACGCCGACGGTGCTGCGGCCCATGGCCGTGACCTCGGCCTGCCATTCGGGACCGCTGCCGTCGAACAGCGTCAGAGCGTCACCGGGCTGCAGGCGCAGCACCTGGACATGGCGGGCCGCTCCGGGCGGCAGCGTGAACTCGCCGCCAGAACTCAGCGGGGCGAGCGGGGTGTCGACGAAAAATCGGGGCAAGTGAGCGGCTCGTGGGAGGACGGGCCGCGAGTGTCCCTCAGCGCAGGCCGAGCGCGTCGCGCACGGCGGCGGCGGCGGCTTCTCCCTTGGCCTTGTGCACCCGCTCGACGAGCTGCAGCGCCAGGCCCTGCAAGGTGGCGAGGCTGTCGGCGCGCTCGACCTCCAGCGCGAAGGCATAGCCCTTGAAGGGGCCGAGAAGCTTGGTCGCCTCGCCGCTCAGATAGGTGTACAGGGCCGCACGGTCCAGCAGCGGTGAGCCGCCCGCAGCGGCCTGGCCGAAGGGCGTCGCAGCGGGTGCCGCGGCGGGCGGCGGTGCGGCAACCGGGGCAGAGGCCCCGGGCCCAGGCGCAGGAGGCGCCGGCTGGGGTGCCAGCGCCTGGCCGGCCGCGTTCTGCGGCGCGATCAGCCCATGCTCGCGCAGCGTCACGAGGTCGGCCTCGGTCGCGCCGGTGACCAGGCGCAGCCATTCGCCGGCCGTCTTGCTCGCGTCCAGCACGAGCAAAAGATTGCGCGCGGTGCGCGACAACGGCAGCGTCCGCGCGCGGATCTCGGCGCGGCCGGTTTCGGTTTTGGAATGCAACAGGTCGAGCACTTTTGGGGGCCTCACCCACGCGCGGGATCAGCGCGCGCAGGTCATCGGGGATCGGTATTCAGCTCTTGTCCCGCAACTCCCTGCGGAGGATCTTGCCAACGGGTGTCTTCGGCAGCTCGGTACGGAACTCAACGATCCTGGGTCGTTTGTAGCCGGTCAGGTTGGCTTCGCAATAGGCCCGCACATCGGCCTCGGTCACATTCGGGTCTTTCTTCACGATGACCACCTTCACGGCCTCGCCGGCCTTGGCGTCCGGCACGCCGACGGCGGCGCATTCAAGGATGCCGGGCATCTGGGTGAGGACGTCTTCGACCTCGGTCGGATACACATTGAAACCGCTGACGAGGATCATGTCCTTCTTGCGATCGACGATCTTGAAGTAACCGCGTTCATCGACGGTGCCGATATCACCGGTGCGGAAGAAACCGTCGGCCGTCATGACCTTGGCCGTCTCGTCGGGCCGCTGCCAGTAGCCGGCCATGACCTGCGGGCCCTTGATGGCGATCTCGCCGGGCTGGCCCATCGGCACTTCGTTGCCGTCGTCGTCCAGCAGCTTCATCTCGGTCAACGGCAGCGGCAGGCCAATGGTGCCGCTGTACGCCGTGCTGTCTGTCGGGTTGCAGGTGGCCGTGGGCGAGGTCTCCGACAGGCCATAGCCCTCGACGATGGGGCAGCCGGTCTTGTCCAGCCACAGCTTGGCCGTGGCCTGCAATACCGCCATGCCGCCGCCCACCGAGATGACGAGCTTGCTCCAGTCCACCGAGCCGAACTCCGGGTGGTTGGCCATCGCCATGAACAGCGTGTTGACCGCCGGGAAGCTGTGGAAGCGGTGTTGCGACAGCTCCTTGAACACGGCCGGCAGGTCGCGCGGATTGGGGATCAGCACATTGGCGCCGCCCATGTGCATGGACAGCATCATGTTCGCGTTGAAGCCGAAGATGTGATACAGCGGCAGCGCGCAGATGGTGACGATCTGTTCACCCTTGGGCACTTTCTTGAGCGCCGGCTGGTACCAGGCCTCGTTCTGCAGGATGTTGGCGACCAGGTTGCGGTGCAGCAGCACGGCGCCCTTGGACACGCCCGTGGTGCCGCCGGTGTACTGCAGCACGGCGATGTCGTCCGGACCCAACTTGGGCGCCTTGTAGGTCAGGCCGCGGCCCTTGGCTAACGCGTCGTTGAAGCGGACGGCACCCGGCAGTTCGAAGGCCGGCACCATCTTCTTCACATTGCGCACCACGTAGTTGACGATGGCGCCCTTGACCATGCCCAGCATGTCGCCCATCGCCGCCAGGATGATGTGCTTGGTGGGCACCGCGCGGATCACCTGCTGCAGCACCGCGGCGAAGTTCTCGATGATGACGATGGCTTTGGCGCCCGAGTCCTTGAGCTGGTGCTCCAGCTCGCGCGGCGTGTACAGCGGGTTCACGTTGACGACCACATAACCCGCCCGTAGCACGGCAGCCACGGCCACCGGGTACTGGAACAGGTTGGGCATCATCAGCGCGACGCGGTCGCCCTTCTCAAGGCCCAGGCTCTGCAGATAGGCGGCAAAGGCGCGCGAGGCCTCATCCACCTGCGCGAAGCTGATGCTCTTGCCCATCATCAGATAGGCGGGCTTGTCGGCATGCTTCTTGAACCCGGTGTCGAGCAGGTCGACGAGGCTGGGGTAGAGCGAGGTGTTGACGTCGCGCGGCACCTCGGCCGGGTAATGCTTCAGCCAGATCGGCTCCATGCCTTGTCTCCTTCTTGGTTGGCCACGATTCTGACCGAAGGCTGACAGCGGACGGGTCAGGGGATTCGATAGCGCGGCCTTGCGGGCCGCGCCACGATCACTCGACAGCCTTGAGCATGTCCTCGACGACCTTCTTCGCATCGCCAAACACCATCATGGTCTTGTCCATGTAGAAGAGTTCGTTGTCCAGGCCCGCATAGCCGGCGGCCATTGAGCGCTTGTTGACGATGATGGTCTTGGCCTTGTAGGCCTCAAGAATCGGCATGCCGTAGATGGCGCTGCCCTTCACGTGCGCGGCCGGGTTCACGACGTCGTTGGCGCCCAGGATGATGGCCACGTCGACCTGGCCGAACTCGCCGTTGATGTCCTCCATCTCGAAGACCTGGTCGTAGGGCACCTCGGCCTCGGCCAGCAGCACGTTCATATGGCCCGGCATGCGGCCGGCCACCGGATGGATGGCGTACTTGACGGTGATGCCCTTCTCGGTGAGCTTGGCGGCCAGCTCCTTCACCGCGTGCTGGGCGCGCGCGAC
>NZ_JBQVNP010000062.1:0-29049 GCF_052436255.1 Roseateles sp. | reverse complement strand
GCCCCGCCCCCCCGACCCGCCGCGGCGGGCAACGCGCCGGCGCCAGCCCCCACCAGCGCCAACCAGCACGAACCTGTGGAGATCAGCAGCGGCCCCACGGCCAACAGCCGGCGCCGCAACAGCACGGCCAGCAAGATCGTCATCGAGCGCGAGGACCTGGACAAGTACGGCGACACCGTGCTGGGCGATGTGCTGCGCCGCCTGCCCGGCGTCACCCTCGGTGGCCGCCCGGGCCGCGGTGGCGACATCCGCATGCGCGGCATGGGCGGCGGGTTCACGCAGATCCTCGTCGACGGCGAGCGTGCGCCGGCCGGCTTCGCCGTGGAAGACCTGCCGCCCGACCAGATCGAGCGCATCGAGATCTACCGCGCGCCCACCGCCGAGACCGGCGCACGGGCCGTCGCCGGCACCATCAACATCATCCTGCGCGAGCCGCTGGTGAAGGCCAACCACGAACTGCGCTTCACGCTGGGCCGGGACCGCAACGAGCCGCAGGCCGACTTCAGCTGGACGCGCAACCTGCGCTGGGGCGGCGCCAACAACGACGAGTTCATCGGCGCCGTGTCGACCAACGGCGGCATCCGCCGGCGCTTCAACAACATCGACTCGGGCAACCGCGTCACCGACACACTGACCGGCCAGGTCATCGAAGAGACCACGCAGGTCGGCACCAGCGAGGGCAACAGCGCCAACCTCAACGGCAATGCGCGGCTGCGCTGGAAGTACAGCGACACGCTGAGCTTCAACATCTCGCCGTTCTTCGCCTTTTCGCAGCACGAGGGCAGCAGCCAGAGCAACGCCGCGGGCACGCGCTTTCGCGACATCCGCGGCGAGAACGACGGCCGCATGCACAACCTGCGCATCAACCTCTCGGCCAACTACCGCCCCAAGGCCGGCGAGAGCTTCGACCTGCGCCTGGGCACCGGTGGCTTCAGGAACACCGGCAGCAGCCACCGCCATGACACGCTGACCGTCGCGGGCGTCACCACCCAGCGGGTGCAGGACGACGACAACAGCGTCGAGGAGACCCAGACCAGCGTGGGCGGCAAGTGGAGCCTGAAGACGGCGCAGGAGCACCAGTGGGTCAGCGGCCTCGAGGCCGAGCGCAGCGAGCGCACGCAGGTTCGCGACACGCTCGTCAACGGCCAGGTGCTGCCCGGCCTGGTGAAGTTCGGCAACACTTTGGGCTCGCGCAACGAACGCTTCGCCGCCTACACCCAGGACGAGTGGAGCCCCAGCAAGCAGTGGTCCGTCTACGCGGGTCTGCGCTACGAGCGCATCCAGACCACGGCCGACGCCAGCGGCGTGTTGCCCGAGACGCGCAACATGTCGCAGGTGGTGTCGCCGCTGCTGCATCTGCTGTGGAAGCCCATGGCCTTTCCCAAGGACCAGGTGCGCCTGAGCCTGACACGCAGCTATCGCTCGCCCAACCTCAACGACCTCGTCGCCCGGCCCAGCATCAACGCCACCTATCCCGACGGCCCCAACTACCAGACCCATGCCGACCGCGCCGGCAACCCCGACCTCAAGCCCGAGCTGGCCACCGGCGTCGACCTGAGCGTCGAGCACTGGCTGCCCACTGGCGGCATCGTGTCGGGCACGGCCTTCGTGCGCGACATCAAGAGCCTGATCCGCAGCGAGGTGATGCTGGAGACCGTGTCCTGGGACACGGCTCAGCGCTGGGTCAGCCGGCCGCGCAACATGGAAGGCGCGCGCACCATGGGCCTGGAGTTCGAGTTCAAGGCCCGCATGGACGAGCTCTGGGAGGACGCGCCAGCCGAGTTGCAGCTGATGCTGCTGCGCTTGAACCTCGCCGTCTTCGACAGCAAGGTCAAGGGCATCTCTGGCGCCAACAACAGGCTGGACCAGCAGCCCAAGGGCAGCCTGAACTTGGGGCTAGACCACCGCTGGAAGGCGCTGGGCCAGAACTTCGGCAGCGGCTTCAACGCCAGCTACGTCCCGGCCACCCGCGTGCAGCAGACCCAGACGCTGCGCCGGGAAGAAACCGCTCGCCGCCAGTTCGACGCCTACCTGTCGTGGAGCAGCGGCGCCGTGCGCGACGGCATCAACTGGCGGCTGTCCCTGGCCAACCTGGTGCCGCGCGATACCGAGGCCCGCTCCGAGGGCATCAGCAGCAACCGCGTCACCCAGCACGAGGTCCTGACCGACAGCTGGTCGCGCAACAAGACCTTCCGGGTGGTGTCCCTGCGCGCCGACATGCGTTTCTGACCGAGTCGAGAATGCGGCCATGACGCGCCGCATCCTCTTCTTCTGCATGGGCAACATCTGCCGCAGCCCCACGGCCGATGGCGTCATGCGCGCCAAGCTCAAGGCCGCCGGGCTGGACATCGAGGTCGACTCGGCCGGCACCCACGGCTACCACATCGGCGCGCCGCCGGACCAGCGCAGCCAGGAACATGCGTCCAGGCGCGGCTACGACCTGAGCCCGCTGCGCGCCCGCAAGCTGGTGGCGCAGGACTTCGACCGCTTCGACCTCGTGCTGGCCATGGACGCCGACAACCTCGCCCATGCCGAGCGCCTGTGCCCGCCCGCACAACGCCATCGCCTGAAGCTGCTGATGGACTACGCGCCGCATGCGGGCAACCAGCACGTGCCCGACCCCTACTACGGTGGCGCGGCGGGCTTCGACGAGGTGCTGGACCTGGTGGAGGCCGCCTGCGATGGATTGATCGCCACGTTGCGCAAGCACTGAACCCTGCTCCGCGTCGCGGCGTGGTTCAGGCGTCAGCCAGCGGCTGGGGCGGCTGGGTGGGATCCAGCAGGGCCAGCTCGAAGTGCATGCCGTCGAGCTTGCTGCGGAAATGGCCGCCCCAGGCAAACCCATAGCGATTGAAGATGGGCACCAGCTCGCGCAGGCTGCCCGGCTGACCCACCGCGGCAGGCACCACGCCATAGCCGTTGTCGGCCTCGTTGAAGTCGATGGCAATGCCCCAGCAATGATGGCTGAGCGCGTTGTTCGGGTCGTTGCCGATATGGCGCATGGCCACGGTTCCTCCACAGGTCTTGATGAGGTGGCCGAGCTTGGCGGCTTCGATGGCGTTGAACGCAGCCTCGAAGTGCGCGCGCGCACGCTCGTGCACCTGCACCGTCCGTCCTTTCAGCAGCGGATGGCTGAGGGTGACCAGCGTGCGCTGCACCGCGCCCACGCCGGGGTGGGTCAGCGTGACCACGCCGGCCGTTTCGGTCGTGCGGATGTCGCCGTACAGGTCGCGCACCTGCTGTTCGCTGAGCACGTGGATGTCGTTGTTCGGGTATAGCGGTACGCGGCCCGCCCGCGCCGCCAAGGCCGGCGTTGCGGGTGCTGCAGCCGGCGCTGCGGCAGCGCCGCTGCGTGCGAGCACACCGCCGGCGTCCGCAGCCTGCGGGACGCCCACTGGGGCCGGTGCCTCGGCCGCCTCCGAGGCGGCCTTGGCGGCAAGCCCTGCGGCGCGCATCTTGGCCACCTTGCCCAGCATGTCGAACCAGAACGGGGCGCCCAGCATGCTGCCGATGCCGATCAACACAAAGCCCACCACGCAATAAATCAGCCCCCGCACCCAGTCTCCCGTCGACAAGGCGGCGACCTGGGAAGACCAAGGGCTGGCTGCCGACGCAGCCTGGGGTGCCCACAGCGTTGCCCGCAGCAGCTTGGCGTCGTCCATGCTCTCCAGCTGCAAGCGTTGTTGCAGGTCGCTGACCTTGGCCGCGCGCACGCGCTGCTGGCAGGCGGCGTCGCACCCGGGCCAGTTGGCAAAACTCCAGCCGATGGGAAGTTGACCCAGCCCCATGCGCTCACTGCCCTCCAAGCGCTTGCAGGCCGCCTCCAGCGCACCGCCTTGCGCCTGCCGGCACAGGCCCTCCGCCACCGCCCCCGACTGGCGCAACTGCTGGTTGCGCTCGTACCTCAGCAGGTCGTGGAGCCGCGCTGGCCGTTTGTCTGCGGCGAAGCTGGTGTCGGCCGACAGGCGCACGCGCAGCGCGTCGTACTCCTCCTCCCGGGCCAGGGAATGCGCCAGCTGGGCTTCGGTGCTGGCGCCGTCACGCCAGGCCTGGCGCCGGCGCTGCACGTCGTCCCGCAGGTTGTCAAAGCGCTGCACGACGCGCCGCACCTCGGCCAGCTCGCTGGCCGCCGAGCTGCCGGCTTTGGCCACCTTCTCCTCGCCACGAACCAGCACGTCGTCGCGCAGTTGCTGTAGCGACCGGTCAAGCACCGCGCCCAACGGCGTGTCGGGCGCCGGCTTGGCGCTGCTCGCCTTGCCGTTCACCTTGGTCGCAGCAGGCGTCGCTGACGCCGAGGCCGGCTGCGACGCGGCCGTCGGCGCGTTCAGCTCCTGCGCAATGGCGCCGCTATCCACGAAGACGGCGCGCACCAGCGGGTCGTTCCACAGCCGCTCGCCGATGACCAGGGGGTTGATGTTGCCCGCCGCGGCGATGAGCAGACCCAACACGCAAAGGCGGAGTTGCGTGTCGCGCTGGAACCAACCCGTGGCCCGGTCCATGACGCTGTCGTACCAGGCGCAGAGCCGGCGTTCAAACGCGGGCCAATCCTGCTCCACGCCACCCAGCATGGCCAGCAGCGCGTCGACCAGCTCCTTGCGCGGCGGCGTCTGGTGGACCGAGGGCTGTGCCAGCAGCGACACCCAGGCGGCAGGGTCAGCCGGGCGCGAAGCACCGGGGCCGGCGCGTTCGTTGCCGTAGGCCAGCAATGCCGAGACGAACACCCGGCTGTCCAGGTAGCTGGCGCCCTTATCCTTGACGGGGTTTCCGACCGGCCCCAGCACCTGCGACGCCAGCAGCGGATGCGCCAGCAAGCCTCGGCTGAACGGGTTCACGTTGTCTGAGCGCCGTATGCGCCAGACGCGCTTCACCTGGTTCTCGCCGAGCAGGGAGCACAGCGCCAGCGTCAGCACGTCGCCGCGACGCCCCATCTTTGCCACGAAGGCCTCGTGCATCACCGCCGTCAGCAGGCTGACCAGCGCCAGCACCAACACCAGTCCCATCACCACTTCGAGCATGCGTGTGTCCATGGTGACTCCCGGTTCAGGGCACGTTGCGATAGAACAGGTGCTGGCCGATCCGCACCGTCAGCTCGCCCGCCAGCGCCCAGGTCGGCATCACACCCACCGCGTGGTAGTGCGTCGCGCCGCCAGTGGGGTCGGGGCCGGGCGGTACGGTGGCGCGCGACGCGCGCACGGCCTGCACGACTTGTTGCGCCTGGGCGAACTGGGCGTCGGTCGCGTCCACGTCCAGGCAGGGCTTGCGGTTGGCATCGCCGGCGTTCCAGCAGCTGAACTGCGCCGGCTGCAGGCAGATGGCGGCCAGACCTCCGCGACCGCGCCAGCGCCGGTCCGCCTCGCGATTGAAGATCACATGGGCCACGGCCTCCATGCCCGCCCGCCCCTGGTTTCTGGCCTCGCCCCAGAGCGTGCGCGCCATCGTGTCGTTGGGGCCGCCGGTCGGCAACGGCGCAGCCGGCACGGCAGCGGGCAAAGCTCTTCCCGATGCCGCTGCGCTGGCGTTGCGCGGCACCAGGTCCGCCTCGGCCCAGTCGAGTACGCGGCCAATGGGTGTGCCAACGCCATCGCCCATCACGCCCGCAGGGGCAGCGCCAAGGTGCACGCCGATCAGGTGCTCCTCGGCGTCCCACAGCGGGGCACCGGAATCCCCTGGGCGGCTGGCGTCGGCCAGCCGGTAGCACAGCGCGTTGTTCATCGTGTACTGCTGTGCGCCCGCCTGAACCATCGTGGTGAGCGGCGACGAGAGCAGGCCTTCGATGCGGTGGTGGCGGGTGAGCAGCGCCATGGCCGCACCGGCGCGCGCCTGACGGTTCGCACCACGCGGCCAATCGATCTGATCGGCCAGCACCTCCAGCGCATTGGCGGGCAGCGTGACGAGGGCGGCATCAACGTCGACCGACTGCTGGGGCATGGGCTCCGGCATCCAGTCGTAGAGCTGGCCTGTCAGCAGCGGCGCGGTGGCATGGGCCAGGCGCACGCTCACCCGGTCGCCAAAACTGCCGGCGTTGAGCACGTGGCCGGCCGTCAGGCCCAGCAAGGTAGCGGGGCTCTCGCGGCTGCGCAACACGGCGGCCAGCGTGCCGAAACCGGCTGCGCCAGGCGGCGCGCTCTCGACCTTAGGCCAGGCCTGGGCCTGCACCAGTTGCGGCGCGGAGAACCACGCTATGGCCACGCTGCAGCCTTCAACGACCACCTTGCGCGGCAGGCGCTGCCGGGCGCGCATCTGGGGGTCGTAGCCCACCGCCAGGCGATGCTCTTGACACTGAATCCAGCGCAGGCCATGCCTGCCCACGCAGCGGCTCAGTCGTTGATAGGCAACCCACACGGCGGTCTGAAGAACGGCGTCATGCACGGCAGCTCCCCTTGAGGATGAAGCTCAGGTCGGCGGGGCTCAGCGCAGTGGCGTCCGGCGGGTCATGCTGCAGCTTGCTGCGCAGGCAGTTTTCCAGCGCCGGGCGCAGCGCCTTGTCGTTGGGCGCATCGCTGACACCCAGCGCCTTCGCCAGCTCCTTCGCGTCCAGGCTGCTGACCGGCACCTTCGCCACCGGCGCTTCGCTGGTACGTTCCACATGAATCTGTACCTCACGGCTCAGGCGCTGCGCGCCGTCACTGAAGCGCAGCACGGCCGCAGCGCCCTGCGCCGCATCGGTAGACACCTTGAAGACAAAGCTTCCGTCCAGCGCCCGGCTGAGCGTGCCGGTGCCGGCGTCGGCAGTCAGCGAAGCCTGCGGCGTGCCCGTGCCGCCGCTGACCTGGAAGCTCTGGGTGGCCCCGGGGGACAGCTTGATCTCGTCGGCGTCGGGCACCACACGCAACTGGACCACCGCGCTGTCCTGGCTGCACCGATCCAACTCCTCTCTGGCCTGGCGAAGCCGGGTGCGCAGGTTGGCCGCCTGCTGCTGCAGGCCGCGAGCCAGTTGCTCCGCAGCCTGGACGTTCCGGAGTGCGTGACCGATCAAGCCTTTGTCGGCATCGGTCAGCTCGCGCATCTGGCTCTCGCGCTCCACCCTGAAAGCACGTTGGCCGCCGCTGCTGTGAGCCGCTGCCGCGGTCGAAGGCGCTTGACTGGCGGCAGGGCTCGAAGATTGCAGCGCCGGCGCCCCTCCCAGGCTGGCCGCGACAGGGCGCATGCCCTGAGCCAGCGCCAGGATCGCCTTGGGGTCGGGGTCGCTGCGCGCCAGCTCGCTGCCCACCTGGATCTGCACACGCTCGGTGTAGCGCCACAGCCGCGGGCCGACCTCGTCGAAGCGCCCCGGCAAACTGCCCGCCTGGGCGACCGCCGCCGCGAGACGGTTCTGGGCATTGACTACGCGCTCCGCCAGAAGTCCCAGTTCTGCAGGCGCCAGCAACTGCCTCTCGACGGCCGGCCGACCGCTGCACGCGCGGTTGTAACCAGCCAGAGCCGCCCTGCAAACGTCGGCGATGGCGCCGCTGTCCTTGCCGCAAGACGGCGCCCGCTTGGCCTGGCAGTCGCGCGCCGACGGCGGCTCGGCAGGCTCGCGCTCCCATTGCGGCAAGGCTGCCATGCGCAGCTTGACGTGGTTCTTGGTGAGCAGATCAATGGTGGCGCTCGCGGCTGCCAGGTCGTCCAGCAAGGCGTTGCGCTCACCCTCGTCGAACGCCTGCAGCCGCGCCGCGCCCAGACCGCAGCTCAGCGTCTCGGCGCCGGCCAGGAAGATCTGCTGGCGCAGTGCCGACGGCGTGCTGGCCGCATTGGCGTACAGATTGCCGCCCAGCAGGCTGGTGCCGATCAGCTCCTTGCCACTCGGGTGCGTCGCGGCCCGGAACAGTCCGACGGTGGTCAGGCCCAGCAAGGCCAGGCGATTGGCGTTGTCGATCTCGGTCTGGCTGCGGCTGGCCTGCAGGAACAGCGACATCAGGCATTCCCCTTCCTGCGTGGCCTGCTCAAGCGTCGGCTTCGTCGACGTCGAGGTGCTCGCCGCCTGTGTGCAGCGCGGGGGGGGCGCGACCGCAGCGCCGTCGACCATGGGCTGCGACAGGTAGCGCGGCGAAAAGACCTGCGGCGGGTTCACGGTGCAGGCGGCAAGCGCCGCAAGGCTCGCCACGAACAAGCCGCGCATCCATCCGGTCGAAGACATGGCCTGCTCCTCTGTAGACGGGAGCATTGTTGGGTGCCGTCCGGCAGACGTCCTCCGCAAGATAGTGGAGGCCTACCACCAACGACGCGCCTTGTCCGACGTCAGCAAGCACGCCGCTCCGCCAGCCATGCCTCGGGCCCGGCGCGGATCACAGCTGGTTTCCACGGGTAAGCCTGATTTGTTCATCGGACGAACAAACTACGATTACCGACCCATCCAATAAGACGGTGCCGGAGACATGAACCCCATCAAGCCCCTGCTGGGCGCTGCCCTGCTGGCCCTGGCCGGCGCGTCGGCCCAGGCCGCACCGGCGGCCCAAGCGCCCTACAACTGGCGCCCGGTCGCCATCGTCGGCGGCGGCTTTGTCGACGGCATCGTCTTCCAGCCGGCGGTGCCGGGTCTGACGTATGCCCGCACCGACATGGGTGGCGCCTACCGCCGCGACACCGCGACGGGCGCCTGGCAACCGCTGCTGGACTGGCTGCCGCTGGCCGAGGTCAATCTGATGGGTGTCGAGAGCCTGGCTGTCGACCCGAACAACCCGGACGCGCTCTATCTCGCCTGCGGCACCTACACGAACCCGGCGGCGCCCAACGGCGCGGTGCTGCGCTCGCTGGACCGCGGCCGCACCTTCCAGCGCACCGAACTGCCCTTCAAGCTCGGCGGCAATGAGGGCGGGCGCGGCAATGGCGAGCGCCTGGCGGTGGACCCGCACGACGGCCGCGTGCTCTACCTCGGCACGCGCTTCGCCGGCTTGTGGCGCAGCACCGACCGCGCCGTGACGTGGCAGCGCGTCGACGCCTTCCCCGACTCGGCCTGGCGCCGCGACGCATCCGACGGGCCCCTGCCGAGCTGGGGCGGCAGCGATGGCAAGGCCACGATCAACTTCGTGCTGTTCGACCCCGCGAGCGGCACGCGCGGTCAGCCCAGCCGCACGATCTATGCGGGCGTGTCGGTCGTCGGCCGGCCCGGGCTGTGGGTCAGCCGCGATGCCGGCGCGAGTTGGCAGGCCGTGCCGGGTGCGCCCACGCAGCACCGCCCGATGCGGGCCGCGCTGGCCGGCGACGGGCGCCTGTACGTCGCCTACGCCAGCGACCCCGGCCCGCACCGCATGAAGGATGGCGCCCTGTGGCGCTACGACGTCGCCGCGCAGACCTGGGCCGACATCACCCCCGAGCGCCCCAGCGCGACCAAGCCCTTCGGCTATGCCACCGTGACGGTGGACCCCACCCACCCGCAGCGGCTGCTCGCCAGCACCGCCGGCCGCCCCGGCGGCGACGAGCTCTTCCGCAGCACGGACGGCGGCGCGACGTGGCTGCCGCTGTTCAAGCGCGCCAGCTTCGATGCCGCGCTGGCGCCCTATGTCGCGGACACCCACCTGCACTGGCTCTACGACGTCAAGATCAATCCCGCCAATCCCGATCACGCGCTGTTCACCACCGGCTATGGTGGCTGGGAGACGCTGGACCTGACGCAGGCCGACGCCGGCAAGCCGACACACTGGCGCGTCATGGCCGCCGGCATCGAGGAGACGGTGGCACTGGCGCTGCACAGCCCGACGCAGGGCGTGCCGCTGGTGACGGCCATCGGCGACTACTCGGGCTTCGTGCATGCCGACCTCGACAAACCCGCGCCCGGCAATCCCAAGCCGCCCTTCTTCGGCAACACGCACGACGTGGCCGGCGCGGAGGCCGCGCCCGAAGTCATCGTGCGAATCGGCCACGCCCGCGACGGCGGCAAGAACCTCGGCTATTCGCTGGATGGCGGCAAGACCTGGCACCAACCCGCCAGCGTGCCGGATGCCAAGTCCGGCGACGGCCACGTGGCCGTGTCCGCCGACGGCAAGGCCTGGGTCTGGACACCCAAGGGAAGCACGCCCCACGTCAGCCATGACCGTGGCGACAGCTGGACGGCCGTGAAGGGCCTGCCCGCCGACACCCGCGTCATCGCCGACCGCGTGAACCCGCGGCGTTTCCACGCGATGGCGCTGTTCGACGACAAGCTGTATGCAAGCGATGACGCCGGCATCAGCTTCAACGCTCGGCCCCTCGCCCTGCCTGACGGCCCCGTCACACGCGCGGCCACCGGCAGCCACAACCTCACCGGCCGGGGCGACAACCGCGGCGGCCAGGATCGCCTCTACGCCACGCCGGGCCGCGAGGGCGAGCTGTGGCTGGCGGCCTTCCACGGCCTGTACCGTGCCGGCGATGGCCAGCGCTTCAGGCGCCAGCCCGCCGTCTCGCAGATCCACGCCTTCGGCTTTGGCCGCGCGGCGCCGGGTTCGCGCGAGCCGGCCCTCTATCTCGTCGGCACCGTCTCGGGTCAATACGGCATCTTCCGCTCGACCGACGGGGCAGCAAGCTGGCGGCGCATCAACGACGACGCGCATCAATGGGGGCTGATCCTGCAGGTCAGCGGCGACCCCAAGGTGTTTGGCCGCGTCTACGTCGGCACGCATGGGCGCGGCGTGCTCTACGGCGACCCCGGCCGCTAGCCTTGCTGGGTGGCGCGTCCGGCGGATGCGCTGCCCGCCTTTGAAGCCTGCCGGGCGAGATGCCCCCTGAACGGGTGGCAACACAATGGGCTTGCACCGATACCGCGCGGCCCAGTCGTGCTACCAAAATCGGTTCCCCGAACACTGCTCACGAGGCACACCCCATGCGCGCACCCAAGCTTCCCATCGGTCACAGCGCACTCGCGCTGGCCGTGATGGCTTTGTCCATCTCCGTCCCGGCGGCACCGGTCGCCGACTCCCAGTCGGTGATCGTGGCCTACAAGACCGGCAAGGCCGCCGCGGTGCGCCAGCAAGTCGAGAACGCGGGCGGCAAGATCGTGCGCGAGCTCGGCCGGGCCAGCGCCTTTGCCGTGCGCATGCCGACCGCCGGGCTGTCAGCCCTGCAGGCCAGCGCGAGTGTTGACTTTATTGAGCCCGATGCACAACGCCGCTTGCTCGGCGCCCAGAGCCGCACCATGGACGCGGCGGCCCAGCCCCTGGCCACGGCCGTCGACACACCGACCACCGGCAGCGAGGTGCTGCCCTTCGGCATCGCGATGGTCCAGGCCCCTCAGGTGCATGACGCGCTCACCGGCAACCGCAAGCTCTGCATCGTCGATTCCGGCATCGACCGTACCCACCCGGACCTCGCCGCCAACTTCACCAACGGCAATGTGAGCGGCGTCAACCTGACCGGCTCCGGCACCTGGGACTCCGACGAGAACTCGCATGGCACCCACGTGGCCGGCACCGTCGCCGCCCTGGGCGGCAACGGCATCGGCGTGGTGGGCGTGAACCCGAGCGGCCGCCTCAAGCTGCACATCGCCAAGGTGTTTGACGCCACCGGCTCCGCTTCGTCATCGACGGTGATGGAAGCCGTTTCGCGCTGCGCCGACGCCGGCGCCAACATCATCAGCATGTCGCTCGGTGGGGGTGACCCCAGCCAGGCCGAGCGCCGGGTGTTCCGCAGCCTGCTGAACGACGGCGTGTTGACGATTGCAGCCGCTGGCAACGACGGCGACACCAGCACGTCGTATCCGGCGGGCTACGAGGAGGTGATGTCCGTCGGCGCGTTGGATGCCAACAAGCAGCGCGCCGGCTTCTCGCAAGTCAACAACGACGTCGAGATCGCCGCGCCCGGCGCGGGCACGCTGTCGACGATTCCGCCCAACCTCGAGTCGCTGGGCCAGCTCACGGTGTCGGGCACCGCCTACGACGCAGCGGCCATGACCGGCTCGCCGCGGCTCAGCGCCACGGCCGCGCTCTACGACTTTGGCCTGGGGACAGCGGCCGACGCCGGCGCGGCGGGCAAGGTCTGCCTGATCCAGCGCGGTGCCGTCTCGTTCGCCGAGAAGGTCGTGAACTGCCAAAACAGCGGCGGCGTTGCGGCCGTGGTCTACAACAGCCTGGGGCGCGGCATGTTGTTCGGCACCCTGGGCGGCGTGCCGACGGCCATCCCGTCCGTCGGCACCAGCTCGGCCATTGGCGATGTGCTGCTGACCAAGCTCGGCGAAAGCGCCACCGTCAACGTGGTGCCCGACCCTGCCCTTTACGCCAGCTTCAACGGCACGTCGATGGCGACACCCCATGTGTCGGGCGTTGCAGCGCTGGTGTGGAGCCACTTCCCCAAGTGCAGCAGCAAGCAGATCCGCCAGGTGCTCAATGCCAGCGCCATGGAACTCGGCCGTCCGGGCAAGGACGCCGAGTTCGGCTTCGGCCTGGTGCTGGCCAAGGCCGCCTACAACCGCCTGGCGGCGACGGGCTGCGGCAACTGAGCCATCGCATCCGCCCGCTGCACCCTCAAGGCGGCAGCGGGCGCTGAGCCGGGCCCGCCAATGGCCGAAGCGCGGTCTTCAGCAGCCGGTCGTCGGCGTCGAACAGGCTGACGAGCTCCAGGGCCAGCGCCCCGCCTGGCCTTGTCACCTCGCGCAGATGGCGCTGCAGCCGCCGGCCCGATTCAAAGCGCAGGTCATCGCTGGCGGCGCCCAGGCGCTCGGCGACTTCGGCGGGCCGCATGCCGGGCGCCAGGGCGAGCGCGGCCTGAACCCAGTCATCCCTCAGCGCCCGCAGCCTGGCCTTGGGCGGCGCGGGCGGGTCGTCCATGGCCTCGAAGACAACCCGCGTGTCGTCCGGCCAGCTCGCGTCGCCAATGGGCAGGCGGAACATGCGCTCGCGCAGCGAATAGCCCCAGTCGTAGTCCGGCCCGCCGTCGTCGCGCAGCCCGTGCAGCAGCCGCGCGCTGAGCGTCAGCCGGCGCTCGCCGTGCACCAGCGTGACGGCAAAGACGGGCCGGTCGGCAAAGTTGCTGGGGCTCCAGTCGGCATCCCAGCAGTCGTCGAAGCTGAACGACAGCAACCCGCCGAACCAGCTGCTGCCGCGCGCCACGCCACTGCCAAAGCCGACGCGGCATTGCAGCCGCAGGTCGCCCAGGCGGCGCTCCCCATCGGCCACGCCGGGGGTGCGGATGTCGGGCCGCCACGTCACGCGGCCGTCGGCCAGGCGGCTGCGCAGTTCCGTCGCCGGGTCCAGCCGCCGCCAGGCCGGGTCGATGACGAAGCGTTCCTGGGCGTCCAGCACGACAGGCTGGCGTCCTCCGGGCGTCTTCAGGCCAAGCTCCAGGCTCTGCGCCGCCTCGGCCTGCTTGCGCGCGTAGACCCTGAAGGTCAGCGCGGCGTCCGGCGCCAGCGCCCGGTACTTCTGGAACAGCGCTTCAGCCTTGAAGAGCTGGGCCAGCGTCTTCTTCTCGCGCGCAATTGCAGCCTCGCCCTGCACCTCCACGCGGCCGAGCTGCGCGTCGGCGGCCCACGCGCCGGTGCAGGCGAGCACCAGCAGCACGGCTGCACCGCGCATCAGGCGGCCGCGAACGCGTCCCGCGTCAGGTTCTCCGGCGCCTCGCCGGCCGCGCGGCAGGCCACGTCGTCCTCGATGCGGATGCCGCCGTAGCGTGACAGCCGCTCCACTGCCGCCCAGTCCACCTGCGCCGCCTGCGGCGAGGCGCGCAGCTGGCGCAGCAGCGTCGGGATGAAGTACAGGCCCGGCTCGATGGTGACCACCATGCCCGCCTGCAGCGGCCGCGTCAGGCGCAGGTAGCGGTGGCCCTCGGGTTTGTCCGCCACGCCGCCGGTCTCGCCGGCCATGAAACCGCCGACGTCGTGCACCTGCAGGCCCAGCAGATGGCCGATGCCATGCGGGAAGAAGGGCTTGGTGACGCCTTCTTCCACCATGGCCTCGTCGCTCATGTCGACGAGGCCGGCCTCGCGCAGCACGCGGGCGACCCGGCGGTGGGTGCTGAGGTGGATGTCGCGGTAGTCGACGCCCTCGCGGACCTCGTCGACCAAGGCGAGCTGTTCGCGCTCCATCGCCGCAATCAATGCGGCGAACTCGTCATGGCCAGGCGCGACCCAGGTGCGGGTGATATCGCTGGCATACCCGTTCACCTGCGCGCCAGCATCGATGAGGAAGCTGCGCACCTCGGCCGGCGGGCTCTCGTCCTGGTACTGGTAGTGCAGCACCGCGGCGTGCTCGTTGAGGCCGACGATGTTGCTGTAGGGCAGGTCACGGTCGGTGTGCCCGGTCGCGACGAGGTAGGCGCGGTGGATGCCCGCCTCGCTCTCGCCGCGCAGAAAGGCCGCGCGCGCCGCGAGGTGCCCCGGCACGGCACGGCGCTGGGCGGCGCGCATCTGGGCCAGCTCGTAGGGCGTCTTCACGCCGCGCGCCCAGTGCAGCAGGTTGAGCAGCGGCTCGGGGTTGTTGGGCAGCAGCCCGGCCAGGGCCGCGTCGGGCTCGCCGACGATGGCCGTGCGCGGCGTGACGACGTCGGCCAGCGCCTTGGCGGCCTCTTCAGGCTCGCGGATGACGACGAGCTCGACGGCATCCACCCATTCACCGCCGGGCGCGCTCGGCGGCACATGCCAGTAGTCGTCGGGCTGGTAGTAGACGACGCGCGGCTTCTCGCCCGGGCGCACGGCCAGCCAGGAGTGCGGGTGGTTGCTCAGCGGCAGCCAGTGCTTGAAGTGCGGGTTGGCCTGGAAGAGATAGGGCCGGTCGTCGAGGAAGGCGTATTTCTCGATGCCGGCGGCGATCAGCAGCGCGTCGAAGCCGGTGCGTTCCAGTGCGGCTTCCGCCTGGTGTTGCAGCGTGGCGAGGTGGTCGACGTAGAGGCTCATGCGGCGGTCCTGGATCTCAGCGGGTTCGGCTAGCGGCCCCGGCATCGCTGGTGGCGATACGGTCGGGCGTTCGGATTGTCTGGCAGCTCGGGGATGCCGACCGTCCCCCCTGATCACGCAGCGCGTTAGCGCTTCTCCGGCGGCAAGCCGCCGAGTGCCGTGACCAAGGCCGCATGCGCTGGCAGGTCCACCGGCCTCACCTTCGGCTCGGTCCGCGCCGGATACGCCCCAAGGTGGTTGCGACCGCGCCAATCCCGCGCCGGCCGCACCGGCCGCGGCACAAAGCCGCCGCCACAGTTGGGGCAGACGTTGCTCAGCAGCCGCTCGGCGCAGCCTGCACAGAACGTGCACTCGAAGCTGCAGATGCGCGCCTGCACCGACTCCGGCGGCAACGCCACCGCGCAATGCTCACAGCTGGGCCGCAGTTCCAACATGATCAGCGGCCCTTCCGGTAAGGCTCGTCCTCGACGATGAAATCCTGCTCGCGCAGCGCATCCGCCACCCAGTCCTGCACCGCCGGATGCGCCAGCAGCGCATCGCGATACGCTGCGGCCGCTGCTGACACCGGCAGGCCAAAGCGGCTCAGCCGCACCGCCACCGGTGCGAAGTAGGCATCCGCCGCACTGAACTCGCCGAACAGGAAGGGCCCGCCGCTGCCGGCGAGCGCATCGCTCCAGGCCGCATCCAGCCTCACCACATCGGCACGCAGCGCCTCGTCCTCCGCCCAGAGCCTGGCGCCGACGTCGGGGAAAAACACCTCGATGTTCATCGGGCAGACCGTGCGCAGGCGCGTGAAGCCGGCATGCATCTCCGCACACAGCGTGCGCGCACGGGCACGAGCCTTCACGGCGCGCGGCCAGATGGCGTGCTCGGGGTGGCGGTCGGCGATGTATTCGGTGATGGCCAGCGTGTCCCAGACGGTGAAGCCATCGTCCTCGACGATGACCGGCACGCGCTTGGTCGGCGTGATGGCCGAGATGACGCGGTGCCATTGCGAGCCCTCGCTGAAGTCAAAGCGCAGCTTGACCTCCTCAAAGGGAATGCCGAATGCCGCCAGCAGTACGCCGCCGCGCATGGACCAGGACGAGTAGTTCTTGTTGCCGATGTAGAGCTTCATGGCCGCTAGCCTATCCGCGCCTGACCTCTGGCGGGATGAGCAATCCGCAACGGATTAATGCCTGGCGCGCCACGCATCCAGCCGCGCCACGCCGGCGCCGGGCGCGAGATAGGTCGGCAGCACCGCCTCCAGCGAGGCCGGCGTGATGCCGAGCTCGGCCAGGCCGGGCAGCTGGCCACTCGGCACATTGGGCACGGACAGCGAGGCCAGGTTGTCGCGCGACAGCAGGGGCTCGCCGGGCAGGCACTCCATGGCCAGGGCCTGCAGCGTGGCCAGCGGCCCGGGCAGCGGCAGCACCGGCCGCTCATGCCCTGACACGCGGCCGGCCAGGCGCACCAGCCCGGCCAGCGTCAGCTCGCGCGGGCCGGCGATCTCGAAGGTCTGGCCGATGGTGTCGCGGCGCATCAGCACCTCGACCAGGGCGCGTGCCAGGTCCTGCACCCAGACCGGTTGCAGCCGCGCGCCCGCGCCGGCCAGCGGCATCAGCGGGAACAGGCCCTGCAGCCGGGCGAACAGGTTGACGCTCTTGTCGCCGTCGCCGAAGACGAGCGACGGGCGCAGCAAGCTCAGCTCCAGTGCACCGGTCTGTGTGGCGACCTGCAGCACCGCCTCGCCGGCGGCCTTGCTGCGCAGGTAGCGCGAGGGCGCGTGCTCTGCCACGCCGAGGGCGCTGACATGCACGAGGCGACGCGGGCCGGCCGCGGCCATGGCGGCAGCGATGCGCCTGGGCAGCTCCACATGCACATGCTCGAAGGCGGTGCTGCTGCCCTGCAGGATGGCGACCAGGTTGACGACGGCATGATGACCAGGCAGCAGGGCCGCCAGGTCGCGGAAGACATCGGCCTGCAAGACGGTCACGCCGGGCAGGCTCTGCAGGTCGCGCGCATGGGCCAGGCGCCGCGTCGGCACGGTGATGCGCACGCCCGCGCCGAGGCGGCGCGTCAGCTGCTCGCAAAGCGCGCGCCCGACAAAGCCGCCGCCGCCAAGAACCAGAACAGAAAAGCTCATGACTTGGCATCCCCCACCGCCGCGGGCGGCACATCACTGACATCGGCGGCGCGCATGCCGGCCGGACCGACGCTGGTGCCGAGCCGCTCGCGCAAACGGGTGGCCGGCAGGCCCAGCACCTGGGCGTAGACGGCGCCGCCGAGCAGCACCTTGCGCACATAGTCGCGCGTCTCGGTGAAAGGGATGTTCTCGGCCCAGATGGCCGCGTCGATGACGGGGCCTTCACGCCAGCGCGCCGGGCGCCCCGGGCCGGCGTTGTAGGCGGCCGCGGCCAGGGCCTGGGCACCGTCGAAGCGGTCCAGCACCAGCTTGAGATAGTGGGTGCCGATGCGCAGGTTGAAGTCACGGTCGCTGATGCGCGCCGGGCTGTAGTCCAGGCCGGCCTTCTTGGCCGTCCACTTGGCGGTGGCGGGCATGACCTGCATCAGGCCCGACGCGCCGACATGCGAGCGCGCATCCAGCACGAAGCGCGACTCCTGGCGGATCAGGCCGTAGACATAGGCCGCATCCAGCCCAGCGTTCTGCGCCTCGCGCGTCAGCTCGGCGCGAAAGGGCAGCGGGTAGCGCTGGGCGATGTCGATCTCGGCCCTGGTGCGCTCGCTGGTGTTGATGCAGCGGTCCCAGACCTCGCGGTCGCAGGCCTCCTGGGCGGCGGCCAGCAGGGCGCGGTCGCCCATGCCGCGCAGCGAGAAATTCCACTCGCGCACGCCCTCGCTGCGCAGACCGAGGTCGATGAGTTGCAGGCCACGCGTCAGGCCGGGGTGCTGACGGGCGGCGCGGCGTTCCTCGGCGGTCAGCGGCGCGGGGGGCGATGGCAGCGGCGTCGGCAGGCCGAGATCCTCGGCGGCCAGGCGGCCGAAGTAGTTCAGCGGCCCGGCCTGGGGCGAGGCCGCCAGCGCAGCGAGCTGGGCGCGCGCAGTGGGCGCATCGCCCTGCATGCGCGTCGCGCGGGCCTTCCAGTAGACCCAGGCCGGGTCGCGCTGTTCGGCCGGGCTCATCTTCTCGATGGCGCGCAGCGCGAGGGCCGGCTGCTTGGCGCGCAGCGCGGCGCGGGCCGCCCAGGCCAGGGTGTCGTCGCTCCAGTCCAGCTCGGGCGCGAGCTTGTGGGCGCGCTCGAAGGGGGCCACGGCGTCGTCCTGCAGGCGCAGCGCCGACTGGCGGCCGATTTGCACCCACAGCCAGGCCTGCAGGTCGGCAGGCAGCCGGCTCCACTTGTCGCCCAGCAGGTCGCCGGCCTGCTCGGGGTCGTTGGCCGCGACGCGGGCCAGGGCCATGGCCGTCAGTTCTGCCTCGGCGCGCGGCGAGGTGCGGGCCTTGCGTGTCAGATAGCGGCCGGCGTTGTCCTGCAGTTCGGCCAGCTTCTGGTCGAAGGCCTTGCTGCCCAGCAGCGCGACGGCCTGACGCGCGGCGCGCGGGCGGCTCTGCTCGATGGCCAAGCGCGCCCTGGCCCAGACGGTGTCGGGCTTGAACTGGCCGGCCTCCAGCATGGCCCTGGCCAGCTGCTGGCAGCCGTCGTCGCCGTCCTTCTGCGCCATCCAGGCATCCCGGGCCGCGTCGCTGGCGACCTTGCCGCCGGCGGCGTGGTCGGCCAGCAGCACATAGCAGGCCACCTCGCGGTCGTCGCGCATCTGGTAGCTGGCGTGGTCACGCCGGAAGTTCGCCCAATCGCGGCGGCGGCCCAGCTCCAGCAGCCAGTCGTTGCGCAGCCGGTCCTCGACATAGCTGCCGGGGTAGCGCGCATAGAAGGCGTCCATGTCGGGCTGGCGGATCTCGGCCAGGCGCGCATTCAGGTCGAAGTAGTCGACCCAGCCGGCCAGGGGGTGGTTCTGGCGGCGCGCGGCGTCGGCAAGCGAGGCCAGCCGCGGGCGGTCCCGCTTGACCCAGGCCTCGCGCGCCTGCACGGCCAGGTCGCTTGGCCCCGGCTGGGCCCCGCATCCCAGCGCCCACATCAGGCTCAGCCCGAGCCACCACTTCACCGCCGTCATGCCTACTACCTCTGCGTCCAGCGCTCACGCCCACCGGACGAATTTAACCCAGGGGGGAATCCCTATTGGTTCCAACCCTCGATCTCGAAGCGCAGGCGGCCGCGGATGCCGGGGTTGGTCGGCTTCATCTTGCCGTTGGCGGCGACGGTGCTGCTGTCGAAGGGCACGCTGACCTCGATGCGGCCGGACTTCAGCTGGGTCGCCTTGATCTCGGTGTCGGCCATGGATACGCCAGCGTCCTGCCAGGCGTACTTGACCTTCCAGGCGTCGCCCTCGTTGACCGGCGGCACCATCTCCAGGATCAGCGCGTTGCGGAACAGGTAGCCGCCCTCGAAGTGCTCGTTGAGCCACAGGCGCTTCTCGATCTCGTAGTCGGGCACGCGCACGCCCAGCGTCATGCCATAGGCCAGCGATTTGCGCTGCATGTTGACCCGCGCCCGGTTGGCGAGGAAGACGCTGCTGAGGTACAGGCTCGCGTTCTTCTGCCAGTCGGCATGGGCAACGCAGGCGACGGAGTCTTCCTCGGTCGTGCGCCGCGTCAGATACCAGAGCTTGCCGCGCGGCGAGGCCAGCACCTCGATCTGATAGAGGGCGTTGACGGCGCGCCCGGCGTCGGCCTGCGCCTGCACCTTGTCGGGCAGCCGGATCTCTTCGATCTCCAGCCACAGGTCCACCCGCACGTCGCCGAACAGGAAGCGCGCCAGGTTCTGAAAGCCCTCCTCGCTGTTGACGATGCCGAAGAAGCCCGAATGGGCGCGGTAGACCACCGCCTTGGCGCATTGCTCGGTGAGGTTGCCCTTGGCGTCCAGGCCGCACAGCGTCGCGTTCTCGATCTTGACCAGGCCGTCGCTGCCATGGCCGACGAAGCTGCGCGACATGCCGGCGGCGGCCTCGTAGTCGAGCCGGTTGCTGCCCACCAGCGTGAAGATGCGTCGCGACGGGAAACGCGCCTCGGGCACCAGGTCGACACGCTTGTGCTTCTTGGCGGCGGCGGCCAGGTCCAGGTAGGCCGGCATGCGCTTGTCGCGGTCGAAGTTGGAGATGTCGTTGACGCCCAGCCACGACGGGATGTTCACGCCCAGCACGTCGATGCCGTTGTGCGGCGTGGCGTAGGTGAAGAACTTGTCGACATGCTTGGACACTTTCTCGGTGTCCAGCGCCGGGTTCTGCAGGAAGGCGCGGCAGACCAGGCCGCCCATCGAATGGGCCACCAGGTAGCAGCGGAAGTCGGCGGGCTTGATCTTGTTGTCGGGGTTCCCGCAGACCAGGTCGCGCACGCGGGCCACCAGCTCGGACAAGCCCCTGGCGAAGTCCTCGATCTCGGGCGTCTTGCCGCTGCCCAGGTGGGTGGAGGCGGCGTCGTAGTAGCGGTAGATGACGATGCAGCGGCTGCCGAGCTTGTTGCCCGTGGGCTTGCCCAGGGAATCGGCCTCCCACTCGGCGTCGACGATGTCGTAGCCGTCTTCGTAGACATCCTGGTACTGGTACTCCGACGCCAGCCGCACGACGGGCGACTCGAACACGTATTTGCGCGGTCGTTCGGTCTTGTTGGGCACCGCGCGGTACATGGTCGAGCCGAGGTTGAAGCCGCAGAAGGGGTCGGCCGTGGTCTCGTCGATCTCGCCGCGGGACATGGCATAGCCGCGCACATAGATGATGGGGTGGTAGGGCGCGTCGGGCGTGGACATGGCGGCTTCCTGGAGTGGCGACGGCAGCGACCATAGCCCCGCAGGCGCCTGCCAGCCAGCCCGCAGACCCGAGTCGTCCTCAGCCCTGAGGACTGCCTGCCCCATGGGTTTTAATACGCCGCCCTCCATTTATGCCGACCGCCCAACCATCCCGCCAATGAGCCCCGCCCACCCCGACCGCCCCGTGCAGCGCCGCGAGCTGCTGGCCGCGCGCCGCGACTTTGCGGCCAGCCCCGCCTTCCAGACCGCCCAGGCGGCGCTGTCCGGTGCGCTGAACGAGCTGCTGGCACAACTGGAGCCGGAGCTGCTGGGCGTGTACTGGCCGCTGCCGGGCGAGTTCGATCCCGGCGAACTGCCCTACCCGCGCGCCCTGCCGTTCGCCCGCCGCGAGCCGGCCGGGATGGTGTTTCGCCGCTGGGACGGCAGCCTGCCCTCCGCGCAGGACGAATGCGGCATCGCGACGTCCACGGGCGCGGTCGCCGTGCCCGACGTCGTGCTGGTGCCGTGCGTGGGCTTCACGCGCGAGGGCTTCCGCCTCGGCTACGGCGGCGGCTATTTCGACCGCTGGCTGGCGGCGCATCCGGGGGTGGCGGCCATCGGCCTGGCCTGGTCGGGCGCCGAGACACATTTCGCCGTCGAGGCGCACGACCGCGCGTTGACGCTCATCCTCACCGAACGCGAAGTGATCGCCCCCGACTGATGCACGAGAACATGACCCTCATCTCCACGCTGGCCGCCGCCTTCGGCCTGGCGCTGGTGCTGGGTCTGCTGGCGCAATGGGCACGCCTGCCGGCGCTGGTGGGTTATCTGCTGGCCGGTGTGCTGATCGGCCCGCACACGCCGGGCTTTGTTGGCGACGTGCATCTGGCCCAGCAGCTGTCGGAGGTCGGCGTGATGTTGCTGATGTTCGGCGTGGGCCTGCATTTCTCGGTGGGCGACCTGATGTCGGTCAAGGGCATCGCCCTGCCCGGCGCGCTGGTGCAGATGGCCGCGGCGACGGCCATGGGCGCGGCGATGGCGCACTGGTGGTGGGGCTGGGACCTGGGCGCCGCGTTGATCTTTGGCCTGGCGCTGTCGGTCGCCAGCACGGTGGTGCTGCTGCGCGCGCTGGAGTCGCGCGAGCTGCTGCATACCGGCAATGGCCGCATCGCTGTCGGCTGGCTGGTGGTGGAAGACCTGGCCATGGTGCTGGCGCTGGTGCTGATCCCCGTGCTGGGCGGCCAGGGTGATGGTGGGGCACAAGGCAATCTCGCCGTCACCATCATCACGACGCTGCTGGCGGTCACGGCCTTCGTGGCCGTCATGCTCATCGCCGGCCGGCGCCTGCTGCCCTGGATGCTGTGGCAGGTCAACCGCACCGGTTCGCGCGAGCTGTTCACGCTGGCGACCGTGGCCGCGGCCATCGGCCTGGCGGTCGGGGCGGCGGCGCTGTTCGGCGTCAGCGTCGCGCTGGGCGCCTTTTTCGCCGGCCTGGTGCTGCGCGAGTCCGCCTTCAGCGAGCGCGCCGCGCATGAAAGCCTGCCGCTGCGGGATGCCTTCGCCGTGCTCTTCTTCGTCGCCGTCGGCATGCTGTTCGACCCGCTCATCCTCATCGAGCGGCCCATGGCCGTGCTGGCCACGGTGGCGGTCATCCTCGTCGGCAAGACCGTGGCGGCCGCCGTGCTGGTGATCTTGCTGAAATACCCGCTGTCCACGGCGCTGACGGTGGCAGTGAGCCTGGCGCAGATCGGCGAGTTCAGCTTCATCCTGATGGGCCTGGGGGCCAACCTCAAGCTGGTGCCGCCCGAGGCGACCAGCCTGGTCGTCGCTGGCGCCATCGTCTCCATCGCGCTGAACCCGGTGCTGTTCGCGGGCGTGGAGCCGCTGCGACGCTGGGTCCTCAAGCGCTCGACCTGGGCGCGGCAGCTGGAGGCGCGCGACGACCCACTGGCCGAGCTGCCGGCCGACACGCCCGAAAGCGCGCTGGCCGGGCAGATCGTTCTGGTGGGCCATGGCTCGATCGGTGCCGCGCTGCTCGAACGGCTGGGCGCCCGGCCGGTCGTCGTCGTCGACAGCGAACGCGACATCGTCGAGCGACTGCGTGCCGCCGGCCAGGCAGCGGTGCTGGGCGAGGCGGCCGAGGCGATGACGCTGGTGCAGGCGCACATCGCGCAGGCCGCATGGCTCGTCGTCACGGTGACCGATGTGCGCGGCGTTCCCGCCATGCTCGCCATCGCGCAACAGCTCAACCCGGCGCTGAAGAGCGCGGTGGTGGCGCGTACCGACGAGGAAGCGCATTGGCTGCGCGACATGGGCGTGACGCGGGTGCTGCGCGCCCATGCCGCGCTGGCGGATGCGCTGGCGCACGCCGTGTCGGCCGAAGCGCCCTAGGCTTCAGGCGGCAGGCGGCTCAGCGGCGCCGCGATGCCATGAAGCGCGGGTTGCGCAACAGCGCCGCCGAGATCAGCGACACCAGCAGGCCGACCGGCACGATCTCGCCCATCGTCATCGGGAAGCGGTACAGCGGGTTGGCGTACATGAGCTTGAATTCGTCCATCTCGGCGGCAAGCTTGGCCAGCTCGGCCTCCGGCAGGCCCTTGGCCTTGCCCTGCGCGAGATAGACCTTGGCCCATTCGGTGCCGAAGTCCATCTTCGTGACCGCCAGCGTCACTTCCCAGGCGGCCGCGTAGACGATGCCGGCCACCAGGCTGATGCCCAGGCCGAGCAGGAAGGCCGGCCAGAAGCGGATGACACCGCCCAGCTCGTTGTCGCGCCGGCGCTTGATGGCGACGAAGACGAGGGTCAGCGCCACCAGCATGATCAGGTAGCCGATGATCATGCCGTGCTCGGGCGGCGCCCCGCGGTTCAGGACGAGCAGGGCGAACAGCGGCACGCCCGCGAGCAGGCCGGCGGCGGCGCCGAAGGACAGGATGGTTTTCAGCATGGGGACCTCATGGCGGCGTGATGGATGCCGTCATGAAACGATGTTCGGGCCGCCAGGGCCATCGTACAAATGGGTGATTTCGCCGAAATCAGCCCTTTAGCGCAACAAACCCAGCTCCCGCGCCTTCAGGATGGCCTCGGTGCGCCGGCGGGCGCCGAGCTTCTCGTAGAGCTTAGCCACATGCGTCTTGACCGTGTGCGGCGACACATGCAGGCGCGCGGCGATCTCCTTGTTGGCCAGGCCCGCCGCCAGCAGCTCCAGCACCTCGCGCTCGCGCGGGCTGATGCCCAGCGTGGCCTGCGCCTGCGGGTTGCCGTCGAAAGGCTCGGCCGGCGGCGCGCGGCGGCCAAGCAGCTGGACGCCGGCCCACACGCCCAGGCCCAGAAAGGCCGCCGCGACCAAGGCGACATAGACCGTCTCGGACTGCGCGCGGGCGAGGTGGCGGTAGTCCAGCCACTGCAGCAAGGCCGTGCCCGCCGCGAGGGCCAGGCCATAGAGCGCCGCGCGCTTGCACATCGTCAGACCCCGGTCAGCTGATCGCGCGTGATGGCGGCCTGCTGGTTCACCCAGTCGGCGAACTGCTGCACCTCGGGCCGGCGCGCCGCGTTCGGGCCGGTGATCAGCCAGTAGCTGAACGGGCAACCCAGGCGGCCGGCCTTGCCGAAGGGCTCGACGAGTTCGCCGCGCTGCACGTGCTCGTGCACGAGCGGCAGGCGGGCCAGCGCCACGCCCTGGCCGGTCAGCGCAGCCTGCACCTGTTGGTAGGTGAAGTTCAGGTAGAGCCAGCGGCGAGGCTGCAGGTCGGCCTGGCCCTGCACCGTCAACCAGCGTCGCCAGCTCAAGAACTCGGCGCTGGGGCGGGCGTCGTCCTCCTCGGCCAGGGCATGGCCGGCGAGGTCGGCGGGCTTGTTCAGCGGCGCCGGCGGCTTCTGCAGATACCAGGGGCTGACGCAGGGCGACAACGTCTCCTCGAAGAGCTGCACGGCGTCCGCCGGCACGGAGGGCCGGTCGTCGTAGCGCAGCGCCAGGTCGATCTCGCCATCCTCCAGGTCCACCTTGCGGTCATAGGCCGACACGCGGATGTCGATGTCTTCGTGCTCGCGCTGGAAGGCCTCCATGCGCGGGATCAACCACAGCGACGCGAACGACGCAAAGGTGCTGACGTTGACGACGCGCCGGCCGCGCGAGCGGCGGATCTGGCGCACGGCCTGGTCCAGCTTGGACAGCACGGCCACCGCGGTCGGCAGCAGCTGGGCGCCATCGCTGGACAGCTCGACACGGCGCGTGCCGCGCAGGAACAGCACGCAGCCGATCTCCTCCTCCAGCGACTGGATCTGGCGGCTGACGGCCGACTGCGTCAGGCTCAGCTCATCGGCCGCAGCGCGGAAGGACAGCAGCCGCGCGACGGCCTCGAAGGCGCGCAGCGGGCCGATCGAGAGCGGCCGTTGTCGGAGAGGCAGATTCATGCGCGGATGGTATCAATCGCTGCGGCGCAATCATTGGACCGCCCTGGGTGACCTAAGCAGAATCCCGCACATCAACCCAGGAGAGTCATGATGACTGATGCGCAATCTGTATGGCATTTGGACGGCGGCCGGGCCCTGACGCTGGCCGGCAGCGCCGAAGCGCGCCGCCTGGCGGTATGCCGCGGCCGCATCTGGCTGACCTTGTCCGGCACGCCCGACGAGCCGGCCGAGGACAAGTGGCTGCAGGCCGGCGAGACCGTCGCCCTGTCGGCCGGCCAGACGGCCGTGCTGGAAGGCTGGCCGGCGGCCGACTTCGAGCTGCTGGTGCCGCCCACCTCAGCCTCGGCCGGGCGGGCTTCGCTGGGTCGCCGCATTTTTGGTCTTTGATTTCCTGGCGGCCGGCTTCGTCGCCTTGGCGTTCGCGGCACGCAAGGCCGCCTCGAAGGCCAACCGCGCCCAGGGCTGCATCAGCGGCGGCGACTCGAGCGCCTCCTCGGGCGGGCGGTAGTAGCGCATCGACATCTGCTGGCCGTTCTTCATCGTGAAGGTGAAGGGCCTGCAACCCGCCGCCTCGAAGCGGGCCTGCGTCGCGTCGTCCACCTTCAGGTAGAGCTCGCCGCCGGCGATCAGCGCGGCGAACAGGCCGTCGATGTAGAGCCCCTGCCCGCCAAACATGGCCCGCGCGCGCACGGGCCCGAGCGGCGCCAGCAATTCCAGGCAGAAGGCGGTGAAGGGGTCGGGCGCGGTCATGCGGCGAAATATCGCACCGCCACCCGACCACGCGGCAGGTAATCTCGCGGCCCATGGACGCCAACGACCGCGCCGCGATCCGGCACAAGCTGATCGAACAACGCCTGGCCCTGCCCAAGCGGCTGGAACTGGCCGCGGACCTGCAGGAAGTGCTGCGCGTCTGGCTGCTGCGCCGGCGCGAGACCACCATCGGCGCCTACTGGCCCATCAAGGGCGAGTTCGACCCGCTGCCGGCCTTGTATCGCTGGGCCGAAGACCACCCCGAACGCCGCATCGGCCTGCCGGTCGTGGACAAGGCGCACGGCAACTTGCGCTTTCACGTCTGGTACCCGGGCTGCCCGATGGAGGAGGACGCCTTCCACATCCCCAAGCCCAAGGGCACCGAGGAGTTCCAGCCCCAATTGATGCTGGTGCCCTGCCTGGGCTTCGGGCCCTGCGGCTTGCGGCTGGGCTATGGCGGTGGCTTCATGGACAAGACGCTGGCCGAGATGAAGCCCAGACCGGCGGCGGTGGGCATCGGGTATGCGCATGGTTTTTTGCCGCTGCTCAAGCCGAGTGCGCTGGATGTGGCGCTGGATGCGATGTTGACGGAGGAGGGGGTGGTTTGGGATCGGGAGGGGTGAGGGGTGGGCTGGCGTGTTGTCGTAAAAGCAACCCTTAAAACTCCACAACCGAGCGAATGCTCTCCCCCCTCCGCATCAGCTCGAACCCTTCATTGATCCGCTCCAACGGCAGCTTGTGCGTGATCAGCTCGTCGATCTTCACCTTGCCCTCCATGTACCAGTCGACGATCTTGGGCACATCCGTGCGGCCGCGGGCGCCGCCGAACGCCGATCCTTCCCAATGCCGACCGGTGACCAGTTGGAACGGCCGCGTCGCGATCTCGGCCCCAGCCGGCGCCACGCCGATGATGATGCTGCGCCCCCAGCCCTTGTGGGTGCACTCCAGCGCCTGGCGCATCAGCTGCACATTGCCGACGCATTCGAACGAGTAGTCCGCGCCACCATCGGTCAGCTGCACGATGTGGTCGACGACGTTCCCAACGTCCTTCGGGTTCACGAAATCCGTCATGCCGAACTGCCGCGCCATCGCCTCGCGCGCCGGGTTGATGTCCACGCCGATGATCTTGCCGGCGCCCACCATCCTGGCGCCCTGGATGACGTTCAGCCCGATGCCGCCCAGACCGAAGACCACGACATTCGCGCCGGCCTCCACCTTGGCCGTGAACAGCACCGCGCCCACGCCGGTCGTCACGCCGCAGCCGATGTAGCAGACCTTGTCGAAGGGTGCGTCGGGCCGGATCTTGGCCAGCGCAATGCCCGGCACGACGATGTGGTTGGCGAAGGTGCTCGTGCCCATGTAGTGAAAGATCGGCTCGCCATTCAGCGAGAAACGCGATGTGCCATTGGGCATCAGCCCCCTGCCCTGCGTCGAGCGGATCGCCTGGCAGAGGTTGGTCTTGCGGCTCAGGCAGAACTTGCACTCGCGGCATTCCGGCGTGTAGAGCGGAATGACGTGGTCGCCCGGCTTCAGCCAGGGCACCTTGCTCTCCAGCACGACGCCCGCGCCCTCGTGGCCCAGCACGGCCGGGAACAGGCCCTCGGGGTCGGCACCCGACAGCGTGAAGTCGTCGGTGTGGCAGATGCCGGTGGCCTTCACTTCCACCAGCACTTCGCCGTCGCGCGGGCCTTCCAGGTCCAGGGTTTCGATGCTCAGCGGGGCGCCAGCCTTCCAGGCAACGGCGGCGCGGGTTTGGATGCTCATGTCTGTTCTCCTGCGGGGGGTTGAAGTTGGTTGAGCGCGGCGATGAACTCGCGCGCCTCGATGCGGCACAGCCGCAAGCGGCGCAACAGCCACGGTGTCAGGTCTTGCTGGCCGAGGTGCTCGGGCCAGGCGCCGGCATTGGCGTCGGGGATTTCGGCGGGGTCGGTGCCGGTGGCGGGTTCACCGTTGAGGATGTCGACACAGGCCTTGCGCGCCAGCGGCAGCGCGGTCTCGGCGCGGGCCGGGTCCAGGCGATCACTGCGGCGCTGCACCTGCTGCTGCACCGCGCCGAGCAGGGCCATGAAGCGGTAGCCATGGCTCAACGCCGCTTCGATTTCAGCGTCGGGCAGGCGCACGCTCTCGGGCTCCACGCGCGTGCGCTGCGCCGCCCCGGCGAGCGCCGCCAGTGCCGTGTAGGCCTGCTGGCGCGAGATGCGCTGCGCCAGTTGGGCGTCGGGGCTGGGCCGCCACTGCAGCATGTTGCCGGCATGCCGCGCCAGCGCGCCGCGCAGCTGCGCGCCCAGGCGCGGTACCGCGGCACGCTCCCAGGAGGGCAGCACGAAGCTGAACAGCCAGGCCAGGCCCGCGCCGATGACGGTGTCGGCCAGGCGCTCGCCGATGAAGGGGTCGCTGCCGGGCGCCAGCATCAGCGGCTGCAGCAGGGCCATCAGGGTGGCCGCCGTCGCCGCGACGCGGTAGCGGCGGTTCACGTAGGCGTGGGCCACGCCCACGGCGGCGATGAAGCACAGGCTCAGGAAAGGCACCCAGTCCACATGCGCCAGCAGCATGACGAGCAGGCAACCCTGCATGGTGCCGGCGATGCGGTCGTTGCGGCGCGACAGCGTCTGCTCCAGGTTGCCGCGCAGCACCACCGCCACGCTCAGCATCAGCCAGAAGGGATGCGCCGCCCAAGGCAGAGCCGCACCCAGCGCATAGGCGAAAGACAGCGCCAGCGCCGAGCGCAGCGCATGGCGCATGACGCTCGACTGCAGCGTCAGGTGGGGTTTCAGCGCGGCCAGCGGCCAGCCCTCGGGCGATACGAAGGGCGCCAGGCGCTCGGGTGTCCAGGGGCTGGCGGGGTCGTCGGCCGCGGCCTGGCGGGCGACCATGCTGGCGACGTCGTCCAGCATGTGGCCGACACGTGATTGCAGGGCCGACACGAGGTGGTTGCGGGAGTCGCCAGCCGGTGCGCTGACGTCGGCCAGGCGGGCGGCGAGCTGGGCGCGCCAGGCATCGGCCGACACCTCGGGCAGAGGGGCGCCCGCGGTCACGGTATCGGCCAGCGCGGCCAGCACGTCGGCCAGGTGGCGCAGCGTGTCGGCCAGCGCGGAGCGCCACTGCCGGCCGGGGAAGTCCTGGCCCAGCAGCTCGATGTCCAGACGGCTGGCCAACAACAGGTCACGCAGCTCGATGAGGCCGAGCACCAGATCGGTCTGGCGGCGGCTGCGTGGCGAGCGGCGCGCGGCGAAGACCTGGTCGCGCGCGGCCTGCAGCGCGTCGGCCAGCACGACGTCGTCGGCAATCGACGCGCGGATGCTGGCCTCGGCGCCACCCACCGCGCCGGCAATCCGC
>NZ_JBQVNP010000061.1:0-29275 GCF_052436255.1 Roseateles sp. | reverse complement strand
GCCGCGTTTGTGACCCACGACGAGGCGCCGCTTGAGGTCTTGCAGATCATCCGACATTACGTTCCCACTTCGATGCAAGTGGGAACGTAGGCTCTCAGCTCAACGCCCGGTGCACAAGGGCGTGGTTTGTTGACCGCTTACAAATAGGAGGCCTTATGGCCCATGTTCTCAAAACCAACGCATTGCCCCGACCCCGGCCGGCGCTAAAACTCGTCAAGACCAACGACTTGAACCGCGAGCAGTGGCTTGACGTTCGCCGTCGCGGCATCGGCAGCTCGGACGCTGCAGCAGCTGTGGGCCTTTCGCCTTACAAGGATCCGCTCACTCTCTGGATGGAGAAGACAGGACGCTCCGAGATGCTGCCGCAGGTCGATCCTCACGACGAGGCTAGCCCGATGTACTGGGGCACGCTGCTTGAGCCCATCGTGGCGGCGCACTACACCAAGCGAACGGGCAATCGCGTGCGGCGCATTAACGCCGTCCTGCAGCACCCCAGTGAATCCTGGATGCTTGCGAATCTCGACCGAGAGGTCATGGGGGTCGCCGATGTGCAAATCCTGGAGTGCAAGACCGCCGGGGTACATGGCGCACGCCTGTGGCAGAACGGCGTTCCCGAGTACGTTCAGTTGCAGGTGATGCACCAGCTTGCGGTCACCGGCAAGCAAGCCGCCGATGTCGCGGTCCTGATCGGCGGACAGGAGTTGCGGATCCATCGGATCGAACGGGACGAAGAACTCATCCGACGCCTGATCGAGCTGGAGCGGCAGTTCTGGACCTACGTCGAGCAGGATCGCCAGCCTCCGGCAGATGGATCCCAGGCGGCGGATCAGGCACTGCGCGGTTTGTACCCGCAGGACACCGGTCAGGTGATCGATCTGGCCCAGGACCTGGAGCTGTCCAGTGTGTTTTCGGACTTGATCGCCGTTCGGCACACCATCGAGACGCAGACCCAGCTCGAAGCACAGCTGAAGCAGCGCATCCAGCAGCGCATGGGCGATGCGACGCGTGCATTGTTCGAGACCGGCGAGGTGAGCTGGAAACGGAGCAAGGACGCTTGCGTTCTCGATGTCACCAAGCTGCTCAAGGACAAGCCGGAACTGATCCAGCAATACCCACTGGTCAAGCCTGGATCGCGTCGATTCCTGGTGCAGACCTGAATCCATCAACCTGGCACTGACCCGGAGCGCCGATAAGGCGATCGGGTCTGGCCGCAGTACGCAAAGGAATTCATCATGCTCAAAGGCCTGGCCATCACGCCACCCGTCATTGGCCGCATCTCCATCGGCAAGGCCGTCGAACGCAACGGCAAGCGATTGCCGGAGAAGGACGACGAGTTCACCCTAACCAGCCAGGTCCAGAACAAGGACGGCTGGGTTCTTCACCCACAGGATGCGCTGCTTCGAAAGGAGACCAGCAAGCTTCGCAGCATCCCGGTGAGACTGCTCTTCAACGATCCAGCGCTCAACTTCCGTGCGAACTACACCTGGTTCGATCGAGCCTCAGGGCGACCACTCTGCGTGGGCGACGGTGAGACATGCAGGCGTACAACGCTTTCGGGCATCCAGGTGATGCCATGCCCTACCCCTGACGGCTGCGAGGCTTCTGGGGGCCATTGCAAGCCTTTTGGACGCCTTAACGTCTCAGTGGGCGATGACGACGAACTTGGCACCTTTGTTTTCCGCACGACCGGCTACAACAGCATCAGGACCTTGGCCTCCAAACTTGGGCTTTTCAGCGCTGTGTCTGGCGGTTTGCTATCGGCCCTTCCTCTGGAGCTGCGGCTGCGAGGGAAGTCCACTTCGATGTCGCACCGCACGCCGTTTTACTACGTCGACATCACGGTCCGCACGGGCAGCACGCTCAATGAGGCAATTGCCTCTGCAAGGGAACTCGCCGAAACACGGGCGGCAGTGGGCTTCGATCAGGCAGCCCTGGATGACGCGGCGCGGCAAGGCTTGGCCAATGGGGCGTTCGAGGAGTCCGCAGAGGAAGGTTTGGACATCGTCGACGAGTTCCATCCTGAAGAGGGGCAAGGCGATGACGTGGTCTCGCAGGAACACAGCCGCTCCCCAGGACTCAGCCGGAAGCTGCACGAGAAGGTGGAGCGGCTCAGCAAGCAAGCGGCCCAGTCGCCCAGCAACGTCAGCGCGTCCTGAGGCCATTGAAGAGACCCCCTTTGCCCGGTCGGGCCGAGGTCTCTTTTTTTTGCTTGGGTATTGCTCTGTAGAAGGTTTTCGATTCATCGTCGCAAGCCGCAGGCACCAGACGTGCGCTCCAGGCGTGCGCCAGAACAATGCTGACACCGTGTTTGGAAGCGTGCCGCCGCCCGCAAACGAGCGGAACGATCACCGCCCGATGGCCGCATGCAGTGCCTTGCGCGCAATGAAGGCGGCAGTCGTTGCCTGGTCGGGAGCCGCATAGTCGATGAACTTCAGAGGGGTCTTGGCCAACCAGAGCGATTGCGCCAGTAGCGTCCGATCCGGGAAATTCAGCAGCCCGGCTTCAAGCTGAAATGCCAAGTCGTTCAGCGATCCCAGTACACGGCGATTTGCCGTCTTTCCAACGGCCCAGCGTTGCATGGCACCGCACTCGGCAGTCACATCGTCCGGTGGAACACCGATAGCAAAGAGCATCGGTGCCAAGGCCTCCCGGAGCCGCTGGACGAGGGCTCTGCCGTCTCGTGCCGGCACAACGACGGGCAGCAAGCTTCGCTCGCTTACAGCGAGCACCACCTGGATTCGACCAACGCGGATCAGATTGGCGTACCAGTCGCCGAGGGCTGTGTCCGTCAATGGTGGCTCAGAATCAGGCGTGCAATTGAGCCTGGTGAGGAGCTTTTGGGTGCAGCGAAGGACGAACAAGATGGGAAGAAGTGAAGGCAAGCGCCACCGGGTGAGCTCGGCCAATGCTCGCTTTCTGAGGGGTGTTCAGCGACTTGCGGCCATCAATGGTAGGTCCGGGCACCCGCCGCAAAGCTTGACGTGTAGATGTGCGCAAACACGGCATTCGCCTTCAGGTTGATCTCGTCAGCGTCGTACGCGCCAGATGGCAAGTTGGCGAACAGGTGCTTGATGATCTCGGCCTTCACCTGCGCCTGAGCAGTGGCCTTCTCGCGCCAGTGATCGATCTGCAGCTTCCCACTGCTTAGCTTGTCCAGCAACTCCTTGGCCACCTTCTTGATCGCATCGCGGTCACCCTTGGTCAGGCTGTCCTTCTGAAGCAGGTCGAACACGGCCAGCTGATCCTCGCTCTCCAGTCCTTCGCGCAGGTAGCGCTTCTCTTCTTCATTGAGGTTGTCATTGAAGGAGAACAGGTCATCCATGACCTTCTGGATCTCGGCGGCGTCCTTGTCCTTGTTGTACTCCTGGACGATCTCCTGGTAGCGCTCGTACAGATCAACGCGGGTCGGGTTGCGCGCCACCATCACTGCAAGCCGTTCTTCGATCTTTTCCTTCAGGTTCAGCGTAACCACGTTCTTGAACGGAGACTTCTCGAACTCAGCCCGCAGGCGCGAGAAGTCGATGTTGGACAGGTCGTAACGTGCGACCCGTTGATTCTCTGAAGTCGATGCCGGCTTGCCATCTGTGGTCAGGGCCGTGTCGACGACCTCGTAAAGGTCCTGCAGCAACGCACTGACGTCTGGCGTTTCGCGCGCATCCTGCAGCTTGTTGTAGACGGCGTTGACAGCGCTCTCTTCAGCATCGAAGTCGAACAGGCCGGGGTGCGGGAACAAGCCTCTGTGGCGGGCCTGCACATCTTCCACGATCACCTGATACGTCTTTCGGCGCTCGTCGCTCTCGCACAGCAGATTGACTGCGACCAGGATCTGCTGCTGCTTGTCGAATCCCTTGGCGGCAATCAGTCCGTCCAGGTCGAACCCCAGGCTCTCCAGAAACTCTCTGGCCGCCTTCAGGCTCTGCGCGTACTCGGCCAACGCCTCCGCGTCATCGCGCACGGTGTTCTGCTCGCCGTCGCCCTTGCCCGTACCCGCACGGTCGCCTTGTGCAAAAGTAGCAAGCGCCTTCCGCAGGCTCTTGATCATCCCGTTGTAATCAATGATCAGGCCATGTTTTTTTCCACCGCCCACGCGGTTCACGCGAGCGATGGCCTGCATCAGGGTGTGCCCCTGCATCGGCTTGTCGAGGTAGAGCGTGGCCAGGCATTTCACGTCGAAGCCTGTCAGCCACATGGCGCAGACGATGGCGATGCGGAACGGGTTCTCAGCCTGCTTGAACTCCTTCTCCAGGTTGCGCTTGACCATCTTCTCGCGGTGCGGAGCGATGTCCAAGGGCTCATCACGGAAGTTGCGCCACTTGGCGAACTCGGCCACCTCCCCTTGCTCCTGCGAAACCACCACGCAGCACTCGGTGGCCTTCATCCACTCGACCTGTTCGCGGCGCTGTTGCAGCAACTTCGGCAGCGCCTTGCCCTTGGCAGCGAACAGCGCCTCTTCAGCGGCTACGCTGGTTTCCAACTGCGCTGCCCTCTCCTCCCATTTGGCCTTGATCAGATCGTGCATCTTCACGCAGGTGATCTTGTCGAGGCAGACCACCATGGCCTTGCCGCCGCCGGTGTCCACCACCTTCCAGCGCTGGTGGAAGTGGTCAATGAAGTCCTGAGCCACCTTTTCGAGCCGCGTCGGCGAGGTGAGGATGGGGTAGTCGCGTGCCAGCTCTCGGTAGAGCTTCTCCTCTTTTTCGTCGGTCCAAGGATCGTTCAGGGTCGCGCTCTGCCGGGCCGCTTCAATGTGCTCTGCGATGCGTTCACTGACCTTGGGGTCGACGATCTTCAGCTTCTCGCCTCGGTTCTCATAGAACAGCGGCAGGGTCGCGCCATCAGCAACGGCACGCTGGAAGTCGTAGATCGACACGTAGTCGCCGAAAACTTCGCGGGTCAATTGCTTCTCGCCGGCATCGATCAGAGGCGTGCCCGTGAAGCCCAGGAACTTGGCATGCGGCAGACCCTTGCGCATGTTCAGCGCCAGGCGGCCGTACTGCGTGCGGTGTGCTTCGTCGCTGATGACGATGATGTCGCCCCGCTCCGAGTAGGCCTCTTTCACCAGCTCACGGTACTTCTGGATCAGGCCGAACACATAACGGCGATTCTGGTCGCGCAGCATCTTGCGCAAGGCCTCGCCACTGGAGGCCTGGTCTGTCTTGCTGTTGGCCCGGCCTGCATTGGTGTACGTGGAGGCGATCTGATCGTCCAGCTCGGTGCGGTCGGTGATGACCACAAAGGTATAGCTACCCGAGATCTTGCGGTGGATCTTCTCGGTCAAGAACAGCATCGAGTACGACTTGCCCGAGCCCTGCGTGTGCCAGAACACGCCGAGTTGCCCAGCTGCCACTTCCGCCTTGATCGTTGGATCGTCAGACGTGAGACGGTCAATCACTCGGTTCACACCGAGGTACTGATGATTGCGGGCCACGATCTTGTGAGTGCCGCCTTCGCTTGCATCGAACAGCACAAAGTTCTCGACGATGTCGAGCAAGCGGACCTTGTCCAGCATGCCCTGGAGCAGGATGGGCAACAGGGGCTGGTCCTTGGCCGGTTCCGGGTCATCCTCGTCCAGCCGCTTCCAGCGGTAGAAGTGCTCTCGCGTGCTGGTCAGTGACCCGTACTGCGCGTCATGACCGTTGGAGATCACCACCAACGCATTCCAATGGAACAGGTGCGGGATGGTGTCCAGGTAATCGCTGTAGTTCTTCTTGTAGGCGCTGTCGATGTGCACCTCGAATCGCTTGAGTTCGATGAACACAAGCGGCAGGCCATTGACGTAACCGATCACGTCCGGGCGGCGAAGCCACAGGCGCCCCCGAACCCACAGCTCCCGCACGGCTTGGTAGTGGTTCTTCTCGGGCTGTTTGAAGTCGATCAAACGCAGGCGCTTGTCCACCAAGCGACCTGCAGCGTCACGGTACTTCACCGGCACCCCATCGCGCAGCAGCTTGTACTTCTCTTCGTTCAGCGCGGTCAGCGTCTTTGTGATGTCGTCCTGCAGCACCTGCGCCAGCGCCTGGCTGTAAACCTCAGGGGGCAGGCCGGGGTTCAGACGCTTCAGAGCGGCCAACACCTCGCGGCTGAGTACCACCTCGGTGTCGTTGCTTCGGCCCAGCAAGCTGTCTGGCCCGAAGTCCTCATCGTCCTGTGCAAATACGCTCTGCCAGCCGAGCTGCTTTTCCAGCAACTCAGCGGTTGGCGCCTGGATCAACAGGTCTTCGGAATAGTCCTTCTTGGCCATCTTTTTTGCTTCTCCCTGATGCCTGGCTCCGAGTCCTCCGTAGCCCGGTATCTTGTCAAATCATGGGCGATCCGGTATCATCCCTATCAAATGGGTTGCGACTACGCGGCCGGCGTTGGGCTCCTGGTACTACAGGGGCCCTTCTGCTTTCTGGGGTGCGGTTTGCGTCCATCACGGAAACACCTTCAAACCCACGCCCAGCTTGTTGCCGGTCCAGTCCCGGTAGAACTTCCCCTCCAACACCTCTGCTGCTCGGTTGGCTTGATCCGGCCGCAGCACCGTCAAGCCGATGGGCCGCGCCGTCAGGTCAGCCAGTTGCAGGCCTTCCGAGTTGGTCTTCTTGTCGGCAATGATCAGGTCGAACGGCAAAGGGCGATGGAAGTAATTCGCACCGTCACGGATGCGGCGGAATTCCAGCTCCAACTCGGCGTCTTCCTTGGCCCCACGCGCCTCGCAGACGATGTAGGTCAGCGCGTCATCCTGACCGGCGCCCTTGAGCAGCCGATAGATACGCTCCAGCCCAAACTCCAGCGCCAGGTGGTACGGGTGCGCTGGGTTGTTGTAGCGGTCCTTGAGCTTGCGCTTGTCGATAACCACGGCCACCAGCTGGAAGTCGGCCGCGCCGATGATGTCAGTGAGCGCGTTCATGAACACCTCGCGCGGCTCTTTCGACAGCCGCGAGAACGCACCCTTCTTGCGCCGGATGTCCGCCTCGTGCAGCACCACCATGTCGTGGCCAAAGGTGGCGAACTTGAGCTGTCGGATGACGGGCGTCACCGCCTGCGCATACTCGGCCTTGCGGAAGATGCAGAACGAGAGCACGAATACCGGGTAGTCCGGGTCGATGGACGTGAGGCTGTGGTCGCCACTCTCGTCCACGTACACGATGTAGTCGCTATGGCCGCCCCCGGCCCTTGGAACGGCGTAGCTCGCCGCCGGTTCGGTCATGCCATGACCTCCTCGGGAAGACGAATGCCCGAGACATCAAGCTGGCCAGACATCAGCTTGGGGAGCAGTACGTCTCGGGATTGAGCCAACTTGATGTTTTGCGCCTTCATTGCTTCCATTTGCTCCAGCATGGGAAGCACGTGACGATCAAACGCTACCAACGCGCCGGCATCGGGAACGACGATCTCTGCATCCTCAAAAGTCTTGGCTGTAACCGCAGGGTAGGCAGCGCCGGTCGCGTTCTGCTCCAAGTAGCCAACGAACTCGTCGGTCGTCACTGCGAAATACAAAAAGCTGAAGGGCACGTCTGATGCCGAAAGCACCGCAAACCCTGTCGACGCCACTAGGTTTTCGCTTGGTTCCCAAATCAGCGCGTACGAACGTCTATTTGGCCGAACACAGGACCAAATCACATCGCCATGCCTGACGCGACGTCGTGCCCGTCCTGGGGCATCAGGAAATGCGAATGGCGTGACCTCACGGATCAACCCTGGCGTCACCGATGAAATGTCGATGTACAGAATCGAGTCGGGCCGATCCCTCGCACCAATTGATCGCTTGTTGACGTTTGCGACGGTCGACAATCTCTTTCCGCGCCATCCCTGCGGCACCCCATCCTTCACTCGCACTGACTCATGGCCAGGGAAGCGCAGGTGCACGAACCACTCGCGATACAGGCGGCGAGCGGCATCTTCGAGCAATGCAATACGTCGCTGGTTGGTGGCAATCAGGTCGTCGTAGGAATCAAGCACAGCTGCGATCCCCTGCTGGTCCCTCAATGCAGGCAACTTAAGGCGAACCTTCTTGATCCGCTCCGGCGCTGTGTGCTTTACCTTTGCTCCTGTTGCCGTTGCCCGAATCTGCGCCCTCACGTCAGCGCTGTTGAAAACCCAATAGAGGAACCTCTTGTCAAGCAACTCTGGGTCGGTGATCTGCACCAGCCCTAGTCGCTGGTTGTGCAGATACTTTCCACCCAATGGGATGCGAGCCGCACTGCCAAGCAGGCCCTCTCCCTGTTCGGTCATGGCCACAATCAGGTCGCCTTCAGCCAGTAGGTATTCCTCTGGGAAGTCGGCGTGATAGAAGCGCTCCTTACCATCTCGGACTCGAAAGCCGCCTTTCTCAAGAAAATTACCGGGCGTCAGCACCAAGTGTTCGCCGGCAGCAGCGAAGTACTCGCCCTTGAAGGCAAAGCCGTGCTTGATGTGAAGCCCATCGCCGAGTTGAACCTCTCGCCAACTCATCCCAGCAACTCCTCAAAGTTGCCGGCGATCCGCCCCGCCAATTCCACCGCCTTGTCGTTCAACTCGGCCAACTCGTCGTGGATCTCTCGAAGCTTTTCGACAAAGCCGTCCTCGCCTTCGGCCGCCGCCGCCGCCACACCGACGTAGCGCCCCGGCGTGAGTGAATAGTCGTTTGCTGCAATCTCCTCCAACGTGACGGCCTTGCAGAGGCCCGGCACAGCGTCGAACACGCCATCCGGAAAGCGGCTGTGCAGCCAGTGCACCTGATGGATGAAGTAGGCGGCCTGCTTCAGCGCATCGAGCACCACGTCGCGCACCGTGGGCTCTTCGTTCTTCTTTGAGTCGGCAGCCATCAACGCGCGCTTGGCTTCGCGAGCGGCCTTGCCGTCGAAGGCCTTGCTTTGCCGAGCGCGCAGCTGCTTCTCTGCGATGTCCAGCAGCTTGAGCCACTGCTTGTGGCGCGCTTCCAGGGTCTTGACCAAGGACTTGAGCTGCGGCGCCAGGGATTCAAGCGTGGCTTGAAGTGCCACCTGCCCAGTGTGACTTATGAGGTCGGCTTGAGCTACAGCTGCGCGGCACTGTGTGCAAGCGGTGAGCAGCGCTGCGATGGCACCTGCTGCGTGCGCGTCGGACTGCGCGGCGGCCAGGTCGCCCTTGAAGGCGTCAAGCTGGGCTCGGGTGAGGCGTGCATCCTCGGGCTGGTCGGCATTTAGCTCAGCCAGCGTGGCGCCCTGCGCGAACGACTGCAATTGCGTTGCCAAGCTGTCCACGGCTGCGGTGTCGGCGGCAATGCGATCAGGCACGGCTGCCAGCCACTCATCCACCTGTCGCTGATAGCGCGCGATGAGCGCCACGAACTTTTCGGTTTCTCCTCGGTACAGCCAGACGATGGCGTTGAGGTTGGCGTGCTGTTCGTCAGTGAAGATGTGCGAGCGCGCCGACACCACGTGGTAGACGTTGCGCGCGTCGATCATCAGCACCTGGTCCTGCAGGTCCTGCGGCTTGCCCTTGTCGAAGAACCACAGCGTGCAAGGCAGGCTGCGGGTGTAGAAGAACTTGTTGCCGATGGCCATCATCACGTCGACGTGGCCGGTCTTGACCAGCTTCTCGCGGATGTCGCGGTCCTTGTTGCCAGCGTCTGAAGCGCTGGACGCCATGACGAAACCGGCGCGGCCCGTGTCGTTCAGGTAGGCGTAGAAGTACTGAATCCACAGGCTGTTGGCGTTGCTGATGGCACCGGTCTTGGCATTGGTGCCGGGTAGGCCGAAGGGCAGACGCCCGCCTTGCTCGATGGGGCTGACCTGCCCCTCCACCTTCTTGGTGTCCACGCCGTCGACGTTGAACGGCGGGTTGGCCATGACGAAGTCACACTGGCTGATGAGGTGATCCGCCTGGTCATAGAAGGTGTTGCCCTGGCGGATGTTGGACGCATCTAGCCCATGCACCACCAGGTTCATGCGCGCCAGCTTGGTGTTGGTGTCGCTCTTCTCCTGGCCGTGGAAGGTGACTGTGTCGTTGGCCTGCTGATGGCGCACGTCTTCGATGAAGTGGCCGGTCTGTACGAACATGCCTGCTGAGCCGCAAGCCGGGTCCAGCACCAAGCCATGGTCCGGCTCGATGATGTTGACGATCATTCGCACCAATGAGGGCGGCGTGAAGAACTCACCGCCTTCCTGCGCGCCGCTCATCGCGAACTTGTTGAGGAAGTACTCGTAGATGCGGCCGAACACATCCCCGGTAGCCGCCTTGATCGCGGGGCGGTCGAAGATCTTCACCAGCTCGGCCAGCAGGTCGGTCTCAAACGCCGGGTAGCCGCGCGGCAACGCGCCTTTGAGCACCTCGTACTCGGCCTCAATCACGTCCATGGCGCTGTCGATCACCTCGCCGACGTTTGCCCCTTGCGGCAGGCTGGCAATGCGGTCGAAACGCGCTGCTTCCGGCAGGTAGATGGCCGCCTTGCCCTGAAAGCCCAGCTTGATCAGCGCCTCACGCTGAGCGGCAGGAACCTGAGGAGGGATGTCGGCCTCGATGTCAGGCAGGTAGGCCTTGAAGCGGTTGTCAGCATGGCGCAGAAAGATCAGCCCGAGCACCGGCATCGCGTACTCAGCGGCGGTCAGCTTGGAGTTGGCGCGCAGCTGATCAGCAGCTTCCCAGAGTTCGTTTTCGAGTTGCTGGACGTTCATTCAATCGTTCTCGTTGTTCTGTTCAGCGCTGGCCGCAGCACCCTCGTCGGCCCCACCCGCGCGCACCCATTCATCGACTTCGGAAAGCTGGAACTTCCACAGCCGACCGATCCTGTGTGCAGGCAGCGCCTTGCGCTCACGCCAGCGGTAGACGGTCTCCTTCACAACACCCAAGTGCCGTGCAACCTCACTGGCGGTGACCCAAGGTTCGGTGTTCATCGGAGTGCTTTGTGGCAGTCGGCCAGGGTTGTTTTGAGTCGTCTTCAGTCTATCAAGGTTGTGTCAACAATATGCCAAGGCAAGCGTCGATCGTTCTCACGCCAGGGCCAGCCACTGGGTTTCATGGCCAGGGCTGGGGGCATGTGGCCTTGTCGGTGAAGTCCGAGCAGGAAACACAGCGCATCACCGCCTCGCTGACCGGCATGCCTCACATGCAGCTGCCCACAGCTGGACCTCAGAAAGAGGTCAACCACGGCTGGAGCCGTAACCGTGGTGACCGCAGCCGGATTGCTTCGTCGCAGCCTTGCACGTGTAGCTCGCGCGATGGAAGAACTCCGCGATTGAACCTGGATCCCCGCGTCGAAGCAGGAACGATGGGTTCTCCGGGAAGTGCACCAGCTCCTTGGCCTGGTCAACGGGGATGCCCAGTGCGCTTGCCCATGCCCCGAAGGTTCTGGTAGCCATGTTCTGCCCCGCAGACTGGAAGTTCCCAAGCCAGTTGTAGGCGTCGGCGTTCAGCAAGATCGTGCAGTGGTAGTGGACGCGTCCCCAATCGCCGACCTCCCGAACCCAGAAGTACCTCACGACGGTGTCGTGCGCGTACCCATTCTTCTTTGCAGCACGTGCCCGGTCATGCCGAATCTTTGCCTTGAGTGATTCGAAAAACCTGGATAGAGCAGTATTAACAAAGCCTTCCGGCGCGCCATCCATCCAAGTTGGCAGATGAAGATCAAAACGAAATGCAAACACTCGGGGGTACTGCGCCAACGCACATGCAGTGACCGAGTACAGAGATTCGAGCATTTCACTGACCATGGGCAAATGCTCGACCATGATCGGAAGGTCGTTGAATGTCGAGCTCCAGTATAAGCTTTGCCCCCTATTGAGCGAATGACGATGCGGAAACATGCTACCCCTCCTTCAAGTTGATTGGACCGAGTCAATCAATTGATGGCAGGTGATTTATTTTTCCTCCTTATAGTATTTAATTAATACTACCAATACCGAGTATTGCAAAAACACCCAGCCATGGATTCAAATGAACCAAGCCAACAAAATCGTGGTGAAATTGGATGATTTCCAGTCGACTAGTACTCTGGAAAAATTGCAAGCAGCAAGATAGGCAACGCCCGCCCAAATTCAGGCACACGACTCTGGACGAAATAGCTGCTCCATTAGGTCATGTGCGGCCCGACGAGCATGGCTTAAAAGGCAACTCGCTTGAGTCATGCCCTGTAGTGTTGACGACCACAGAACGAAGGCGGCGTCAGGTGAGTGCCGCACGGCGGCGAAGTGGCTCAGGCATCCGACGATTGGGCGGCCTGTTTCGGTGCTACGGCAGTTTGGCGGCAAGCCTTCACGAACTCGGCGACGAACCTGCTAAGGCTACAGCTTCGTAAGGATCTATTTCTTGTCTAATTCTGATCTACTATCGTTCTTCAGACCATCTGTTTGGCATCTAGATGGCATCTAGTAGCAGACCCAAGGAGGCCCTCGCCTCCTCCGACGGCAGCAGCGCGAAAGGGCAGATGATGGCTATCCGAGATCAAGACGACATTGCGGCTTTGCTTGGTACGCCAGAACAGTGCGCGCGTGTCGACAACTTCGTCTGGATCAGCTTGTGCCAGGCTGGAGTTAACCCACAACTCTGGCAAACAACGCACTATCCGCAGCGACGATGCTGGGAAATCTTGCGCACCCATCTGACTCTCTTGGAGCACACGAAATCCGCCGTGCACTCGGCATGGATCCCTGACCGCGACTTGAATTGGCTCACTGGCAGTGAGAGGCAAGTTTTCTGGGTTCAGAGGTACATCAAATTCGCGATGCAGCCTGCACAGACTAACGTCACCAATGGACCCGCTGCTAGCCTACTGATTGACGACCGCATTCCCCATCACCTTACTGGGTCAAGCCGGGCCATTGCGTTGGTGGACTATTGGTCTTCTCGCTCTACCGGAGACATGAGCCAGAGACGTAACGCAGTCCTTTCCATGGAGTCGGCTTGGCGCCAGCAAGAGAATTTAGATCGCCGTCTTAGTTGGCTTGATGGCGAGGATGGAGATCACCGACGCATATGGTTTTGGGAGAAGTTGCTTCACCGTTTCACAATGGTGCCGCGGGACATTCCGCCCCCCAACAGCCATGACTCCCTTTTGAATACTCTCGATCATCTTGGCATTTACCCTGCCGACATAACGCTATTCAATCAAAAGGCCAGGGGGCTATTTCAGCAGCAGCAACGGCGAGCCAGCAGCACGGGGAAACGTCAGTGCAATTTTGTACTGCAGGAGAGGACGATATCCAAGCTGGACAGTCTCGCGCGTAAGTTCGGAATTACGCGAACCGACGTCCTCGAAGTCCTTATTCAGCAAGAAGCGCTGAACCCTGTTCACACGACAGAGCGCTTGAGAAGGCTCAGCGCGCTCACGGCCCAAGAGAGCTGATCGCACTGGGCTGGCTTCGGCAAGTAACGGCGTGCACGGAGAGGGCAACAACGTGACCGTTGCGTCGGCGATGGATCAGCAGCTCGTACCTGCGCGCAAGGGCATTGCCGAAGCAGGGCCAAATCGTGCGGCTATCGAAGCTTTGTGCGCCTGAGCGCCAGGTCGAGTCGAGGCGCCGAGAAGTCAGGTGCGCTCAGTTCCTTCATGCCAGCCAGTTCGATCAGGTACCGAAGCCAATCGCCGTCACCCTGGTCTTCCTCCTGGCACCAAGCCAAGAACTCCAGCGGTGGAAAGCTTGAAGGCCTTGGCACCTCCCCATCATCCTCGTCCACATCGTTCCAGGCCTTTAGCGCACGGCGAGCGCTGTGAAAGCGGCCATTACTCGCGTGGAGGCTCTTGCCCTCAAGCCCTGTTCCCCCTAGCGGGATCTCCACGCAATCTGGAGGGGGCTCAACGCCTGACACGAGCAACGCAGCCATCACTGGAGACCACGCGTCCATACGCAGGTAGCCAAGCAGCTTTGCATTGATGAGGCTGCCAGCAACCAAGGCTTCTGCCAGGCTTGTTGCCGTGGCCGGATCATCTGAAGCTGATGGCCGTACGGCATTGGGGACCGGGCTGGGCTTCTCGTGACGCGCTGGCCTCGCGGGCGCTACGCCCGACGCCGACTGGACGACAACTTGTCGTTGACCAGGTTCTGCACAGCCTTGAAGCCACCGATCCACCTCCTCAAGATACCAACCAACAGCAGCCCCACCGAGGGAAAAGGATCTTGGAAAGGTCGGATCGTGCCTCGGCGACTTTGCATCCAGGCGGTCGTAGATGGCCGACCGCGACAACCCGGTATGGGCGATGAGTTCCTTGAGGCGAATCACACGGCCAGCCATCAAGCAGCCTTCCTTTCTGGCTTCGTCTGAGGAGATGACGTGCAGTAAACGCCCCAATCCTGCATCAGCGCCTGACGCTTGGCGAACTGCGTTCCTCGCTGGTACGCACGCTCAACCGCGTCCGGGAGCTGGTGGGCCAACGCATGCTCGGCCACCTCTCGTGGGAAGGTGGTTTCTTCGGCGGTCCACATGCGAAATGTCGCGCGAAAGCCATGGGCGGTCACAACCTGGCCGTTCGCGTCGACCCAGGTCGGGCGCTGCTCACCCTCGGTCATCCGGCGGATCAATGCGGTGAGTGACATGTCGGAAAGCGCTTGCCCCTTTGTGCCAAGGAAGACCAGCGACCTGGCCGCTTCGTCCGCATCAGCCTTGCCATCGCCTTCATGCTGGGCCCTGCTCTCTTTGATCGCGCCCAAGAGCTTCAGGGAAGCCTCGGAGAGCGGAACTTGGTGCTCGCGCCCCGCCTTCATGCGCTCAGCAGGGATCGTCCAGATCTTCGCTTCGAAGTCGATCTCCGACCAACGTGCACCACGCACCTCACCAGATCGGCACGCAGTCAGGATCGCGAACTCCAGCGCTCGCGCCGACGAACCCGGCCGAGCCTGCAACGCGGCCATGAACGCCGGCAGTTGCTGCCATGGCAGCGATGGATGGTTCTTCGTCCGGCTTGTCTTGCTGATGTTGGCGAGGAGGTTTTCGAGATGCCCACGCCAGCGAGCCGGGTTGTCTCCCGACCTCAGCCCACTGGTGGTGGCCCACCCCAGAACAGATTCAATTCGGCCGCGCAGCCTCGTGGCCGTTTCCGTCTTGCTGTCCCAGATTGAAGCGAGGCATCGAACCACGAGCGCGGTGTCGATGTCCGCGACCGGCAAGTGACCAAAAACCGGGCTCGCATACGTCGCCAGCGTGCTGGTCCATTGGTCGGCGTGCTTGGCGTTCTTCCAAGCCGCCTTATGCGCCTGGATGTAGGCCGCTGCACACTGGTCGAACGTCATGGCCCGCGCTCGCTCAAGCGCTGCCGCATCTCGTTGTTGCCGCTTCACCGCGAGTGGGTTGGCACCTTCGAGAAGCTGCCTCCTTGCTTCCAGTGCCTTTTGCCGGGCCTCAGCCAAGCTGACCGTGTGCGTTGGCCCAAGACCCATGCCGTAGGCCTTGCCCTCCCTCATGTACCGGAAGAGCCAGCTCTTCACGCCAGCCTTGGTGACTTGCAGCGTGAGGCCACCCCCGTCACCATAGAGCCCTGGTTTGGTGAGCTTGCTGACCTGAATGGCAGTGAGCTTGTTCAGCTGCCTCGGCATGAGTTCGAATTCGCCTTCTATTGACTATCAATTTGACTATCAAAGTGTAGTCGGATTCGATGGAATTTGGTAGGACATCGTAGGACTACGGAAATCGCCTAAGCATCTGATACGAAAAGGATTTTGGATGCCGTCGGATTTCCTAGGATGCCCGAGACACGGACGCCCTCTCCGCCAAGCATGATCGGGCCCTTTGGGCCCGTTTTGCTTTGCGCACCTAGTTGGCCCTGTCTGCCACGCAACTGCAGTTCATCCTCGCTAAAACGCAATTCGTCGCCTGCGCCTCGCTCCGTTGCGTGACTTGCTGAACACTGCAACGCATGCCTTACTGTCTGCGAGGCTGGAGTCGGAGATGGCGCGAATGCTGAACGGTTTGATGAGCTGCTGCTTAGCGCTCGGGCTGGTTGCCGGCGGTCTGCCAGCTGAGGCCAGCGAAGTGGTCAAGTTGGCCCGTTTGGTCGTCAGCGGTAAGCGTAGCCCGAGCGAAGCGTCCCGAGCAGCTCCCGTAGAACCTCGTGCGGCCGGAACGCCACAAGCCCAGGGCAGTGGTGGTAGCGACCAAGCCGGCACGGCTCCGGCACCTTCGCGCGGCGTGTCCTGAAACCAGTCAAGCTGAAGCAAAATGCGCCGAATCCCTTCCAGGATTCGGCGCATTTGTTTTTGGCGGAGTGGACGGGGCTCGAACCCGCGACCCCCGGCGTGACAGGCCGGTATTCTAACCAACTGAACTACCACTCCGTGTTGGGATGAGTTCCGAGCATCAATATACTCGCAAGCCGCATCAAACTTGCCCGTCTTGCGACGAGTATCGAACTGGCGTCCCCTAGGGGATTCGAACCCCTGTAATCACCGTGAAAGGGTGGTGTCCTAGGCCTCTAGACGAAGGGGACGAATTAGATCTCAAAAAAACAAACGGCCAATGAATTGGCCGTTCAATATCGGACTGATCCGACGTAATCCTTGGCGGAGTGGACGGGGCTCGAACCCGCGACCCCCGGCGTGACAGGCCGGTATTCTAACCAACTGAACTACCACTCCGCGTGGAATGAATCCGATTTCGTCTTGCGACGAAACCCAAGCTCATCAAACTTGGCGTCCCCTAGGGGATTCGAACCCCTGTAATCACCGTGAAAGGGTGGTGTCCTAGGCCTCTAGACGAAGGGGACTAAACCTTCGCGACTTGAACTGCGCGCCACTTAAATCACTTTGAAGCAATTTGGTGGAGGTAAGCGGGATCGAACCGCTGACCTCTTGCATGCCATGCAAGCGCTCTCCCAGCTGAGCTATACCCCCGTTTTGATTCTCGATTTCATCGCCACCGTAATGGCGTCGATTTGGTCGTTAATCGCTTCGTTTGCAGCGCCGTTCAAGCGAGACCAAGAGTATATGACGAAAATCAGCCTGCTTGCAAGCGCTCGACGACTTTTTTCTGGGTGAAGTGTTCCAGCACTGCATCCAAGCTCGGCGTTTGCGTACGACCACACACCAGCACTCGAACAGGAACTGCGAGTTGCGGCATCTTCAGGCTGTAGGCGGCGAGAGTTTCCTTCAACGCCTGCTGGATCACCGACTTGTTCCATTGGCCCAACGTCGACAAACGTTCCGCCAGCGCGACCAGCGCGGGACGGACGGCATCCGTGACATGGGCGGCCAGCTCGTCGGCCGAGGGTGTCACCGGCGCAAAGTACATCGAAACCCAATCGGCCAATGCTGCTGTGGTTGCGCAGCGGTCCTTGAACAGACCGACCTTGGGCTGCACCTGATCAACGTGCACGGCGATGCCTCTGCCAGCGAGATGGGCAACGACGAGTTTGGCCAAACGGGCCTCGTCGATGTGCTTGACGTAATGGCCGTTGACCCAGTCCAGCTTGGCCGGATCCCACTGCGCCGGGCTCTTTGACAAATGGCTGCCATCAAACCAGCTCACCATCTGCGCGGCCGAGAACAGTTCATCGTCACCATGGCTCCAGCCCAGGCGCGCCAGGTAGTTCAGCATCGCCTCGGGCAGGTAGCCGTTGGCGGCGTAGTCCATCACGCTGACGGCACCACGGCGCTTGGACAGCTTGAGGCCGTCGTCGCCCAGGATGATGGGCAAGTGACCGAAAGACGGCAGGGGCGCCCCGAGTGCATTGAAGATATTGATCTGCCAGGGCGTATTGTTGACGTGCTCGTCGCCGCGGAAGACATGGCTGATGCGCATGTCCCAATCGTCGACGACGACCGCGAAGTTGTAGGTCGGCACGCCGTCGGTGCGGGCGATGATGAGGTCGTCGATTTCGCGGTTGTTGATCGTGATCTGACCCTTGACGAGGTCGTTCCAGGTCACGTTGCCCTCGACGGGGTTGGCGAAACGAATGACGGGCTTCACACCTTGGGGCGGCGCCGGCAGGGTCTTGCCAGGTTCGGGGCGCCAGCGACGGTCATACAGCGTCTTCTCGCCACGCGCGCGCTGGGCCTCACGCATAGCGTCCAGTTCCTCGGGCGTCGCATAGCAACGATAGGCCTTGCCTTCGGCTATCAGTTGCTCGACGACCGTCTGGTAGCGGTCTAGGCGCTGCATCTGGTAGATCGGACCCTCGTCATAGCTCAGACCCAGCCAGTTCATCGCAGCAATGATCTGCTCGACCGAGTCCTGCGTCGAACGTGCGACATCCGTGTCTTCGACGCGCAGCACAAACTCGCCGCCGTAATGGCGGGCATAGGCCCACGAGTAGAGGGCCGTGCGCGCGGTGCCCAGGTGCAGGAAGCCGGTCGGCGACGGCGCGATGCGCGTACGGACCTTGTCGAAAGCAGAAGAACTCATCGGGTGTTCAAAGTGGAAAGGCCGCGATTCAGGTCGTCGCAAATGTCGTCGACATGCTCAAGGCCGACAGCCAGGCGGATCAGGCCCTGGCCGATGCCCGCGGCCCGGCGCTGGTCCTCGGTAAGGCGGCCGTGCGACGTGGTCGCGGGGTGGGTGATGATGGATTTCGTGTCGCCGAGATTGGTGGCGATGGAGAGAACTCGCGTGCTGTCGATGACGTGGAAGGCCGCCGCACGCGCCGCCTCGGGCGAATCGGCCTTCAGGTCGAAGGACAACACCGCCCCGCCCTGCCCGCTTTGCTGCAGCATGGCCAGTTCGTGCTGCGGATGGGACGCCAGCGACGGGTAATACACACGCGCAACCTCGGGGCGCGCTTCCAGCCAGCGAGCCACCGCCAGAGCCTGCTCGCTCTGCGCCTTGATGCGCAGTGACATGGTCTCCAGCCCCTTCAACACGACCCAGGCGTTGAAGGGCGCGAGCGTCATGCCGACGGTGCGCAGGGTGGGCCCGAAGATGTCATGGATCAGTTTGCTCGGCCCGCACAAGGCGCCCGCCATCACACGGCCCTGGCCATCCATGTACTTGGTCGCTGAGTGCATGACGATGTCAGCGCCCATCTCGACCGGACGTTGCAGGGCCGGTGTCGAATAGGTGTTGTCGACGGCCAGGATGGCACCCGCGCCGTGGGCGATGGTGGCAAGCGCGCGGATGTCGCAGATCTCTGTCAGCGGGTTGGTCGGCGTCTCCGCGAACAAGAGCTTGGTGGCCGGCCGGACAGCCGCGCGCCACTCGGTCAGGTCAGTCTGGGAGACGAAGCTCGTCTCGACGCCGAACTTGCCGAACTCCTTGGCGAACAGGTTGATCGTCGAGCCGAACACCGACCGCGAGCAGACGACATGGTCGCCAACCTTGAGCACCCCCATGCCGAGCAGCAGAATCGCGCTCATGCCGGTGGACGTGGCTATCGCCGCCTCGGTGCCTTCCAGCGCGGCCAGGCGCGCCTCCAGGCTGCGCACGGTCGGATTGCTGGTGCGCGAATAGGTGAAGTCTTCCGAGTTGGAGAACTTGCGCGCCGAAGTCTCCGCGTCGGGCTGAACGTAGGCCGTCGTCAGGAACAGCGCTTCCGAGTTCTCGCCATGCTGGCTGGGCGCCAGCGCGGTGCGCACGGCCAGCGTCTCGGGGCGCAGTCCATCCGGCAGCGGGCGCTGATGGTTGTCGCTCATGCGCTCAACCCTCGCCGCCGCTTTGCAGGGCCAGGCGGCCGCGGGCATCGGCCTCTTCATCGCTGGGTTGGGCAGCACGTTGCTCGCGCATGGCTTCGAAGTCGGCCAGACTGACGTCGCCCGTCACGTAATGGCCGTCGAAGCAACTAGCCTCGAAACCGGCGAGCCCCGGGCGCAGCGCCGCGACGACGCGCTTCATCGCGTCCACATCCTGGTAGATCAGTGCATCGGCGCCGATGTATTGCCGGATCTCCTCGATGCTGCGGCCGTGGGCGATCAGTTCTTCCTTGGTCGGCATGTCGATGCCGTACACATTCGGATAGCGCACCGGCGGCGCGGCGGACGCCAGATAGACCTTGCGCGCGCCAGCCTCGCGGGCCATCTGCACGATCTCCTTGGAGGTCGTGCCGCGCACGATGGAGTCATCCACCAGCAGCACGTTGCGGTCCTTGAACTCGACGCCGATGGCGTTGAGCTTCTGGCGCACGCTTTTCTTGCGCGCGCCCTGCCCCGGCATGATGAAGGTGCGGCCGACGTAGCGGTTCTTGACGAAGCCTTCTCGGTAGGGCTTGCCGATGCGATGTGCCAGCTGCATCGCGGACGGGCGGCTGCTTTCCGGGATCGGGATGACGACGTCGATTTCGTTGGGCGGCATCGTCGAGATGACGCGTTGTGCCAGCGTCTCGCCCATGTTGAGCCGCGCCTGGTAGACCGAGATGCCATCCATCACCGAGTCCGGGCGGGCCAGGTAGACAAACTCGAACATGCAGGGATTGAGCGTCGGCTGCTCATTGCACTGCTCCGTGTGCAGCTTGCCGGTCATGTCGATGAACAAGGCCTCGCCGGGCGCGACGTCACGCTCCAGCTGATGGCCAGTGCCCTCAAGGGCGACGCTTTCGCTGGCCACCATGAACTCGCCGTTCGTCGAGCGGCCGAAGCACAGCGGGCGGATGCCGAACGGGTCGCGGAACGCCAGCAACCCCTGGCCGGCGATCAGCGCGATGACGGCATAGCTGCCCTTGATGCGCTTCTGCACCGCGCGCACGGCGGAGAAAATTTCCTTGGGCGTCAGCGGCAGGTCGCGCGCCGCCATCTCCAGCTCGTGGGCCAGCACGTTGATCAGCACCTCGGTGTCGCTCTCGGTGTTGATGTGGCGGCGGTCGATGTCGAACAGCTCGTCCTTCAGCGCGAGCGCGTTCGTCAGGTTGCCGTTGTGGACCAGGACGATGCCGAACGGCGCGTTGACGTAGAAGGGTTGGGCCTCTTCTTCGCTGTAGGCGTTGCCGGCCGTCGGGTAGCGCACCTGGCCCAGGCCGATGTTGCCCGGCAACGCCCGCATGTTGCGGGTGCGGAAGACGTCGCGCACCATGCCACGCGCCTTGTGCATGAAGCATTTCTGGCCCTGCATCGTGACGATGCCGGCGGCATCCTGGCCGCGGTGCTGCAACAGCAGCAGCGCGTCGTAGAGAAGCTGGTTGACGGGAGAGGCAGCGAGAGCGCCGACGATGCCGCACATGGCGAATCCTTAATCAGTAAGGCCCGCTTCAGATGGGGTCATCGAGCGGGAAACAAAACGGGCAACGGGTTCGGGCAGCAGCGGCGACACATCGCGCAGCACGCCGCCGAGCACGGGCGCTGCGCGCGAGGCCTGCCAGGTGGCCGACTCGGCCAGTGGCGAGGCGCCGATGACCAGCACCAGCAGCAGCGCGATGAAGACGCCGCGCAGTGCGCCGAAGCCGGCACCGCCGAGGCGGTCCACCACCGACAGTGGCGTCGCATGGATCAGCGCCTTGACCAGGCGCGAGGCCAGGCTCCAGATGATGAGCACCACGAAGAAGGCAATGGCCAGCGCGACCACATGAAGCGCTGCGGGGCTCAATGCGTCGGTCACGGCGGTTGGCAACAGCTCGGCGACAACCGGCGCCAGCGGCGACGCGGCGAAATACGCGACGACCCAACCGGCCAAGGACATCACTTCAAAAATCAGGCCGCGCCACAGGCCGATGCCGATGGAAATCAGCAGCACGCCCGCCAGCGCGAGGTCGACCCAGCTGAGCGCGAAGTCCATGGCGGCCTAGAGCGTCAGGATGGCGCCGGGCAGGCCGGCAGCCTTGAGCTTGGCAGCCGCACGCTCGGCCTCGTCACGGCTTGCAAACGGCCCCAGGCGGACACGGATGCGGCGGCCATCGGTCGTGTCGACGGCCTGGGCATAGGTCTTGAGCCCCAGCTTCTCGACCTTGCCGCGCATTTCCTGCGCCGACTTGCTCTCGCCATAGGCGCCCACCTGGACAATGTAGCGCGCGGCAGCCGCAGGCACCTTGGCCGCGACATCCTTGCCTTCCAGCAAGGCCTGCGCCCGGGCCCCGTCATTCGCCGCAGGCTTGGGCTTGTCGACGGGTTTCTCGGCAGGCCTCTCCGCGAGCTTCACAGGCGGCGCTTCGACCACGGGCTCAGCGGGCTTGTCGACCGGCTTCTCGGCCGACTGGGGTTCAACCACGGGCGCCGGCTGCGGTGCCGAGGCGGCCTGCGCCAGCGGCTCGCGCGCAGGCACGACCAGCGGCGGCGCCGTGTCCTTGCGCGGGATCTCGATGGGCAGGTCGACCGGAATGGGCCGCGGCTGGGTTTCGAAGATCAGCGGGAACCCGACAACTCCTGCAGCCACCAACACGGCAGCGCCGATGAGGCGGCGTCGCGCCCGCAAGCGCAGCACCTGCACATCGTCAGCGGCACTCGCCTTGGCGCCGGGCCTGGTCGACTTCTTGGGCGCCGCTGCGGCGGCGTCCTCGTCGCGTTTGAGGAAGGAGAACAGGCCCATCGGCGGCGTCTGGCTTCAGTGGAGAGTGGGAGGTGTCGGCTCGGCAGCGCCGGCCGTCACGCGGGGCAGGCCCTGCTGGAGCACCCCGCCCACGGTGTAGAAGGAACCGAAGACCAGGATTCTATCGGCCGTGGTCGCCCCGGCCGCTGCCGCGTGCAGGGCATCCAGCGGCGTGGCATGCGTGTGCGTCGCCACATCGGCTGGCGTCTTCAATCCGGCGGCGAGGAAAGCCGCCTGGAGCTGAGCCGCCGTGGCCGCTCGCAGCATGGGCAGATCGGTGAAATGCCAGACGTCCACCAGCGGTGCAATGCGCGCCAGGATGCCGCTCAGGTCCTTGTCCGCCATCGCACCGAAGACGGCGTGCGTGCGCGGGAAGAATCCCATCTGATCGAGGTTCTGCGCCAGCGCCGCGACGGCGTGGGGGTTGTGGGCGACATCCAGCACGACGGCGGGCTGGCCCGCCAGCACCTGGAAACGGCCGGGCAGCTCAACCAGCGCGAGGCCGGTACGGACGGCCTGGGCGCTGATCGGCAGACGGTCGTGCAAGGCCTCGAAGGCGGCCAGCGCGCCGGAAGCGTTCAGCAACTGATTGACCCCACGCAGCGCCGGGTAAGCCAGGCCGGAAAAGCGCTTTGATCGCCCCGCCCATTGCCACTGCTGACGGTCGCCACTGAAGCTGAAGTCGCGGCCGAGCTGGCACAGGTCGGCGCCGAGCTCCGCGGCGCGGGCGGCCAGCGAGGCCGGTGGCATCGGATCGCTGACGACGACGGGGCGGCCGGCGCGCATGATGCCGGCCTTCTCGCGGCCGACGCTCTCGCGGTCGTTGCCGAGGAATTCAGTATGGTCGAGGTCGATGCTGGTGATGACGGCGCAGTCGCCGTCGATGACGTTGACGGCATCGAGCCGTCCACCCAGGCCGACTTCGAGGATGACGAGGTCCAGCGGCTCGTGCTGCAGGCGCCGCATGATGGCCAGCGTCGTGAATTCGAAGTAGGTCAGCGTGATGTCGCCGCGTGCGGCCTCGACGGCCTCGAAATGCGGCGCCAGCGATTCGCCCGACACCGGCACGCCCGCGACGCGGCAGCGCTCCTGGAAGTGCACGAGATGGGGCTTGATGTAGAGGCCGACGCGATAGCCCGCATGCAGGGCGATGGACTCCAGCATGGCGCAGGTCGAGCCCTTGCCGTTGGTGCCGGCGACCACGATGGTCGGGCAGTCGAAGGCGATGCCCAGCCGCGCGCGCACCGCCGCGACGCGGTCCAGCGTCATGTCGATGGTCTTGGGGTGCAGGCGCTCGCAGTGGGCGAGCCAGTCGTCAAGCGTCATGGCGGTCGTCTAAAAAACAAAAGCCAGGCGCGGGGCCTGGCTCGGGAGCACGTGGACGGCGTTCAGGCGACGGCGTCCGCGCTCTGGCGCTGCAGCATGGCCAGCTGGCGGGCAATCGTCTCGCGAAGTTGGCGGCGGTCAACGATCATGTCGACAGCGCCCTTCTCCATCAGGAACTCGGCACGCTGGAAGCCGGCAGGCAACTTCTCGCGCACGGTGTTCTCGATGACGCGCGGGCCGGCAAAGCCGATCAGCGCCTTGGGCTCGGCCAGTACGATGTCGCCGACGAAGGCGAAGCTGGCGGACACGCCACCCATCGTCGGGTCGGTCAGCACACTGATGTAGGGCAGTTTGGCCTTGGCCAACCGCGTCAGCGACGCGTTGGTCTTGGCCATCTGCATCAGCGACAGCAGACCTTCCTGCATGCGCGCACCGCCGGTGGCCGTGAAGCAGACGAAGGGCGTCTTCTGCTCAATGGCCGACTCGACGCCGCGCACGAAGCGCTCGCCGACGACCGAGCCCATGGAACCGCCCATGAAGTCGAACTCGAAGCAGGCGGCGACGACTGGCACGCTCCTGACGGCGCCACCCATCACCACCAGCGCATCGGTCTCGCCGGTGTTCTCCAGCGCTTCCTTCAGGCGGTCGGGGTACTTCTTGCTGTCCTTGAACTTCAGCGCGTCGACCGGCAGCACTTCCTGGCCGATCTCGTAGCGGCCTTCACCGTCGAGAAAGGCGTCCAGGCGCGCACGGGCGCCAATGCGGTGGTGGTGCGAGCACTTGGGGCAGACATTGATGTTCTGCTCCAGATCGGTCTTGTAGAGCACCGTCTCGCAGCTCGGACACTTGATCCACAGGCCTTCGGGAACGGTGCGGCGGTCCGCCGGGTCGCCTTGCTGGATCTTGGGCGGGAGCAGTTTGTCGAGCCAACTCATGCGTCAGTCCTTCTTGTCGAGTGCGGCGCGAATTTCACGGATGAAGGCCGCGCCGGTGAGAGCCACATTATCGGCCGGCTGCCGCTCCAGCAATTCCACCAGCTTGGAGCCGATGACGACCGCGTCTGACACGTCGGCCACGGCCCGCGCCGTGGCGCCATCGCGAATGCCGAAGCCCACGCCAACGGGCACGCTGACGTGCTGGCGGATGCGCGGCACGGCCTCGGCCACGGCTGCGGTGTTCAGGTGACCCGCCCCGGTGACGCCCTTGAGCGACACGTAGTAGACGTAGCCGCTGGCGAGCCGGCCGACCTGGGCCATGCGCGCCGCGGTGGAGGTGGGCGCCAGCAGGAAGATCGCATCCATGTCCGCCGTGCGCAGTTTGGCGGCGAACTCCTCGCACTCCTCGGGCGGGTAGTCGACGATGAGGACGCCATCGACGCCGGCGGCCTTGGCGTCTGCCACGAAGGCATCAAGGCCGTAGCGCTCGACCGGGTTGGCGTAGCCCATCAGCACGAGGGGCGTCTTGTCGTTGCGGACGCGGAACTCGCGCACGAAGTCAAGCACATGGCGCAGGCCGATGCCCTGCTTCAAAGCGCGTTCCCCGGCACGCTGGATGACGGGGCCGTCGGCCATCGGGTCGGAGAAAGGCACGCCGAGCTCGATGACGTCGGCACCCGCCTCGGCCATGGCCAGCAGCAGGTCGACCGTCGCGCTCGGATACGGGTCACCGGCCGTGACGAAGGGAATCAGCGCCTTGCGGCCACCGGCCTTGAGCTGGTCGAAGGTCGTCGTGATGCGGCTCATTGCTTGACCTTCTCGCCGGCTTGCGACGGGCGATCAAAGTATTCGGCGCCGGACAGGTCGGCCACGGTGCCGATGTCCTTGTCACCACGGCCGCTGAGATTGATCAGCAGGACCTTGTCCTGACTCATCGTCGGTGCGAGCTTGATCGCATGGGCGACCGCATGGCTGGATTCGAGCGCAGGAATGATGCCCTCCGTGCGGCACAGCCGGTGAAATGCCGACAGAGCTTCGGCATCGGTCACACCGACGTACTCGGCGCGCCCGATGTCCTTCAGGTGGGCGTGCTCGGGGCCGACCCCGGGGTAGTCCAGGCCGGCGGAGATCGAGTGCGTCTCGATGATCTGGCCGTCCGCGTCCTGCAGCAGATAGGTGCGGTTGCCGTGCAGCACCCCCGGGCTGCCAGCGGTCAGCGTGGCGGCATGCTTGCCGCTGGCCACACCCTGCCCCTCGGCCTCGACGCCGATCAGGCGCACGTTCTCGTGCGGGATGTAGGGATGGAAGATGCCGATGGCGTTGGAGCCGCCGCCCACGCAGGCGATGACGGCGTCCGGCTGGCGGCCGGCCAACTCGGGCATCTGTACCAGGCATTCCTCACCGATGACGCGCTGGAAATCGCGCACCATCATCGGATAGGGGTGGGGGCCGGCCACGGTGCCGATGATGTAGAAAGTGTTCTCGACGTTGGTGACCCAGTCACGCATCGCCTCGTTGAGCGCGTCCTTCAACGTCTTGCTGCCGCTGTCCACCGGCACGACGGTCGCACCGAGCAGCTTCATGCGGTAGACGTTGGGCGATTGGCGCTTGACGTCCTCGCTGCCCATGTAGACGACGCATTCCAGGCCGTAGCGGGCGCAGATGGTCGCCGTGGCCACGCCGTGCTGGCCGGCGCCGGTCTCGGCGATGACGCGCGGCTTGCCCATGCGCTTGGCCAGCAGGGCCTGGCCGATGACGTTGTTGATCTTGTGCGCGCCGGTGTGGTTGAGGTCCTCGCGCTTGAGGTAGATCTGCGCGCCGCCCAGTTCGCGGCTCAGGCGGTCGGCATGGTAGATCGGGCTCGGCCGGCCGACGAAGTGCTTGAGCTCACGCTGGTACTCGGCAATGAACTCGGCGTCGTTGCGGTAGTGGGCGTAGGCGTCCTTGAGCTGGTCGAGTGCGTGGACGAGGGTTTCTGAGACGAAGCTGCCACCGAAGGTGGTCGCGCCGGCATGGCGGAAATGCCCGGTCGCGTCGGGCTGGTCGTACTGGAACATGGTCTTCCCCTACTGGGAGAGTGCTGCATCGGCGCCGTCATCAGCGAGACGGACCGCGCGGCAGAACTCGTGGATCAGGTCGGCGCTCTTGATGCCCTTGGACACCTCGACGCCGGAACTCACATCAACGGCCCAAGGCCGCACCTTGGCGATGCCATCGGCGACGTTTGCTGCATTCAACCCACCAGACAAAACGAGGCGAGAGCTGACGCTTGGAGGAATGAGTGACCAATCGAAGACCTTGCCGCCACCGCCGTAACCGTCGACATGGGCGTCGAGCAGCAGGGCTTGAGCGTTTGGAAATTGAGCGGCGAAGTCTAGCAAATCGACCCCCGGCGCCATGCGGGCGGCGCGCAAATAGGGCCTGCGCGCACGGTCGCAGTCGGCGGGCGTTTCGTCACCGTGGAACTGAACGAGCATATTGGGCAGCGCATCCATTGCCGCAGCCAGATCAGCATCGGTCGCGTTGACGAACAGGCCCACGGGCGTCACAAAGGGTGGCAGCAACTGCGCCAGCGCCCTCGCCCGCTCCGGCGTCACGGCGCGCGGGCTCTTGGCGTAGAAGACAAAGCCGATGGCATCAGCGCCGGCTTCTACCGCGACCGCCACGTCGGCTTCGCGAGTCAGGCCGCAGATCTTGATTCGAGTCATGGCAACCAGTTCAGAGCCGCGACCTCGCGCGGAATATCGAGCTCGGCATCGTAGGTCGGGCCGAGGAAGTAGAGGCCGTCAGGGGCAAAAGTCGGCGCCGCCACCTTGCGGTCGCGGGCGGTAAGCACGTCGGACACCCAGTCCGCCGAGCGCGTGCCGCTGCCGACCGCGAGCAGGCAGCCCATCAGATTGCGCACCATGTGATGCAGGAAGGCGCTGGCCTCGAATTCGAAGCGCCAGTAGGCGCCCCGGCGCCGCACGGTGATCTCGCGCAGTGTCTTGACCGGCGACGCAGCCTGGCACTCGGAAGAGCGAAAAGAGGAAAAGTCGTGCTCACCGATCAGCCGCTGCGCAGCCGCTTCGAGCGCGGCCTGGTCGAGCGGGCGGAACACCCAGCCGCATTGGCCAGATTCGATGGCCGGCCGCACGGCGGACTCCAGCAGCAGATAGGCATAGCGGCGACCGCGTGCGGAGTTGCGCGCATGGAAGGCGTCGCCGGGAAAGCGGCACCACTGGATGGCGATGTCGGGCGGCAGATAGCGGTTGCTGCCGCGTACCCACGAGAAGGGCTCACGCACGACCTCGGTGTCGAAATGAATGACCTGGTTGATGCCATGCACGCCGGCATCGGTGCGGCCGGCGCACATCGTGCGGATCGGTTGAGCAGCGAAGGCCGACAAGCCCTTCTCAAGCGCGTCCTGCACGGTGCGACCATCGGGCTGGCTTTGCCAACCGTTGTAGCCGCGGCCGCGGTAGCTCACGCCAAGTGCAACTCTCATCGATTCAGAAATAAAAACGCCCGGCCTGGCCGGGCGTCGCAGTATCGCGCCGGGCTCAGCGCAGGTCGTTCAACATGGCCTGTGCACGGTCGCGCAACGAACCGCTGGCACGCTGGATCAGCTCCTGCAGCACTTCGCGCGCGCCTTCGGTATCGCCGATCTGGCGGAATTCGTCGGCCAGTTCGAGCTGGCGCAGCAGCGGGTCGCCATCGTCATCACCCAGAGCTTCAAGCGCCTGGGCGAGGTGATCGGGATTGGTCTCGCCGGGCTGGGTGGGTTCACCGAGGTCGAAGTCCAGGTCGGTGGTTGCGGTCGGCGCCGCCGACACGTTAGGCAGGCTCCCCATGCCGCTGAGGTCGAAGCTCAGATCCGGCGCGGGCGGCGCGCTGCGCGTGCCGCGGCCGGAGATGTCGAAGTCCATCGTCAACGGCGCGTGCTCAACCGAGGCCGGCATGGCCTGGGTGGCAGCCATCGCGTTCGGCGAGACCGGCTCGGGCGCATCGAGGTCCAGATCGAGCGCCAGGTCGAAACCGCTGACCGGGCCGGTGTCGGGGCCGCCGCGCGCCATCGAATCGGTTGCCAGATGAGCCGCCGCAGCAGCATGCGCACCACTCGGCAGCGCCGTCTGCGGCAGCGTGCTGGCGTTCATCGGCTCAGGCCGCAGCTCGGGGCCGTCCTCGACATGGGCTGGCGCGCCACCAGGTTGATAGAGCGGGTTGTCCGGGTCGATGCCGCGGCCCATTTCCTGAGCCTTGGCCCAGTCTTCGCCGAAACCCTTGGTCTCGGCATAGAGTTGCACGGCCAGCTGCTCGAAGCCCTTGGTATCGCGGCGCTTGGCGTAGACCTCCAGCAGTTTGAGGCGGATGGCCAGGCGCGTGGGGTTGGCGCGCAGCGCTTCCTTGAGGATTTCCTCGGCCTGCAGGTCACGGCCGTAGGCCAGGTAGACGTCGGCCTCGGCCACCGGGTCGACATCGCCGATGGCGTCGAGCTGGCTGAGCGAATAGCTCATCGACGACTGGCCGCTGTTCTGCGCGTCGCGCGTGTCGACGCGCTGGCCGCCGGTGCCGCCGAAGAAGGAGTCGGGCTGCAGGCGGCTTTCGTGGAAGCCGGTTTCGGCCGCGTTGGCGGGGCGGCGCGAACGCAGGCGATACAGGCCCAGGCCGCCGAGCACGGCAACGAGCACACCAGCCAGCGGCAGGACAATGGGGCTGTCGAGCAG
>NZ_JBQVNP010000060.1:0-29381 GCF_052436255.1 Roseateles sp. | reverse complement strand
CTCGAGCATCTCGGCCACGCTGAACTGGTCGTGCTCGGGGTGGCGGACCTCGTCCCACAGGGCGCGACACCGGTCGCCCAGCCAGGCGTTGAGTTCGACGAAGCTGCCGAACTTGAGCTTGGCCGCGTCGATCCAGATGCGACGGCGGCTGTCCTGTACGTTCTTCTCGACGACACCCTTCTCCCAGCCCGAGGCGACGTTGCAGAAGTCGGCGTCGAACAGGTAGTGTGCGCACATCACGGCGAAGCGCTTGTTGACGACGCGGCCCTTGCCCTTCTTGACCTTGTCGACCGCCGTCTTCATGTTGTCGTAGATGCCGCGCCGGGCGACACCGCCCAGTGCCGCGAACGAGCGGGTGTGCGCGTCGAACAGCATCTCGTGGCCTTGGCTGGGATAGGCCACCAGCCAGAACGCCTTCGAGGCGCACAGCTTCAGGTGCGAGACCTGCATGCGGTAGTAAATGCCGCCCACCACCAGCCCTTCTTCGCTCCAGTCGAACTGGAAGGCCTCGCCGAGCTCGAAGACCAGCGGCACGAAGGCCTTGGTGGAGATGGACTGGCCTTCGCCCTGGCGCCAGGCCCGGATGAAGTCGGTGACGCGGCTGTAGCCCCCGCTGTAGCCCTCCAGCTTGATCTGGGCGTGCAGGGCCCGCGCCGTGCGCCGCTCATGCCTCGGGCGGTGCGCATCCACCTTGAGGGCCTGCTTGAGCGACTCGTGGAACGGCGTGAGCTTGCCCGGCATCTCACCGCGCCGGTAGCTGGGTGCTTCCAGCACCGCCGCCTTCAACCACTTGCGCACCGTGTTGCGCGACAAACTCGTCAGCCGCACGATCTCTCGAACAGACTTCTTCTCGCGGAAATGCATCCGCTTGACCTTGCCAATCATGGCCATGGTGATCACTCCTTCTCCCTGCTCAAGAAAGAGGCAGGGTAGGTCGAACACCCGGGTCAAATTTGGATCGGCACTATCGCTGTAGGTGGGTCAAATTTCGGTCGGCGCCAACATGCCCGGTGACATCACGCCCACGATGGGGCCGGTCTCGTCCATCATGGGCGAGGTCATGCTGATCGCGCTGCCACTCGGCAGCCAGGCCAGCCCGATGCAGGCGCGGGAGTACGCGGACTTTGTGCTGAGGCCGCGCCTGCTCGCGATCAACGGCGTGTCCCAGGTCATTCCCATTGGCGGCGAGGTGCGCACGCTGCGCGTCGAGCCCGACACGGTGCGCATGGCCCAGGTCGGTGTGTCGCTGACACAGATCGAGCAGGCGCTGCGCGGCTTTGCCAGCAATGCGGGCGGCGGCTTCATCGATCTGAACAGCCGCGAATACCTGATCCGACATGTTGGTCGCACCAACCGCATCGAGGACCTGCAGGGCATCGCCGTCGCCTGGAAGGACGGCCGCGCCATCCTGCTGGAGCAGGTGGCCAACGTGCGCTTCGCCGCCGCACTCAAGCGCGGGGATGCCGGCTATGCGGGTGCGCCGGCCGTCATCGTCAGCGTGCAAAAGCAGCCGGCCGCCGACACCGTGCAGTTGACGCGTCAGATCGAGGCCGCGTTGGATGAACTCAAGCCCGGCTTGCCGAAGGGCCTGAGTGCGCCGAAGGTGCTGTTCCGCCAGGCCGACTTCATCGAGGCCTCGATCTCCAACGTGACGGGCGCACTGCGTGACGGCGCCATCATGGTGGCCATCGTCCTGTTCGCCTTCCTGCTGTCGGCACGCACGACGCTGATCTCGCTGGTGGCCATCCCGCTGTCGCTGGCGGTGACGGCCCTGGTGTTCCGCTGGCTCGACCAGTCCATCAACGTGATGACGCTCGGCGGCCTGGCGATCGCCATCGGCGAACTGGTGGACGACGCCGTGGTCGACGTCGAGAACATCCAGCGCCGCCTGCGCGAGAACCGCCTTCTGGCCGAGCCCAAGCCGGTGCTGGAGGTTGTGCGTGCTGCCAGCGTGGAGGTGCGTTCCGGCATCGTCTACGCGACGCTGATCGTGGTGCTTGTCTTCGTGCCACTGTTCGCGCTGCCGGGCATCGAGGGGCGCCTCTTCACGCCGCTGGGCATCGCCTACATCGTGTCCATCCTGGCGTCGATGCTGGTGTCGATGACCGTCACGCCGGTGCTGAGCGCCTTCCTGCTGCCGGGCATGAAGCGGCTGGACCATGGCGACAGCCCGCTGGTGGCGCGGCTCAAGCGCTGGGACAGCCGGCTGCTGGGCTGGTCGTTCCTGCGCGCCCGACTGCTGATTGGCGCGGCGGTGCTGGCCGTCGTGGTGGCGGCGGCCAGCGTGCCCTTCTTCCCGCGCGCCTTCCTGCCGGCCTTTAACGAGGGCTCACTGGTGCTGTCGCTGCTGTTCAATCCGGGCACGTCGCTGGCCGAGGCCAACCGCATGGGGGCGCTCGCCGAGACGCTGATTGCCCAGGTGCCGGAGGTGACACAGGTTGGCCGCCGCACCGGCCGCGCCGAACTTGACGAGCATGCCGAGGGCGTGCACTCCGCCGAGATCGACGTCGACCTGAAGCGCGACGGCAAGCCGGTCGACCGCGAGGCGGTGATGGCGAGCATCCGTGCCCAACTGGCATCGCTGCCCGCCCAGGTCGCCATCGGTCAGCCGATCTCGCACCGGCTCGACCACCTGCTGTCCGGCGTGCGCGCGCAGATCGCCGTGAAGATCTATGGCGACGACACCGACACGCTGCGCGGCCTTGCCGAGCAAATGCGCGTCGGCTTGAGCAGCGTGCCGGGTCTGGTGGACCTGACGGTTGAAAAGCAGGTGCTGATCCCGCAGATCGCCGTGCGCTTTGACCAACGCAAGCTGGCCCAGACGGGCCTGTCGCCCGGCGAGGCGATGCGCGTCCTGCAGGCGCTGACCGATGGTGCGCACGGGGCGCAGATCGTCGACGGCCAGCGCCGCTACGACCTGGTGCTGCGCCTGCCGGACGACCAGCGCGGGCCGCAAGATCTGGCACGTACGCTGATCGACACGCCGGCCGGGCGGCTGCCGCTGTCCAGCATTGCCACCGTTGAGGAGACCGACGGGCCCAACCAGATCGGCCGCGAGAACGGCCGGCGGCGCATCGTCGTCTATGCCAACACCGATGGCCGCGACATGGGGCAGGTCATCGCGAACATCCGCCAAGTCATCGCACAGACTGCACTGCCGACCGGCGCCTTCGTCAGCCTGGAGGGGCAGTTCCAGGCGCAGGAGCAGGCGACGCGGCTGATCGTCGGCCTGTCGCTGGTATCGCTGGCGCTGATGTTCCTGGTGCTCTACACGCGCTATCGCTCGGCCGTGCTGGCTGGGGTCATCATGGCCAACATCCCGCTGGCGCTCATCGGCGCCGTCACGGCGATGTGGCTGGCGGGTGTGACGCTGTCGGTGGCCACGATGGTGGGCTTCATCACGCTGGCCGGCATCGCCACGCGCAACGGCATCCTCAAGGTCAGCCACTACATCAACCTGTGCCGTTTCGAGGGCGAGGCTTTCGGTCAGTCGATGATCGTGCGCGGCTCGCTGGAGCGGCTGACGCCGGTGCTGATGACGGCGCTGGTAGCGGCCTTTGCGCTGACGCCGCTGCTGCTGTCCGGCGACGACCCGGGCAAGGAGATCCTGCACCCGGTGGCTGTCGTCATCTTCGGCGGTCTGGTCAGCTCGACACTGCTGGACACGGTGCTGACGCCGATCATGTTCTGGCTGGTGGGCGAGCGACCCTTGACACGGCTGTTACGAGATGCCGAGTCCTCGGGCCAGGCAGAGCAAGCGTTCTAGAACCTCAATCAGATCGGAGTACTCATGAAGACCAAGCAACTGCTGACAGCCTCCCTCCTGGCCGCAAGCGCCCTGGCGATGAACGCCGCGATGGCCCACGGTGCGGCCAAGCCCCGCCACGGCGGCACGGTGCAGGTGGCCAATGACATCAGCTACGAGCTGGTGGCTGACGCCGACGGCGCGACCCTCTACCTCGTCGACCACGACAAGGACATGCCCTCCGCAGGCATCTCCGGCAAGCTGACCGTGCTGAACGGCGCTCAGAAGACCGAGGCTGAGATCAAGGCCACCGAAGGCAACAAGCTGCGCGCGACCGGCGTGAAGATCGCGCCCGGGGCCAAGGTGGTGGCGGTGCTGAACAACGTCCACGGCAAGACGACGACGCTGAAGTTCACGGTGAAGTGATCCCATGAGTGGCAAGCACTGGCACGGCCTGCCCGCCCTCCGCGGGGGGCTGCTGGCCCTGATGGCTGCGGCGCTGTTCGGCGTCAGTACGCCCATGGTGCAGCAACTGGGCCGGGGCGCGGGCCCGTTCACCACAGCCGCCTTGCTCTATGCCGGCGCGGCCATCATCGGCGCGTTGTTGCGGCGGCGGGTGGAGAAGGAGGCGCGCGTGCTGCGATCCGACGCACCGCGTCTGTTGGGCGTCGCCCTCTTCGGCGCCGTGATCGGCCCGGTGGCGCTGGCCTGGGGACTGCAGCGGACGAGCGGCACCGGCGCGTCCCTGATGCTGACGCTGGAAGCGCTCTTCACGGCGGTGCTGGCCTGGCGGCTATACGGCGAGACCATGGACCGGCGCGTCTGGGCCGCGATGCTGCTGTTGCTCGCTGGCGGCGTGCTCATCATCCTCGACCAGGGCTTGGCGGCGAGCGGCCAGTGGCTCGGGCTGCTGGCGGTCCTGGCAGCCACGGCCGCCTGGGGCACCGACAACACACTGTCGCGGGCGCTCGCCGAACGTGACCCGGGCCAGGTGGTGCTGATCAAGTCCGCTCTGGGTGTTGCTGCGACGACGGTGCTCGCCTTCGTTGCCAGGGAGCCCGTACCCGGGCTCGGCCCGGCTGCGGGGTTGGTGGTGATCGGCGCCACCGGCTACGGTCTCAGCCTGCGCTTCTACCTGCTGGCGCAACGCGAGTTCGGCGCGGCCCGCACCGGCTCGGTCTTCGCCTTTGCCCCATTCATCGGCGCGGCACTGGCATTCGGATTGGGCGACCGTTCAGCCGGCTGGGGCCTGGCCCTGGGCGGGCTGCTGATGTTGCTTGGCGTCGCCTTGCATCTGGCCGAGTCGCATGACCATGAGCATCACCACGAGGCGCTGGACCATGAACACGCTCACCGTCACGACGATGGGCATCACGACCATCACCACGATCCAATGCGTGAAGGCCCGCATAGCCACTCGCATCGGCACGAGCCGAAACGACACCGTCATGCCCATGTTCCGGATGCTCATCACGGACATGGTCACTGAAACAGCTCCCGCCCAAGCCGACGGTGCAGCACTCCCTATACGTGCTGTCCTTGCGAACCGAACATGATGATGAGCATGCCGATCAAGCAGACGGCAACGCCCACCCAATCCGTTGTCGACGGCTGAACCTTGTCGACCAGCCAAAGCCAGAGGATGGCGACGCCAATGTAGACCCCGCCATAGGCGGCATATACACGGCCGGCTGCGGTGGGGTGCTGCGCCAGCAGCCACGCAAAGGCCGCCAGGCTGATGACTGCAGGCACCAGCAGCCATGGCGACTTGCCCTGCTTGAGCCACAGATACGGCAGGTAGCAGCCGACGATCTCAGCGACGGCCGTCGCCACGAAGAGCCCAAAGGTTTTGAGGAGGTCCATCGGGGCATTTTCGTCATCGTCTTGCGCGTAGATAGCGCTTGATCCTCAAGTGGCTTGAGGTTCTACCTTGCGGGCTCAGTCACACGGAGTCCTCGTAGGGCGCCAGAGTAGGTGGGACTCGCGCCACAAGATTGCGACTGGCGGGCGCTGGTTCTTGCGACCGGCCTAGCCAAGCATGCCGGTGCGATCGAAGACAGCGGCTGCAACCAAGTGGGGCGTGACCCCACCGACGTCACCTCGGCGGGCCTGCTTGTGAAGCTGCGCCGCGAGCGACGACAGCTTTGTGGCAAGCCAACGGCGTTGGCCTCCGCGCGCTATCGACCCAATCCAGTCTGTCGAGGAGTTGAGAAGCAGTCGCTGCCGACGGCGGCGACCGATGAAGATGCCCTGCGTTTCGGTGCCAGTCAGCGTCTTGCGGCCCGCGCGGACGAGCCTTTATCGGTGGGGATGCACCACAGATTCCACCCACCTGAAGTTTCACTTGGCACCCCCGCTGGCCTTCGACACGTAGAGCGCCAGCGCCGCAATCTCTGCGTCGGTGAGCTTGTCCTTGTACGAGGGCATCTGGCCCAGCCCGTTGCGCAGCGCCTTCGCGACCCGCCCGGCGTCGGGCTTCAACTCGTCGAGGACCGGGCCGACGGCGCCCTCGGCACCTGCGGCCTGCAAGGTGTGGCACACGGCGCACGACGGGACGACGCCCTGCAGGAAGAGCTTCTTCCCCAGGACGAGTTGCGCGCTTTCGTCGGCCGCCAGCGCGGGCAGAGCGGGCAGTGCCAGGCCTGCGACGAGCACCGACGCGACTTTCAAGGCATGCACCACGAAGTGCTGGTGGATGGTGTTGCGCATGTTCAGGCCACCGTCACTTTCACGGCGTGGTCGGCCCAGCTCGTGTTGTTGTAGCCGCCGGCGTTTTCCATCCGCTGTTCGGGCTGCACGTTGCCGGCCGTGTCGGTGGCGCGGCTGGCCAGCGTGTGGCTGCCAGCGGGCAGCTTCGCGGCCAGCACGAACTGTCGCCAGGCATAGCGGCCCAGGTCGGGCCCGGTGAGCCGCGCGTCGTTCCAGGTCTTGCCGCCGTCCAGCGACACCTCGACGCGCTTGATGCCGTTCAGCCCGCCGAAGGCCACGCCTTGCACCTGCACCAGGCCGGCCTTGACGCTGGATGCATCAGGCGCCGGCGAGTTGATCCACGACTTTACCGACATCTCCTGCACCGACGGCTGGCTCGGGTCGCCCTTGCCGCCCGGCGGCGAGATGCGGTAGCCGTGCGACATGATCTTCGCCTCGGTTTCCTTGGCCGTGAAGGCCAGGCGCTTGATGTACTTGATGTTGTTCACGCCGGTGTAGCCGGGCACGATCAGGCGCAGCGGCCCGCCGTGGGCCAGCGAGATCGGCACGCCGTTCATCTCCCAGGCCAGCAGCGCGTCGGCCATCGCGGCGGCCGGCACCGAGCGCTCGACGATGATGCTCAGCGGGTCCAGGCCTTCGGGCAGCTTCTCGCCGCCGGTGCCGGTCAGGTAACCGGCGCCCGGCACGACGCCGCCCAGCGCTTCGGCCACCACGCGCACCGGAACGCCGGTCCACATCACGCAACCCGCCGCGCCCACCTGCCAGGGTGTGCCACTGGGCTTGCTGGGGAAGTAGCCGCGACCATTGCCCGAGCACTGCAGCACCATCGCGGTCGTCTCCACGCCCATCGTCTTCAGCTCGCGCAGCGTCAGCGTGCGCGGCGCCTTCACGCCTTCGATGGCCACCTGCCAGGCGTCGCGGTCGGCGACGATGGACGCGTCGGGCGCCGGCAGGTTGTTGCGGATGTAGAGCTGCTCGGCCGGCGTGATGACCCCGCTGCCGAAGGCTGCACGCTTGGTCTCGATGGTGGTGCTGCTGTGCACGATGACGCTGGCCGGGTCTTTCCACGCCACGTAGGCGGGCAGCGGCTTGGGCGTGGCGCTGGCCACTGGGGTTTCGCCAGCCGCGGCGGCACCGCGCGTGAAAGTGGCCAGGCCGGCCGCGGCCAGGGCGCTGGCGCTGCCGGCCAGCATCTGGCGCCGCGGCAGCGAGTTCAAGGTCTTGTTCATCGGGTCTCCTTGGGGGTCGGTGTGGAATTCGGTGGGGACATGTCGGTGGCTGGACCGAACTGGCTTTGCGCCACGGCCAGGGCCTGCTTCTTCTGCGCCACCAGCACCAGCGGCTTGCCGTCGCGCGAGGTGATGACTTTCCAGTGCACGTTGCCCCACCAGCCGCTGCCCTCCGTCAGCGCCACCGCCTTGTCGAAGGCGAACACGGTGACCATGCCGCCCTTCTCGAAGAAGGTGGTGAGGTGGTAGACGAGGTGGCCGTCGATGTCGCAAGGCCGCATCAGCTGCGGGAAGCCGGGCACCACCTGTTGGCCGGCCAGCCCCAGGTGCTGCAGCAAGGGCGCGCTGGCCATGAAGGTGCCGCGCAGCGTGCGCTCGAAGTATTCGTGTTCGATGGCGCCGCGCACGAGTTCTGGCGGGCGCATGGCCAGCACGGCGCCGGTGCCGCTGCCTGCCAGCAGCAGGCCCAGCACGGCGCGCTGGAAGCTGCGCCGCGCCATTAGCGGCTGCGCCTTGCGGTACAAGTGCGGCGGGGCGTCGATGGGCTCGAAGGCCAGCGCCAGTTCGGCGCGCGTGCGCAAGTCGAACGCGCTGTCGGGCAACTCGGGCGGCCGGAGTTCGCGCTTCATGACGGGGTCTTCCGCAAGGGCGTGACCTGGGCGCCGCCGGGTGCCCGCACTGGCACGCCCATCACCTGCTTCAGCGCGTCGCGCGCGCGAGCCAGGCGCGACAGCACGGTGCCGGGCGCAATCTCCAGCGCCTCGGCCATCTGCGCGGTGGGCATGTCGTCGAAATAGAACAGCACCAGCACCTCGCGGTGGATGGGCGCCAGCCGCGCGAGCGCCTTGACCACGTCCAGCTTGTCGTCCAGCCCGGCGTCGGGGGCGGCCTGCTCGGGCTGCTCGTCGTCGTCCAGCGACTGCATGCCCGGCGCGGCCTGGCGGAAGGCGGCGCGCCGCATGATCTGGAACAGCCAGGCCCGCGCCAACGCCCCATCCCGCAACTGCTCGCGGTGCTTCCAGGCGTTGGCAAAACAGTCCTGCACCACGTCTTCGGCGATGGCACGCGAGCCCGTCAGCGCCCAGGCGCTGCGCAGCAGGAAGCGGTAATGGTCCCGCACCCATTGGTTGTAGCGGGACTCGGCAGACTGGAACAGCATGGTGATCAAGAGCGGACAGCGCTGCGGTTCATTCCATCGCCATCGTCAGTGCTTACCCTCAGGCTGGGCATCACGGCCCGCGCGTGCCACCCAGCGATGGAAATTCGGCTGCCGAACCCGCGCTAGAGCGCTGCTGCAAGGCCGCCAGCCGCCGCGTCATGCTCTCGATCTCGATGGTCTGGCCGGCGATGATCTCCTCCGCCAGTTGCCGCGTGGCCGGGTCGCGGCCGTGCTGCAGCACCAGCCGCGCCATGTCGACGGCGCCGGCGTGGTGCGGAATCATCATCGCCAGGAAGTCGATGTCGGCCTGGCCCACGAAGCCCGGGCCGTGCATGTCTTGCATCATGCGGGCCATCGAAGCGTCCATCTCGCGCTCGAAGGCACTGACTCCATGTTGGGCGTGTCCGCCCCTCATGCCCTTCATGCCCTTCATGCAGTCTGCCCCTTGGCACCCACGCGCACGTAGACCAGGTTGATGCTCTTCTTGTTGCGCAGCGCTCCGGAAGGCAGGGTCAGGTTGCCCAGCGGAATCTGCGCGATGAAGACCGGCTTCAGCGGGTCGCTGACGTCGAAGGCGCTGCACACCGTCTGGCCGGCGTTGGGCGTGCCGGGCAGTTCGTCCTGCTCGTGCGCCACGTAGAGCAGCGTGTTCTCGGGGTTGGTCCACAGCCCGTGCGATTCGCGGCCGTGGCTGAAGAAGGTGCCGACCACCTTGCGCTGGCCGCTGGCTGCGCTGCGGTCGATGATGGCGATGGGGCTGGAGGCGACGCCGCCGGGGCCCCCGTCGTCGATGCGCGCCAGGCTGGCATAGACCACGCTGCCGCGCGCGTTGCTGACGAACTCGACGTGGTTGGGCCGCGCGCCCATGCCCAGCGGCACGCTGTCAATGAGGTCGAAACCGCCCCGCGTCGAGCGAGAAGACAGCGCATCGGCCAGCTTGTGCGAGAACCACACCTCGGCGCCGTCGGGCGTGGTCTTCATGAAGGGCGTGAAGCCGGGCTTGTCCTGCGCACTGATGTCCAGTGTCGTCACGCGCTGCGGCTGGCTGTGGCCATCGGCGCCCGGGTTGACACGGAACACGTCGACCTGCGACACCTTCTGGCTGGCCACGAAGGCCAGCGTGCCTTCGCGGTTGAACCATACCTGGGCCGGGCCGTTGATCGTCGGCAGGAACTGGCGGATGGCCGTCGAACCTGTGTTGTCGGTGCCCTTCAACTGACGCAGGGCGAGTTCGACGTTGACGATGGCGATGCGGTCTTCCCCGCGCAGCGTCACCCAAAGCTCCTTGCCGTTGCGCGTGAAGGTGGGCTCGTGCGGTTCGCGGCCCAGCAGCAGCCCGCTGCTCAGGCGTTCGGGGTTGGTCGTCATGCCAGCGGCCGGGTTGGGCGTGTTGCCGATGACGCGGCGCTGCTCGGCGTCGACGAGGTAGATGTTGCTCGAGCCGCGCCCGCTGGTGGCCAGCAGCCGGCCGTCGGGCGACGGCACCGCGCCGTGGGCGTCGATGCAGCCGTGGTACAGCGGCTTGTGGATCATCGCCGCGTGCGTCGGCGCCACGCCGGCGGTGACATAGCGGAAGGGCGGCCGCGGGTCTTCGTCGAAGCTGGTCAGGTTGATGGTGCTCTCGACGGTGTTGGTCCTGGGGTCGATCACGACCAGCGTGTTGGAGTCTTCGTTGGTGATGAAGACGCGGTCGCGCGGGTCGATGCCGGTGGCGGCGGCGGCGCTGGACGGCGCCTGGGCTTGCGCTGCAGGCAGCGCGCTGGCGGCTGCGGCGGCCAGCGAGTATTTGAGGATGTCGCGACGTTGGGTGGTCATGGGTGCTTTCTTTGTTCAGTGCAAAGGTGGACTGGGGCCTGTGACGCGCGACCTTGCACCCAACGACGGGCTGTGTCGGTGCGTCAGGCGCTCGCAGCAAAGAGCGCGCTTCAGGCCAATTCATTCGATGGCGGTGCAAACCGCCTGCGCTGCGGGACTTGCCGTGGCCTTCAGCGCGGTGCGCCCAGCTGTTGGTAGACCTCGGCCGACACCCGCGCCAGCACGCTGCGGTCGGCGTCGGACGACAGCGCATAGCCGAAGGGCCCGTCGACCCAATAGAACACGTTGACGGCGCCTTCCTGCGCGAAGCGGAAGGCGGTGTCAGCGTTCTTCGCACCCGGTTTCGCATCCGGTTTCGCGGCCCCGCCCGAGCCCGCGGCGCTGCCCACGTCAGCGACGTCATTGGACACGTACAGCGTCAGCTTGCTGCCCTGCTCGTTGCGGTACATGAACTGAGCCACCGGCCCCTGGCCACCTGGCAGCAGGCGCCCGCCTTCCAGCGTGTAGCCCTGCGCCTGCAGGTGCGGCGGTTTCATCGGCGCGCCCATGCGCTTGGACAGCCAGGCCACGAGCTGGTCTTCGTGCGCGGCGTCCACTTCCACGGGCCGGCGCACATCGGGGCTGTAGACCGCGTGCGCGACGGCGGCACGCTGCGCGAAGCCACCCGCAGACACCAAAGTCAAACCACCTGGGGCCGGTTGCACAGCCGCCATGCGGGCTGCATCGTCACCGGCTGTTCCAGGTCCGACGCCGCGCAGCCCCCAGCCCGTGGCGCCGCTGATGACGGCGATAGCCAGCCCGGCGGCCAAGCGCTGCAGGTACCAAGGCGTCGGCGATACGGCGCGCGGGCGCGCCGACTTCAGCAGGCGTTGCGGCGGCTGCTCGTCCAGCACGGGGTCGAACAGGGCGTGCAGCTCGCGCTTCTGCGCACGGTAGGCCTCGACGCGCTGCGCATCGTCGGGGCGCGCGGCCAGGTAGGCAGCGATCTCGGCCTCACGCTCTGCGGGCAGACGGCCATCGACAAACGCATGCAGCTCGGCCTCGGTGACCGGGGGGGTGGGCGGGAGGGTGGGCGGCGATGGGCGATCGGTACTCATAGGGTGCTTCGCAATGCATTCATTTGACGACCTTCAGCCGCACGGGTTCGGCACGACCTTCCATCAGGCCGCGCAGGCGCTCACGGCCGCGCGACAAGCGCGACATCACCGTGCCGATGGGAATGCCCAGGGCCTGCGCCACGTCGGCATAGGCCATGTCTTCCAGCGCCACCAGCAGCAGCACTTCCTTCTGCTCGACGGGCAGCAGGTCCAGCGCGGCCTGCAGGTCCAGCACCGCCAACCTGTCGCCTTGCGTCGGCATCACCGGCACCTCGGGGGTGTCATCGTCCATGGTCACGGTGTGCAGCCTGGGCCGGCGCACGCCATCGACGTGCAGGTTGTGCATGATGCTGAAGAGCCAGGCGCGCATGTCCGCCACGCTGCCCCACAGGCCCGACTTGGCCCAGGCCCGCTCCAGCGTGTCCTGCACCAGGTCGTCGGCGTCGTCGCGGTTGTTCACCAGCGCCCGGGAATAGCGGCGCAAGCGCGGCACCCAGCTCAGCAGTTGATGGTCGTCGTTCATCAAGATGTTGAAGATGGGGTGAGCCCGCGCGAAGCTGGGTGTGCAGGCGGGTGTACAGGCGTCATTCCTTGATGATGTGCCAGACCTGTTTGAAGTTGTCGCCGCTGCGGTCGCCGGCCTTCTGGTCGGCCTTGTAGGTGTACACCGGCTTGCCCTTGTAGGCCCACTGGCGTGACCCATCGTCGCGAGTGACGATGCTGTAGGCACCCGTGGTCCGGTCGGTGGCGGTGGCCATCATCGGCGGCCAGAGCGCGGCGCAGCCGCCGTTGCAGGCGCTCTTGCCGCTGTTCGCCACGTCCTGGTCGAAGGTGTAGAGGGTCATGCCAGCGGGTGTGACGAGCGCGCCGCCAGACAACATGGCGGGCGCCTTGGCAGGCGGCTCAGCCAGGTTGGCACAGCCGGCAGTGACCAGAAACGTTGCCGCAGATGCGGCGATGGCGAGGGTTTTGAACATGGGAAGCTCCGTGGAGGTGGTGGCGGATCGGGCAGCGTGGGTGAGATGTTGCTCACATCGGGGCAGACGGCACGCTCAGGCCTTTTATTCCGCAGGCGTGAAAAAAAGATGGGGTGTTGGTTGTGCAGGGTGGCAGGCTGCCGCTGCCCTGTGCGTCCAGCGCGGCTCCATGGTCGGAGCCGCGCGGCCTCGTTCTCAGGGTGCGGGCGTCAGGTTTTGGCCGTTCTCGACCGGGCTGATGCCCACGACGTGGCTGACGCTGCGGGTGCGGTTGGCGTTGTCGGTGACCCGGGCGGTGATCGTGACCGAACGCTTGCCCGCAGGCATCAGGAGCGATCCCCCCACCACCCAATCGGCCGTCGTCACGACATAGCCGTCAGCGTCCAGCTCGCTGCCGGCAACGTTGAAGATCGGCGCCAGGTTCGAGCCCGCCGGCACCACGTTGCCGTTGGGCTGACGCAAGGGCACGTCGAAGGTCACGTTCAGACCCGGGAAATTGCGGTTCGTGCCGTTGCTGGGATGCGTGATCGGGTTCTGGATCTGGCTGCCATCCAGGATGGTTCCCAACACCGAGCGGGCCGCCGTGCCCTGGCCGTTTTCGCTGACGCCGATGCCGTGACGCGAGCGGTCCAGCGCCGCCACTTGAATGAAGAACAGCGATGCATTCGCAGGCGGCGTCGGATTGCCGGTTTGCGGCCCAGGTGACACACGCGACGGCACGCGGGGCGCAATCATCGTCACCTCCGGTCCGTCCGCGTCGTCGATGCCGTCATCGAACACATCGATCGGAAGGGGCGTCAGTGCCTGCCCCGATGTGATACCGCCGCGCAGCACCGCCATCGAGACCCGGTCGAATCCGATCCGACCGGCGGTGTCGACCACGGCGGTGGTGATGTTGAAGCGGTTCGTGTCGAGCGGCAGCGATTCAAGCACGTGCCAGCCCAGCCACATCGTCACGCCCGCGCCGGGCGTGTCGTCGGTGCCCAGGATGTTGAAGAGGTTCGCCAGGTTGGTGTTCTTCGGGATCACGCCACCGTCGGGCTTGACGAGGTCGGTGTCGAGGAAGACATAGAGGCCCGGAATGTTCGGGTTGACCTGGCCGAGCAGCGCGGTGTTTCTGATGTTGAGCGATTCTTTCGCGGCGACCGGCGTCGCGTCGCGCGTGACGACCTCGATGTTCAGCACGAAGCCGGTGCCATTCACGCTGCCTGCGCCAATGCGGCCTTCTCCCGGCACGATCTGCGCATCCGCCAGAGGCGAGACGATGCGTGCGATCGGTGCGAGGTCGCCCCGTGCGCCCATGCCGTCGCGTATCTTGGTGATGTTGGTATAGGTCAGGGATTCAGCGCCGTCTGCGGCGTGGCCGGGCAGTGAAGCAAGGCCTGCCGCGGCCGCGAGAGCAGCGTGCATCAGCACAGCCGAAAGTTTGGAAAGCGGGTGTCGCATGGGGAGCTCCTGGGTGGACGGGTGAGCAGTGCGTCAACCACTTCAAACAGGTCGACGCACGGGTGCTTGCGGGTATTCCGTTGTCAACTGCGGGGAATGAACCCGAACGACGCAGGTGCGCACCGCCCCCGGTCTGGCCCGGTGCGGCGCGGCGCTGGTGGATCAGTAGGTCGCGGTCTTACCGGCGGTTTCGGCAGTGGCTGCCAGGGCGACGTTCAGCTTGGGGTCGATCTGCCACGTTTCGCTGACGATCTTGCCTTCGCGGTAGGTCAGCACGTAACGCACCTTGATCGGCTGCTTGCCTTCGAAGACGACGTTGGCGGAGACCGTCGAGCCCTTGGGGTTGGCCGATTCTTCGATGGAGCCGATGGTGAGCTTCAGCGGGCCGACGGCCTTGCCGAACTTTTCCCAGGTGCCGCGGATGGCGTCGGTGGTGGCGTAGGTGCCGTCCAGCGGGCCGCCGACCCAGTTCAGCTGGGCATGGTCGGCGTAGGCGCGCATCACGATCTGGGTGTCGCCCGAAGCGATGGCCTGGAAGTGCGTGCGGGCGTCGTCGGAAGGGGCGGCGAAGGCGCTGCCAGCGGCAAGCGTCAGGGCAGTGGCGGCAAAGGCGAATGTCTTGAACATGGAGGGCTCCGTTGAAGGCTTGAGGTGAAGTGAGGGGTGGTCGGTGGTGGATGAAGGGTCCATGAGGTCCCGACACAAGGGCAGACGGCGCCGGCAGGCGGTCTATTCCGGCCCACGCAAAAACTTTTTCTGTCACGCCATCGGCAGTTGACCCGCCCGACACGCTCCACCAATTGCTCCGATGAAGCGAACCCTGACCTTCCTGCTGCTGGCCAGCTTGTTCACCGCCGCGACCGGTGCGCTGGCGCAAGGCATCACCGACCCCATTGGCGACCTACTGCCCACGTACATCGGTCCGCAGAACGGCGACGTGGATGTGGCGAGCGCGTTCGCCGGCTACGACCCGGCCAGCGACACCTTCAGCTTCTCGGGCACCTTTGCCGACGCCCTCGGCACCACGGCGGGCGCCTTCTACTTGCGGGGCCTGGACCGCGGTGTCGGCACCGAAGGTTTCGTGAGCGGCAGCCCATCGGTCGGCCAGCGCATGAAGTTCGACGCCGCCGTGTTCCTGTGGCCCGACGGCATGGCTCGCGTGATCACCTTCGTGGGGTCGGTAGGCACGGGCGTCGAACTCGGGGCTGGTACCGCCACTATCGCCGGCGGCTGCGCGCCTCAGGGCGCCAGCCGCTGACCGTCTTGCGCAAACACCACCCCGCCGGCATAGTGCGCAGTGATCGACGCCTTCACAGCGTCACGCTGCGCGTCGAGCGCGGGCGACAAGTGGCTCAGCAGCAGCTGGCCGGCGCGCACCGCATCAGCCACTTCGCCGATGGCCTTGGGTGGCGTGTGCAAGGTGTACAGCACGTCGGGCGAGCCGGGTGGGTCGAGCACCACGCTGTTGAAGACCAGCAGGCTGGTGCCTTGGGCGATTCGCCGCAGACCCGCCAGCCCGCTGGCGTCGATGTCGCCGCTGAAGGTGATGCTCTTGCCGGCGTGGTCGATGCGGTAGACCACCGCCGGTGCGTCGCGGTGGTGGCCGGCCACGGCGCTGATGCGCAGGCCGCCCTCATCGAACACCGTGCGCACTTCGGGCAGGGCTGACGCCGTGGCGGGTGCGTCGATGTCGTTCACTTGAAAGCGCAGCGGCGCCGAGAAGTCCTTCAGGTAGCCGAAGGCGCCCTGCTTGCCGAACAAGAGGTCGATGAAGCGGCTGGTGGCGGGGAAGTCAGCGTCGTCGGCGTTGACCGCACGCCGCCCTGCCGGCCCGAAAATCTTGAATTCGACCGGTCCGCGGCTGGACACCGCACGGGCCTTGAACAGCCCCGGCAGTCCGCCAGCGTGGTCCACATGCAGGTGCGTCAGAAGCACGATGTCGGCCCGGCCCAGCGCCAGCTTGGCTTCGCCCAGGCGCACGAAAGAGCCCGGGCCGGCGTCGACGAAGACCCGCGCCACGCCGTCCACCAGCACGGCATAGGCCGAACCCGCGCGGCCGGTGGCACCCGGGCCGCCCGAGCCCAGCACCACCAGTTCCAGCGCAGGCGGGGCAGCCGTCTGGGCATGAGCTGAGAACGCCGCGGGCAGCGTGCACAAGGCCAGGCAGAGCGACGCCCATCGGCGCCGGCAAGGGTTGGTAAGCGTCTTCATTCGGTCCTTTATGCGGGGGGCAGCAAGGCCAGCCGGAAGCGGAAAGCCTTGGGCTTGGTCGCACGGCGAAAGATCCTCTGACAGCCCAAGATCGGGGATTGAGCGCGGATGCGGCCGGTGCCGCGAACGACGTTTCCAAGTTCCTTGAGCGCGGAGTCACGCTGATCGGCGGCCGCCGGCTCGGGCGCTTCATTCTGGGCCGTGGGCCGGCGATTCAGTACGCTGTCAACGCCTGCGGTGCGGCCACCGTGGCGACGATGCGCTGCCCGGCGCGCTCGACCTTGGAGATGCTCAGGTCCTCGTTCAGCACATAGGCTGTGCGGCCGTCGCGCGTGAACACGATGGCCTGGCGCGGCTGCTTGAATCCGGCGATGGTGGCGACCACCTTCAACGTGGCCACGTCGATCACCGACACCGTGTTGTCGGCCAGGTTGCCCGAGTAGACGAAGCGGCCATCCGGCGTGAGCGCAGCGCCGTAGGGGTCGCGGCCCACCGGCACGGTACTGGTGACGCGGCGCGCACCGATGTCCACCACCGCGATGTCGTTGCTGCCGCTGTTGGCCGCGAACAGGGTCTTGCCGTCGGCGGTGACCGAGATGGCGCGGATCTTGTTGAAGCCCGCGATCTCGCCCTCGATCTTGTCGGTCTGCGTGTCGACGATGGTGACCTTGTCGCCCAGGAAGTTGGTGACGTAGAGCTTGCTGCCGTCCGGGCTCAGGCGCACGCCCTGGCGCGGCTGCGCAAAGCCGGTGATCACGGCCTTGGCCTGCCCGCTGGCGGTGTCCAGTCGCGTCACGGTGCTGCTGGCCTGGTTGTTGACGTACAGCGCGCTGCCGTCCTTGCTGAGCGCGGTGCCGAAGGCGCCGGGGCCGGCCGCCAGCGTCGACGCGGTGGCCAGCGGCTTGAGCGTGGTGGTGTCCAGGCGCGTCACCGTGCCCAGGCTGCTGTCGGAGACATAGAAGCTCTTGCCGTCGGGCGCGAAGACGATGTTGCGCGGCGTGACGTAGCCGCGCAGCACACCGCGCACGGCGCCGGTGGCCAGGTCGTAGACGATGACATCGGGCCGTTCGCTGTAGGACACGACGGCGGTGGCCTCGTCGGGGCTTAGCGCCAGCGAGTTGTTGCGGATCTGGCCGTCGAAGGTGACGCGGGCCGGGGTGGCTTCTGCGGCGCCTGCGGGCAGGCTGGCCGCCACCAGGACGAAGGTGCTGCACAAGGCCAGCGCGGTGGTGCGGAAGAAGGTGTTCATGGGATGTCTTTCGTGGAGGGATGAAAAGGGAAACAGGTTCGCTTTGGTGGACGTTGACGGCCGGCGGCATATTCCGTCGGGCCGTGAATTCGAGGCCTCAGCCCAGCAGGGCCGGCACCCAGCGGTTGATCAATGCACCGCCGACGATCAGCCAGCCGAACAGGATCAGCGCCAGCAGCAGCGGCTTGGCCCCTGCCTTGCGAATGGCACCGAAATGCGTGGCCAGGCCGAGCGCGGCCATGGCCATGGCCAGCAGCGCGGTGTCGATCTCGGTCGTCACCGCCACCACCGAGGCCGGCAGCCACTGCAGCGAGTTGAACAACACCACCGCGACGAAGCCGAAGGCAAACCAGGGCACGGCGAGCTTGCCTTTGGCCTGGTCGGTTGCGGTCGACGTGTTGGCGTGGCGTTTGTCGTCGCGCGCCAGCCAGGCCGACAGCATCACCAGGAAGGGTGCGAGCATCATCACGCGCACCATCTTCGCGATGACGGCCGAGTTGGCCGCATCCGGGCCCACCGACCGTGCCGCAGCCACCACCTGAGCCACCTCGTGGATGGTCGAGCCCGCATAGATGCCGAAGCCGTTGGCACCGCCCGGAATCAGCTCCAAGTGCTGGTTCAGCTGGAACAGCGCGGGGTACAGGAAGATGGCCAGCGTTCCAAACACCACAACCGTGGCGACGGCCACCGTGACCTGCTCGGCGCGCGCCTTGACCTCCGGCTCGGCGGCCATCACCGCGGCGGCACCGCAGATGGAACTGCCGGCGCCGATCAGCATCGCCGTCTTGCGGTCCAGGCCCAGCCAGCGCGTGCCGATGAAGCAGGCCAGCGCGAAGGTCGAGCCCAGCACCAGCGCGTCGATGGCGACGCCGGCGATGCCGACATGGCCGATGTCCTGCACCGTCAGCCGCAGGCCGTACAGCACCACGCCCAGGCGCAGCAGGTTCTGCTTGGAGACGTTGACGCCGGCACCGCTGGCCGCGGCCAGGCGCGGGACCAGCGGATAGACCGTGTTGCCGACGATCATGCCCAGCACGATGGCCAGCGTCAGCGCACTGAAGCCGTGGTCCTGCAGCCAGCCGATGCGGCCCAGCGCCACGCCGGCAGCGGCCAGCGCGCCGCTCAGGGCCAGGCCGGGAAGCAGGCGGGTCCAGGCGCGCGGCGTGGCGGCTGAAGACTCTGTGGTGCGTCGAAATGCGGTGGTGGTCATGCGGGTTTTCAGGCAAGAGGAGGGAATGAAGGCGAGTCTCGGACTTGGCTTGTGATCGGTCCAACGGGTTATCTGCGTAAGATCAAACGACCGAATCGCTAGATAGAGGCAACCCCGATGGATGTACTGCGGCTCACGCTGCGCCAGTTGCAGATCTTCGTGGCAGTGGCTCGCAGCGGCAGCACCACGGCGGCCAGCGCTGAGATCGCGCTATCGCAATCGGCCACCAGTTCGGCCGTTAACGAACTGGAACGCTTGCTGTCGCTGCGCCTGTTCGACCGCGTCGGCAAGCGCCTGCTGCTGAACGACAACGGCCGCACGCTCTTGCCGCGGGCTTTGGCTTTGCTGGATGGCGCCGCCGGCATCGAGCAGATGTCGCGCGACGGCAGCGCGCAGGCGCAGTCGCTGCGCATCGGCGCCAGCACGACGATCGGCAACTACGTGTTGCCAAAGCTGCTCGCCGGCTTCATGGGGGCCCAGCAACCTGGCAGCGCCGCCGCCTGGCGATCGAAGGTCGTGATCGGAAACACCGCCGCCATCTGCGATGCCGTGGCCGCATTCGAACTCGACGTGGGACTGATCGAGGGGCCCTGCCACCAGCCAGCGCTGGTGGTCACGCCCTGGCTCCAAGACGAGATGGTGGTCGTGGCTGCACCCGACAGTGCGCTGGCCCGGTCGAGTACGGCAGGCGAGCGCATTCCCCAGCGCACGCTGCGTGAGGCGGTGTGGCTGGTGCGCGAATCGGGCTCAGGCACACGCGAAGCGACCGACCAGAGCCTGCTGCCCCACCTGCGCTCTTACCGGCGGAGCATCGAGCTGGGCAGTTCGGAAGCCATCCAGCGTGCCGCTCAGGAAGGGTTGGGGGTGGCCTGCCTGTCCGCCTGGGTAGTGAACGATGCGCTGGAGGCCGGACGTCTGTGCCGCGTCGCCACGACATTGCCGCGGCAGCTTCGGCAATGTCATCTGGTTGTGCATCGCCAGAAGCAGTCGACGCCCGCGTTGCTGGCGTTCATCGCCCAGGCAGATGCGACCGCTGGGGCTGCCCGCTAACGTCCCGGCCCCGCTTCGCATGTCGAAGGTTCAGCCCTCGGCGACACGCGATTACCCTTCAGCTAGGCGCCGACGCCCGCTCCGCCCACCTGCCCATTGATCGAAGCTTTGATGCAATGAGCTGGTCTGGGTAATCGACGTCCGCTTCCGGACGCACCACCCAACGGCTGCTTGTGGCCGGGTGCCGGTACTGACGATAGGCCGCTTCCCGGCAAACCAGTCGCGATGGAACAGTCTGTGCGCGGGCAACAGCACTGGCGCGCGCGCAGGCCAGTCGCAACAACTCATGGACACGTTCGACCGACCCTATGGCGCGACCCTCGCTAAGTGCTTAACGGCCCTTGCGCGCCAGCGCAACCAATCTGGCGCCCTACGGTCCTCATGAAAACCTGGAAGCTCACCCTCGGCCTGGGCGCTGCATGCGCTGCCTGCTGCGCCATTCCCCTGATTGCTGCCGCCGGAGGCCTCGCCGCATTGGGCGGCGTTCTTGTCGCCTGCGCGGATGAGTTGCTGCCCTTTGCTGGCGCCCTCGTCCTGCTTGCCGGCGCAGCCTTCGGCGTTTACTGGTGGAAGCGCCGACGAGCACTTCGCACGTCGACGTGTGGTTGTGCCGCAAGTTGCACGGCGGCAGGTTGCGATGCAGCGCGCTGATCCGTCGCGATCGCGTCCAACTGTGCTGCCGGCCGGGCCGGGGCTGCGGCTTCAGCCGCTAAGCTGGGCGCATGAACAATTCGCCCACGCTCCTGACTCGCACGATTGGCGTCGTCGCGCGGCAAACCGGATGTTCGGTACCGACCATCCGCTACTACGAGGAGATCGGCCTGCTGCCGTCCGGGCCGCGTACGGATGCGGGGCGGCGCGTCTACGGCGAAGCCGCCGTTCGCCGCCTAAGCTTCATCCGGCGCTGCCGCGACTTCGGCTTCTCCATCGAACAAGTCCGCGAGCTTGTGGGCTTAGTGGACGAGCCAGAACGCCCCTGCATAGAGGTGCGCGACATTGCGGGGCGGCACCTGGCCCAGGTGCGTCAACGGCTGGCAGAACTCCAGACGCTTGAGGCCAGCATGGCCCGGTTCGTCAAGGGCTGCGACAGCGCATGCGCTGGCGGCGCGGCTCTCGACTGCAACATCCTGGAGGACCTGTCGGCTGCTGCCGGAGGTCTTTCCGTGCTCGACGCCCGGCCCTGTTGTGCTGGCCGGAACTGATGCTTAGCGGCCTACCGTTTGCCGCTGCCGACCCGTTTCATTGCTCCAGCCGGCAATAGCAGTAGACGAACTGCTGGGCGGTATCCCAAGGCGTGCGATGGATGGACACACCGTGGTCCAGCAGCTGAAACCGCCCTCCGAACTCACCGTGCAGTCCATCCGGCGAGTAGCGAGCGACAGAAAGCCCGCTGCATTGCGTGGGACCCTCGGGGCCGAAAGTGCCGACGATGGCGAATCCGCCCGGCTTCAACGCGTGCGTCACCTGCTGCACATAGGCTTGGCGCTGCGCCGGGTCGGTGAGAAAGTGGAAGACGGCGCGGTCGTGCCAAACGTCAAGCGAATGCCGGGCGAAGCGGTGCTGCAGGATGTCCGCCGCCAACCACTTGACCTGTGCGGCTCGCTCGGCAAGCCGGCCGCGACAGACCTCAAGCGCCTTGTCCGAGATATCGAGGACGGTGACCCCGGTGTAGCCGGCATCGAGCAGGTCGTCGACCAGCGTCGACTCGCCGCCGCCCACATCGATGATGGAAGCCGCCTTGCCGACGGCTGTGCGCTGGATATAGACCAGCGACTCGGCCAAATGGGGCGCATACCAGCTGACGGCATCCGCGGCTTTGCTGCCGTAGACGTTGTCCCAGTGAGATTTGCTCATTCGACCCCTCGCGATGCGTAATTCGCAGTCCCGCACTGTAGCCATGCGATCACCGCCGCGACAGTACGGCCTTGTCGGTTGGGCAGGCCCTAAGACTCGCGCAAGCCTCCGCCTGAATCTTTGCGAGGTGCGCCAAGCCGCCCACGCATCAGCGAGAACGCTGCCGGCACGACGAACAGCGACAGCAGCGGTGCCGTCACCATGCCGCCCAGCATCGGTGCTGCGATCCGGCTCATGACTTCGGACCCGGTGCCCGAGCCCCAGACGATGGGCAGGAGGCCGGCGAGGATCACGGCCACCGTCATCGCTTTCGGGCGTACGCGCAGCACCGCCCCCTCGCGGACGGCGTCAAGCAGGACCGCGTGGGTGATGGGCATGCCAGCGCGCACCCGGTCTTCCAGCGCGTGCTTCAGATACAGCAGCATCACCACGCCGAACTCGGCCGATACGCCAGCAAGCGCGATGAACCCCACGCCGGTTGCCACGGACAGGTTGTAGCCGAGCAGGTAGAGGAACCAGACCCCGCCGGTCAGCGCCAGCGGCAAGGTCGCCATGATGAGCGTGGCTTCATCAGCGCGGCGGAAGGTCAGGTACAGCAGCACGAAGATGATGAGCAGCGTCGCCGGCACGACCACCTTCAACCGCTCGTTGGCCCGCTCCATGTATTCGAACTGGCCGGAGTACGCCAGGCTCATGCCGGGCTCCAGCTTCACCTGCCCGGCCACCGCGCGCCGCAGATCCCCGACGACTGCGGCAATGTCGCGGCCGCGCACGTCGATGTAGACCCAGCCCGACGGGCGGGCGTTCTCGCTCTTGAGCATGGGCGGCCCGTCGACGATGGCCACCGTGGCCAGCGAGCCGAGCGTCACCTGCTGGCCGGACGGCGTCAGCACCGGCAGGTTGCGCAGCTTCTCCGGCGTGTCGCGCAGCTCGCGCGGATAGCGCAGGTTGATCGGGAAGCGTGCCAGCCCCTCGACCGTCTCGCCGACGTTCTCGCCGCCGATGGCGCCGGACACCACCGCCTGCACGTCGCTCACGTTCATGCCGTAGCGCGCCGCGGCCGAGCGGTCGATCTGCACGTCGACGTAGCGGCCGCCCGTCAGCCGCTCCGCCAGTGCGGAGCTGATGCCAGGGATGGTCTTGGCGACCGACTCCACCTGCGCGGCCACCCGGTCGATGGCGGCCGGGTCGGTGGCCGATACCTTCACGCCAATCGGGCTCTTGATGCCGGTGGCCAGCATGTCGATGCGGTTGCGGATGGGCGGGATCCAGATGTTGGAAAGACCGGGCACCCTGACCGCGCGGTCGAGTTCCTCGACGAGCTTCTCGGGCGTCATGCCTGGGCGCCATTGGTCGCGCGGCTTGAGCTGAACCGTGGTCTCGAACATCTCCATCGGCGCGGGGTCGGTTGCGGTCTCCGCGCGGCCGGCTTTGCCGAAGACCCGTTGCACCTCTGGCACGGTCTTGATCATGCGGTCGGTGATCTGCAGCAGTTCCGCCGCCTTCTGCGCCGACAGCCCCGGCAGCGCCGACGGCATGTAGAGCAGGTCGCCCTCGTCCAGCGGCGGCAGGAACTCGCCGCCGAGGCGCATCAGCGGCCAGGCGGTGGTTGCAAACAAGGCGACTGCCAGCACCAAGGTGAGCTTGGGCCAGTGCAGCACCCACTCCAGCGCGGGCCGGTACAGCGCGATCAGGCCGCGCGTGATGGGGTTGCGTTGCTCGTCCGGGATGCGCCCGCGTATCCAGTAGCCCATCAGCACCGGGATCAGCGTGACCGACAAGCCGGCCGCGGCAGCCATCGCATAGGTCTTGGTGAAGGCCAGCGGCCCGAACAGCCGGCCCTCCTGCGCCTGCAAGGTGAACACGGGCACGAAGGACAGCGTGATGATCATCAGCGAGAAGAACAGCGCCGGGCCCACCTCCACGGCCGCGTCGGTGATGACGGCCCAGCGCGCTTCGCCTTGCAGCTCTTCGCCGGGGTGAGCGTGCTGCCAGGCCTCCAGCTTCTTGTGTGCGTTCTCGATCATCACGACGGCTGCGTCCACCATCGCGCCGATGGCAATCGCAATGCCGCCGAGCGACATGATGTTGGCGTTCAGCCCCTGTTGCTGCATGACAAGAAAGGCCGCCATCACGCCCAGCGGCAGCGAGATGATGGCCACCAGCGCCGACCGCAAGTGCCACAGGAAGGCGACGCAGACCAGCGCCACGACGATGAACTCCTCGACCAGCTTGGTCGCCAGGTTCTCGATGGCCCGCTCGATCAGCGAGCTGCGGTCGTAGGTCGTGGCGATCTCGACACCCTTGGGCAGGCTGGCTTGCAACTGCTTGAGCTTGTCCTTGACTGCGGCAATCGCCGCCTGGGCGTTCCTGCCGGTGCGCAGGATCACCACGCCGCCCACGGCTTCGCCTTCGCCGTCCAGCTCGCTGATGCCGCGGCGCATCTCCGGGCCGGTCTGCACCGTGGCGACTTGGCCGAGCAGCACAGGCACGCCGTTGCGGCTGGCCAGCACGATGCTGCGGAAATCGTCCAGCGACTTCAGGAAGCCACTCGCGCGCACCATGTACTCCGCCTCGGCCAGTTCCAGCACCCCGCCGCCGGCCTCCTGGTTGCCGTTCATCAGCGCTTCGCGCACCTGGCTGTGCGTGATGCCGTAGGCGAACAGCTTGGCGGGGTCCATCACGACCTGGTACTGCTTGACCATGCCGCCCACCGTGGCCACCTCGGCCACGTCGGCCACCGACTTCAGTTCGAACTTCAGAAACCAGTCCTGCAGGGCGCGCAGCTGCGACAGGTCATGCTTGCCCGTCCGGTCCACCAGGGCGTACTGGAACACCCAGCCCACGCCAGTCGCATCAGGCCCGAGCGACGGCTTGGCCGTTGCCGGCAGCCGCGCCTGCACCTGGCTGAGGTACTCCAGCACGCGCGAGCGTGCCCAGTACAGGTCCGTGCCGTCCTCGAAGAGCACGTAGACGAAGGAGTCGCCGAAGAACGAGAACGCCCGCACCACCTTGGCGCCGGGCACCGAAAGCATGGTGGTGGCCAGCGGATAGGTGACCTGGTTCTCGACGATCTGTGGTGCCTGGCCCGGGTAGCTGGTGCGGATGATGACCTGCACGTCGGACAGGTCGGGCAGAGCATCGATAGGCGTCGAGCGCAGTGACAGCACGCCGGCGACGGCCAGGAACAGCGTGGCCAACAGCACCAGGAAGCGGTTGCCAACCGACCAGCGGATCACGGCGGCAATCATCGGGCGCCCCCTTGGCGTTCGCGCTGAACGCCCGTGACTTCATAGCCCTCGGCGCTCTCCCTGAAGGTGAACCGCACCGTATCGCCGGCCTTGAAGCCGTCGACCAGCCCCGGCTGCGCGATCTTGAAGCCCATCTGCATGGCCGGCCACTTCAGACTCGGCACGGGGCCATGGTCGAGGGTCACTTCCTGCGCCGTGAGCCCGACGATTCGTCCCTCCGCTTGATGGACCGGAGCTGATGGAGCGACCTGCGGTGCCGCCGATGCCGCCGACGCCGCGCTTGGGGCCGCCTGGCGCTGCAGCAGGCCTTGCATGCTGGCTTCCGAGTCGATCAGGAACTGGCCCGAGGCGACGACTTGCTGGCCGGCTTGCAGCCCTTCCAGCACCTCAAGCTTGTCGCCCCATTCGCGGCCGATGCGCACCGGCACCGGGGTGAATCGCCCGGGCTGGTCGACGACGTAGACGATCGCGCGCTCGCCGGTCCGGATCACCGCCTCGGCAGGCACCACCAGCGCCTCCTCCGCTCGCCCGCCCAGCCGCATCTGCGCGAACATGCCCGCGCGCAATCGGCCCTGCGGGTTGGGCAGCTCCGCCCGGACACGCAGCGTGCGCGTCTCGCTGCTGGCCTCGGGCAGCACGGACGTGACCTTGCCTCGCAGCGTCTCCCCCGGAAAGGCGGCCAGCGTCACCTCGACCGGCTCGCCCACGCGCGCCGTTGCCGCCTGGACCTCGGGGAGTGCCGCTTCTAGCCAGACCGTCGACAGCCCGGTGATGCGCGCCAGGCTCATGCCCTGCGACACCGTCATCCCCGGCCGCACCATCAGCTCCTGCACCAGGCCACCGGTCGGCGCGTGCACCGAGGTCAACGCCTGCACCTCGCCGGTTCGCTCCACCTGCTGCACCAGCAAGGTGGGCATGCCGAGCAGAACCAGGCGCTGGCGCGCCGCCGCCGTCAGCGCCTGGTCGCCAGTGCGGCGCAGGGCCAGGAACTCCTGTTGCGCGCCGGCCCACTCGGGCACCAGCAGTTCGGCAATGAAGGCACCTGCGGCCACCACATCGCCCGGTGCCAGGCGGGCCACGCGCTGCACGAAGCCGGCCGTACGGGCTTGCAGGATCGCCACGTCGCGTTCGTTGAGCTGGACGGTGGCGGGCAGCTGAATGGAGGCACCGATGCGCTGCTTCTCGGCCGTCGCAGTGCGCACGCCCAGCATCTGGGCCACGCGCGGGTCGACCTCAACACCGGCGCCACCGCCGCCAGCCTCGCCGGCGTACTTCGGCACCAGCTGCATGTCCATGAAAGGCGACTTGCCCGGCTTGTCGAACTTGTGCTGCGGCAGCATGGGGTCGTACCAATAGAGCACCTTGCGGTCGTCGGCCGCCGGGCTGGCCGCAATTTGCCCGCCGGCGCCGTCAGCACCCGGCGCCGAACCATGCCGCCACTGTGCGGCGCCCCAGCCAAGGCCCGCGCCAATGGCGACGAGAAGAGCAACCGTGAAAAACTTCTTTGGAGGCGACATGGCGTTCACTCCGCGATGAGATAGGCCAGGCGGGCTTGCTGGGCCAGCATCTGGGCTTGGAGGTCCAGGGCGCGCAGTTGCACCTCGGCGGCGCTCTTGCGCGCGGTCAGCACGGCGCCGAGATCGGCGCGGCCTGCCTGATAGCTGGCCAGGGTCACCTGCACGCGTTCTTTGGCAAGCGGCAGTGCGGCGGTCTGCAGGCGCTGCAGCACCCGCTCGGCGCGCTGCAGTTCGGCTACCAGCGCGTCTGCCTCGGCACGCACGCGGCGCAGCGCGTCCTCCCGCTCGGCCTGCAGCCGCTCCACTTCCTTCTGGCGCGAGGCCACCACCGGTTCCTGGCGAGCGGCGCGCGAGACCGGCAGCTCGAAGGTGAGCTGGAACGAGACCATGTCGCCAAAGGCCCGGGCGCGGTTGCCGTAGGCCACCTCCCAGCCCCAGTCGCCGTGGCGCATGGCCGTCGCCTCTTCGACGTCGGCCCGCGCCATGGCCAGCATGGGCGCGAAGGCCAGCAGATCGGCATGGCGGTCCAGGCTGCCCAGCAGTCGGGCCAGGTCCAGCCCGAGAGCAGGCGGCTCGCCATGCGCCGACAGCTCAGCTGGCTCGCCCGTCCAGCGGCGCAGCTGGGCACGCGCCTGCTCGGCCGCAGCCTGCAGCTCGTCGCGGCGGTCGGCCAGCTCCAGCGTTTCCTGCCGTGCCATCAGCGCGTCGGCAGGCATCGCGGCGCCGGACGCCAGGCGTGCAGCCAGCGTGTCCTGCAGAAGTCGGTTCTCCTGCTCCAGCGCCGCAAACACAGCCAACCGGCGTTGCGCGAAATGCAGCCCCATCCAGGCCAGGGCCGCCTCGCGCCGCACCGCCAGCCGTTCGGCCTCCAGGAGCGCCCGTTCGCGTGCGGCCTTGGCGTCCGCCGCGTCCCGCTGGGCCGCCCGCCTGGCGGCGTTCGGCACGTCCTGCATGAGGCCCACCCGGCGCATCGTCATTGAGTCGCGGTTCCAGCTGAAGCGCTCCGGGCCGGAGACGGGGAAGTTTTCGATGCCGACGGCCAGCTTGGGGTCGGGCAACTGACCAGCAGCGGTTCGTGCCTGCTGGGCGCCGTCGGCGGCCGCCTGGCGTGCCGTCAGCGCCGCCGAACGCTGCTCGGCAAGCAGCAGCGCCTGCTCGAAGCTGATGGGTGCGGCGCTGGCCGCGCCGACGACGGCAAGGAAGATCGTGGCCAGGACGGCCACGCCGGTGCGGCGCGAGCATGGGCCCGTGCCGTGAAAGCGGGATCGTGATCCCGCCCGAAGGAAGATGGCCATGACAGCTCTCCACAGAAGCCTTGGAAGCGATCAAGTGATCGCAGACGCGAGCGCTACCGAACAGTCGGCAGCGCGAGCGTCAGGGCCTAAATGCGGAGGACCTGGAGGGCGAGATAGACCGGCGGCGCGCCGTCGGGCGGACCGGTATGGGCGGCAACCACCGCGGGCAGTGCCTCGGCCGCTCCGGGCGGAAGCCAGAGCGCCAGGCGGCTGAGCAGTCGGTCGAGCAGGGCCGCTGGCGCCACATCCGGCACCGGCGCGTTGTTGACCGTCTGCTTGTCGCGGTCGCAGTGCGCCTTGCACAGCTGCGGCTGCTCAGGGTCCATGCTTGCCATGGCTTCGCAGTCGGACATTGCTGCCATGGCCGATTCACCAGCGGCCGTCTGAGGCGCGGCGCAGGCATAGGCCGCCGTGGCAAGTTGAAGGAATACCAGCAAGGTCGCGAGCATGCTCGCGATCCAGCGCAGGGACACCTTCTTCAACCTCATGTCGCCAGTTTAGCGAGGAAGCCTGCCGATGTGCGGACACTGATTTGCGCCATCTCAAAGCCCTGCGTCATATGTCCGCAGCGCGTTGCGTAGAGATGGAAATCGGCTCATTTGTTCTTCATCAGCCAAGCATCCAGCTTGGCAATTTCCTTGGTCTGATCCTTGATGATCTTCTCGGCCATCGCCTTCATTTCTGCCGACTTGCCATGTGCGATTTCCGCCTTGGCCATCACCAGTGCTTGCTGGTGATGCATCTTCATCATCATGGCGAAGTCCTTGTCGGTGTCGCCGGTCATCTTCATGCCCTGCATCTGCTGCATGCCAGACATCATGTCCTTGTGCATCTGGTCCGAACCATGGTTGGCAGTTTGAGCGGCTGCAGCGCCGCACAAGCCGACGACGAGGCCGGCTGAACAAAGGGCGAGTCGGACGGATGTGGCGAGAGAACGGTTCATGTGGGGGCTCCTTGCTAGCTGGTTTCGGCGGATGACCCGCCGACCAGTAGATGGCAATCCACGCTCCCGCTTCCGTTCAGTCCGCGAGTTCATCCAGGATCGGGCAGTCCGGCCGCTGATCGCCTTGACAGCAGTCGGCCAGCCCCTCCAGCGTTCGCTTCATGGCATCGAGCTCTTTCATGCGCCGGTCCAGGTCGGCCACATGCGTGAGGGCGATCCGCTTGACGTTGGCGCTCGCCCGGCGCCGGTCCTGCCAAAGCTTCAACAGCTCCGCGATCTCGGCCATGCTGAAGCCCAGATCACGCGCCCGCCGGATGAAGCGCAGCGTGTGGATCTCCTTGCCGGTGTACTGCCGGTAGCCAGCGTCCGTGCGGCCCACCTTGGGCAGCAACCCGAGCGACTCATAGTGGCGCACCATCTTGGCCGAGACACCGGAGCGGGCGGCGGCCTCCCCGATGTTGAAAGGCCCGTCGGTGTCTGTGCTGACCGTGCTCATTGCTGAGTCCCTTTCCAGTTGCGCAGCATCAGCGCGTTGGTGACGACGCTGACACTGCTGAAGGCCATCGCGGCGGCTGCCACGACGGGGCTCAGCAACCCGAAGGCGGCGAGCGGGATGCCGATGAC
>NZ_JBQVNP010000059.1:0-29777 GCF_052436255.1 Roseateles sp. | reverse complement strand
CACCGAGCAGCGTCAGGATCGCCGCCGGCACGGGCTATTCGCTCGCCGTCACGGCCGATGGCCGCGTGCTGGCCTGGGGCAGCCAGATGTCGGGTGGCGCCGGCAGTGCCGTCGCGGGCACGGCGGCGCGCCAGGTCGACGGGCTGGGCGTCATAGTCGCCGTGGCCGCCACGCGCGTCGCGCCGCCGTTCAACAAGTCCTTCGCGCTGCGCAGCGACGGGACAGTGCTGGCCTGGGGCAACGGCTACAGCGCCACGCCGGCCGAGGTGGCCGGCGCCGGCAAGCTGCGGCAGCTGGTGTCCTGCTTCGACGGCGCGGCCTACGGCTTGCGCAGCGACGGCAGCGTCTGGCGCTTCAGCGCCACCACCGCCACGCAGATCGCCGGGCTCGCCGGCATCGGCCGCATCGACGTGGCCCACACCTCCAACACCTGCGCGATCACGGCGCTCGACGCGGCCGGCGCACTGAGCCTGGTGGACGGCAGCAGCGTGCAGGCGGTCAGCGGCCTGCCGGCGCTCAAGCAGGCCGTCTGCAACTTCGATCCGGTCGGCGTGACCCGCTATTGCCTGGCGCTGTCGCAGGCCGGCCGCATCTGGGCCTGGGGCTCCAACGGCGCCGGCCAGCTCGGCGACGGCACGCTGGTGGCGCGCGCGGTGCCCGTCGAGCTGGCCTCACCGACCGACGTGGTGCAGCTCGGCGCCGTCATTGGCACGAGCTTCGCGCTCACCGCCTCCGGCACGGTGCTGAGCTGGGGCGGCGGCATCGGCAACCTGCAGTGGCTGGGGCGCGACGTGACGGCCAGCACCTACCCGGTGCCCGGCGCCATCGCGGGCCTGCCGGCCATCGACGAGCTGGCCTTTGGCGCCCATGTGCTGGCGCGTGGCCGCGACGGCTCGGTCTGGAGCTGGGGCAACAACGCCTGGGGCGAGGGCGGCAGCGGCACGGCCGGGGACAACGCCTTCTACCCGCGTGCGGCCACCGGCATCCGCCTGGACTGAGCTGCGCTGCAGGCCGTGGCCGCTGCGGCTCAGGCCGCGGCGGCCACGGCCACGCCTTCGCTGACGAACAGGCAGTCGCCGCCCTCGAACACGCGCACCTCGCCGGCCGCGAACGGCTGCCAGGCTTCGTGGGTCAGGGGCTCGGTGGAGATCAGGGCCATGCGGTCGGCCGGGTTGTTCACCGTGGCCAGGTCAACGCTGAGGTCGCCGTCGCGCAGCGAGACGTGGCCGAACGGCGGGCGGCGCTGCAGCCAGTGCAGCTTGGTGGATGCATGCGCCAGCATCGCGCGGCCATCGGTCAGCAGCAGGTTGAAGCGGCCGTGCTCGGCAATCTCGTGGATCCAGGGCGTCAGCGTCTCGGCCAGCTCGGGCCAGCCGGGCAGGTGGTTGCCGAAGTGCTGCTGCAGGCGCTGCATCAGCAGGCAGAAGGCGCGCTCGCTGTCCGTCTGGCCGGCGGGCTTGAAGCCGCCGGAGAGCTGTGGGTGGAAGTCCTTCAGGTCGCCGTTGTGGGCGAACACCCAGATGCGGCCAGCCCATTCGCGGCGAAAGGGGTGGCAGTTCTCGACCGCGCGGGCGCCCTGGGTGGCCTTGCGGACATGGGCCAGGATGTTGCGCGCACGCACGGGGTGGTGGCCGTAGTGCCGGGCCTTGGCAGAGTCGGCCGCCGGGCTGTCCTCGACGACCACTTCGCAGCGCTCGCCTTCATGGAAGGCGACGCCCCAGCCGTCGCCATGGTCTGCGGTGCGCCCGCCGCGGGCGGCAAAGCCGCTCAGTGAGAAGGTGGCGGCGGCCGGCTGGCGGCTGTTGAGGGCGAAAAGCTCACACATCGGGCGGGGCGAGAAGCTGTCGGTGCTGGTTGCAACGGCGCCAGTCTGCCGATGGATGACAGAAAGCCCAACAAAGCTTTCGTCATGAGCTCATGCCGCGTGCGGAGGATCACGGTTTGGCGGAAAGGAAGGGCGCCAGCCAGCGCATTTGCGGCTTGTCCTTGCCGTCCTTGCCAGGCTCCAGCGACAGGAAATAGTCGCCCCAGGTCGGGCCGCCCGCCCACCACAGCCAGCCCGTCCAGACGTCGGCATTGGCCTGCAGATGCTTGAGCGCGCCGGTCACGGCCTGCTCGCAGACGGCGTTGGCGCCGCCACCCAGTTCGCCCAGCAGCGCGCGCTGCTTGTTGGCCCGGAGCCAGGCGGTAAAGCGCTGCAACCGTTCGACACCGATGGTGGGGCTGACGCATTCGGTGTGGGTGCCCGATCCGTCCTTGTCCAGATACTGGTGGACTTCGAAGACCATGTTGCCCAGCGGATCGCGCACGCGGCCCATCACGTCGGCGTTGGGTGTGCCGTACCAGGTGCTTTCGAACCAGCTCCAGGCGCCGGTGTAGCCATTGCCGGGTAGCGTGATGAGGTTGGTGGCGCCGGTCTTGCGGATGGCATCGACGGCGGCCTGGGCGGCGTCGGCCCAGGTCTCGGTGGGCATGTTGCGCGGCTCGTTGACAAGGCCGAACTGGACCTTGGCGTTGCCCTTGAACTGCAGCGCCAGCCGGCGCCAGAAATCGGCAAAGGCGGCGATGGGCACCTCGGGCTTGCCGACATGCACTTCCTTGTAGGCGGCGTAGTTGTGCGGGTCCAGCAGCACATGCAGGCCGCGCGCGGTGGTGCCATCGACGAACTCGCGCAGGCGGGCCAGTTCGGCCGCGTCCAGTTCACCGTTCAACATCGGCTGCAGGCGCTCCCAGCGGAAGGCGATGCGCATCAGGTTCATGCCCTTGGCCTGGTAGTAGGCCGTGCTGGCGACCGTCGGGTAGACGAAGTCCTTGCCGTAGACGCCGGGGAAGGGCAGTTTCTCGCCCCATTCGGCGCTGGACAGGCTGATGCCGCGCCACTCGAGCGGGGCGGCGTGGGCGGTGGCCGCGGCCAGCAGCAGCGTGGCGCCAATGAGCAGTTTCATGGGTCGTCTCCTCCAAAGGGATCAGGGTGTGGGGCCGTACAGCGCCTGCACGAGGTCGGTCCGCCAGGCATGCGCCTGGGGGTCGTAGAGGCCGAAGCCCGAGGCCAGTTCCCAGTACATCCAGGGCAGTTGCCGGCTGGCCATCTCGGCGCGCATGGCTTGTAGATAGCGCACGCGGGCCGCCGGCGCCGCCCGGCTGTAGGCGCCGAACTCGCCGACCACGACGGGGTAGCCCAGGCGCCTGGCCTCGTTGGCGGCCAGGTCCAGGCCCTCGCGGAGCCTGGCCAGCTGGGTGGCGTCGCAACAGTCCACACCGAGCGGCGGCGACGGGTTGACCCATGCGGCGCCCTGGTGCGTGAAAGCGAAGGGCTCGTAGTGGTGAACGGTCAGCAGCAGGTTGGCGTCGGCTGGCAGTTGCAGCCTGGACAGCGCCCAGGGGCTGTTCCACTGCACCGGGCCGATCATGACGACGCGGCTCGGGTTGCTGGCCCGAACCACGCGCAGAGCGCGCGAGGCCAGGGTATTCCAGTCGGCTTCGAGTTTGTTGTGCGGCTCGTTGTAGAGCTCGAACACCAGGCCCGGCCCTGCGGCCGCAAAACGCTCGGCGATCTGTCTCCACATCGCCAGGAAGCGCAGTTGCACCACGTCAGCCGCGACGCTGGCCTCGCCCGCCTCGGTGGCGTCGCCGTCGAGCTGGTGGTAGTGGTGCATGTTCAGCACCACGGTGACGCCGCGCGCCAGCAGGCGGTTCACGATGCTCTCGACCCGGCTCATGAAGGCAGCGTCAATGGTGGCGGCGGCGTCCAGGCTGGCGTGGTTGCTCCAGCGCACCGGCAGGCGCACCGCGCGGATGACATGCCCCGCGGCGGGGCTGCCGCCCTGGCCGACGAGATCGATGAATTCGTCCTCGACCCGCAGGCCCCAGGCTCCTTCGGTGGGCGCCTCCAGCATGTTGCCGAAGTTGATGCCGCCGGCCAGCGCCGCGGCGGCGGCGCGGGCCTGGGCCGAGGCGCCGGGCGGCGTGCCGGCCGGCATGGTCGGGTATGCCGCCCAAGGGTCGGCGGCGGCAGGCGCAGGGGCGGCTGTCGCGCCGCCGCCACCACCGCCGCACGCGGCAAGCGCAACAAGCAGCACCGGGTTGAACAGCAGGCGCAGGCAACGAAGGCCGGGAAGCTTCATCTCAGTACCTCATCGTTCAGGAAGCGGGTCAGCTCGTCGGCCATCTGGGCATGCACGTCGATGCGCGGGTGGGCCCAGGCAAAGGCCTCGAAGTGGTAGCTCCACACCTTGGCGTCGCCTTCGCCGCGCAGCGCCTGCACGGCACCCAGCACGGCGCGCGCAATGGCAGGCTGCTCGCGTGGCGCCGTCATGCCGCCTGTCAGCAGCACGAGCCCGGCGTGGGGATAGCGGCCACGCAGCTGACGCACGAAGCCGAGGTAGCGCGTGCCGAAGTCGGCCGCCATCGGCTGACCCATGGACGCCGGGAAGCCGTGGTCGTTCTGGCCGAGGTTGAGCAGCACCACATCCGGTGCGCGCGGGTCGGGTGGGGCGATGGCCGCGTCCAGCCGCGGCGCAAAGCGGTGCCACACCTCGGGCATCAGCAGCTGATCCCAGGTCGCCGTGATGCCGATGCCGCTGACCGCGATGCCGACATAGTCCGCGCCCAGGTTCGCTGCGGTGACCGCGCCGTAGGCCCTGGTGCCGTCGTGCGTGGACAGGTCGGCGTACTGGTCCTCGCCGATGTCGCCATTGCAGGCGCCGGCGGTGATGGAGTCGCCGTAGAACACCAGTTTCAGCGGGCGGGGCGGTGGCGGGTCGAGCAGCTTGCCGCCCGCGGCCAGGCGCAGGCCGAGGAAGAGGGCTTCCGCCTGTGAGGCCTCGGTGCGCTTGAGCAGGCGCAGCTCGTGCTGGCCAGGCGGTAGCTGCAGTTGCCAATCCGCAGGCCCCTGGCCGCGCAGTGCCAGGGCGTGGCGCTGTCCATCGACTTCGACCGTGAAGTGACTGATGCCGCCGCGCCAGGGGGCCAGGCGCAGCGTGAGCTGGTCGCCGGTGAAGCGTGCGCGCATCTCGGTGCCGCTCCACGCCAGCAGCTTGGCGGCACCGGGCGCCGCGGCGATGCGGCCTATCCAGCGCAGCCTGCCGTCGTCCGGGCTGATCAGCGCCGGTGCCGCCGACGGCGTGGTGCGGACGAAGGCGCTGGGATGAAGCTCCGGCGGAAAGATGCCGGCGGACATGACGGCCAGCAGGCTCGCGGGCCGGCCGCTGCCCTTCCACTCGTCCCGCCTGACGCGCACCTGGAGCAGATGGGCGCCGGGCTCCAGGTCGCGGCCGACAACGGTGTAGCGCCAGCCGAGATAGCCCTTGCGCTCGGCCACATGGCCTTGCACGCTGACCCAGGGGCCGTCGTCCACGCGGGCTTCGAGATTGCGGTAGTGCTCGCTTTCGGCATGGAAGACCGCGACTTCGCGGCCGTAGACCAGGAAGCGCGCTTCGGCGTCTTCGGCCTTGGCGACCCAGCCGGGCTGCTGACCGGTCCACTCGGGGTGCACCTCGCCGCCGCGCTCGAAGCCGTGCGACTGGTAGGGCCTGAGCGTGTCGCCTGTCAGCAGGCGTGTGAACTCGTGGGCGCGGCCGTGCAGCGGCCCGGGCAAGCGTCTGGCCGTGCCGCGTTTGCTGTTCTGCTGCAACGTTTCCCGCAACGCGCGGAGTGGCGGCAGCAGGCGCTCCGTGCGCAGTGTTTGCGCCAGGGCCTGCGCGATGCGCTCATGACCGGTCGCGTTCGGGTGCACCGGCTCGTCGTAGAGCGCCGCCCAGCGGTCCAGGCCAGCCTCCACGCGGTTGTGCATCCAGCGGCCGAAGTCCAGCGCCGTGAGGCCGTAGTGCGCGGCGAGCTTGAGCTGCAGGTCGACCGCGTCGCGCGCCTGGTTGCCCTGCTGGATCAGGCCGAGCACGACGACGGCAGGCGGCTGCTCGGCGCTCAGCAGCCGGCGCAGGATGGCCTCAAAGCTGCTGCCGCGCACGCCCGGGTCCAGCCATTGATCGTTGACGCCGAACTCGACGATGACGAGGTCGGGCGACTGGTCGAGCACGTGCGCCTGGAGGCGCTGCACGCCGGCGGCGGAGTCCGTACCGCTGAGGCCAGCGTTGACCAGTCTGACCTTGGCGCCGAGTGACTTGGCCAGCAGCGCTGCCCAGCCCAGTTCACGGGGCGGCTGCGCGGCATAGCCGGTCGTGATCGAGCCGCCAATCGTCGCGAGCGTGATGGCCTCGCCGGCCTCCAGGCGTTGCATGACGCGTTCCAGTCGGGCGTCAGCCTGTCCGGCTGCCGGCGACATCAAAGACAAAGACAACGCAAATCCTCTCAGCCAATGCATATCAACCTTTGTCAGGGCCCCATGCCTGCTGGCCAGCGCTGCGCGCCACAGACGGCACGCCATCCGTTCATCGTTTAGTAAACGAAATGGATTATCCGCAAGCGAAGCGACGCGCAATAGTGACAAGCCCCCTTATTTAATCGGTGCTATCCCTGATCGCTTGCATTTCTTAAGAGAAACAGAATGCGCAACAAATTAATGTTTAGCGGCCACCGCAGGGCGACGCCGCGAGGACCTTGAGCGCAGTGATCTCCGAACGTCTGATCGATCTCCATGAAGGTTGGCAACTGGCCGAAATGGCCGTCGCGCCGGCCGGTGCGACCCTGGCTGGCCTTGCCGCCGCCGAGTGGCTGCCCGCTGCCGTGCCCGGCACGGCCCATGGCGCGCTGCTGGCGGCCGGCCGCATTCCCGACCCCTTCTTCGGCCGCAACGAGGCCGAGGTGCGCTGGGTGGGCGAGCGCAGGTGGGCCTGGCGCCTGGGCTTCGACGTCGAAGGCGAGCTGGCGCCGCACGAGGAGCTGGTCTTCGAGGGCCTGGACACCTATTGCACCGCGTGGCTGAACGGCGAGCGGCTGTTCGCATCCGACAACATGTTCGTGCCGCGCCGTGTGGATGTGCGCCCGCATCTGCGGCCCGGCCGCAATGAACTGCTGCTTTGCTTCGAGCCGCCGCTGGCCAGCGCCCGCGAGGTCGAGGCGGTGCATGGCAAGCGCCAGCTCTGGAACGGCGACAGCGCCCGCCTGCATGCGCGCAAGGCGCAGTACCACTTCGGCTGGGACTGGGGCCCGGAGCTGCTGGTCAGCGGCCCGTGGCGGCCGGTGCGGCGGCACAGCTGGTCGGTGCGCATCGAGGACCTGCAGTGCCGCAGCGAGGTGGACGTGGCCGGCCGGCGCGCGACGCTGCAGGTGGCGGCACGCGTGCCCGGCGCCGGCACCGGGCTGCGCTGTGCGTTCGAGTTGCTCGACCCGGAGGGCCGCAGCGTCGCGGCGCAGACCGTCGCAGCCGACGCCGCCCAGGCGACCTGGAACCTGGCCGACGCCCAGCTGTGGTGGCCCCGCGGCCTGGGCGGCCAGCCGCTTTACACGCTGGTGGTGCGCGTGCTGGACGGCCAGCGCGTGCTGGCCCGGGACAGCCGCCGTATCGGCCTGCGCACGCTGCGCCTCGTGCAGGTGCCGGTGCAGGGCGAGGCCGGCAGCAGCTTTCACTTCCAGGTCAACGGCCAGGACTTGTTCGCCGGGGGTGCCAACTGGATTCCCGACGACAGCCTGCTGGAGCGCATCACGCCGGCCCGCTACCGCGAGCGCGTGGGCCAGGCGGCTGCGGCCAACATGAACATGCTGCGCGTCTGGGGCGGCGGCGTCTACGAGCACGAAGCCTTCTACGAAGCCTGTGACGAGCAGGGCATCCTGGTCTGGCAGGACTTCATGTTCGCCTGCGGTGTCTACCCGGCCAACGCTGCCTTCCTGGCCAGCGTGCGCGCCGAGGCGCAAGCCGCCGTGAAGCGGCTGCGCCATCACGCCTGCCTGGCACTCTGGTGTGGCAACAACGAGGACTACATGATTGCGGAGTCGCTCGGCCTGGCCGGCCCGGGCGTGCCCGCCGAGCGCTTCGAGGCGCGGGCGATCTACGAGCGACTCCTGCCCGAGGTCTGCGCGGCGCTGGACCCGGACACCCTCTACTGGCCCGGCAGCCCGTTCACGCCGGGCGACGCCAAGTCGTCCGATGCCACCGTGGGCGATCGCCACAGCTGGGAGGTCTGGCATCAGCAGATGCTGCCCTACCAGCGCTATGGCGATGTGCAGGCCCGCTTCGTCAGTGAGTTCGGCATGCAGTCGCATCCCTCGCTGGCGCTGTTCGAATCGGTGCTGCCAGAGGAGGAGCGCTTCCCCGAGAGCCGCACGGTGCAGTGGCACAACAAGGCCGGTTCCCCCGCCGGGCCGGACGGCCACCGCCGCCTGTCCGTCTACCTGGCCGACAACCTGCGCGTGGGCAGTACGCTGGCGGATCACGTCTACGCGACGCAGTTCGTACAGGCCGAGGCCATGCGGGTGGCCTACCAGGACTTCCGCCGCCGCTGGCAGCAGCCGGGCGCGCGAGCCGTGGGCGGCGCGCTCGTCTGGCAGCTCAACGACTGCTGGCCGGTGACAAGCTGGGCGCTGATCGATTCGAGCGGCACGGTGAAGCCGGCGTGGCATGCGGTGCGCCGCGCGCTCGGCACGCTGGCGGTGGCCGTGCGGCTGGAAGCGGGCGGGGCGCGTCTGGCCGTGATGAACGGCGGGACCGCTGACGTGGCCGTGACGCTACGGCTGCGGTTGTTTGCGATGGACGGCCGACAACTGGTCGACATGCAGTTGCGCCAAGGCGTGCCGGCTGCCAGTTCTGTCGAGGCCGCGCAGGCGCTGCCCGCATTCACTGATCCAGTGGTTGCCGAGCTTGGCGCGTTCGGCGCCGACGGCGCTGAGCTGGCGCGCGACTGCGCCTGGACCGAGCCTTTCAAGTTCTACCGCCTCGGCGGCGCACGCATCGACATCACCGCCCAAGGGCGCGAGTTGCAGCTCAGCTGCGACAGTCCGGTAAAGGGCTTGTGGCTCACCGGCAACGGTCTGGCGCTATCGGATAACTTCATCGACCTCATGCCCGGGGCGCCGCGCAGCATCAAGTCACAGATAGCGCTACCAAACACCTTGCAGTACGTAGCCGTGGACCACGCCGTGCGACAAATTGCCATTTTTTGATAGAAGAGTCCAACCTCAGGCGGAATGAGTAGATCCCCTGTAGTTGATTTCCCGATGTAGTCGGGGCGTGATAGATGTTACCGTTACCAAAATAGGTTGAGGTCATGGGCCTGCAACCGCGACATGGGCCCGCAAGGGTCGAATGTTTCCCACCAAAGAGGAGCAAACCAGGATGAGACATTTCAAACAGACAACCTTGTCATTGGCGGCAGCCCAGGCCTTGATGGTCATGGCAATGCCGGCGATGGCGCAGCAGGCGCCCGCTGCGGCGGCGTCCGCGCCCGCGCGGTCACAGCAGCTTGAGACGGTCGTGGTGTCGGGCCAGCGGGCCGCACTGCAATCGGCCCAGAAGCTCAAGCAGGAGTCCGACGAGATCGTCGACTCCGTCGTTGCGGACGACATCGGCAAGCTGCCCGACCGCTCTGTCAGCGAGGTGCTGCAGCGCATCGTCGGCGTGTCCATGGACCGCGTGATGGCGCGTGGCGACCCGATGCGCTTCTCCGTCGAGGGCTCGGGCGTCATCATCCGCGGCCTGACCTATGTGTCGTCGCAGCTCAACGGCCGTGAAAGCTTCTCCGCCAACGGCGGCCGGGGCCTGAGCTTCGAAGACGTGCCGCCCGAACTGATGGCCGGCGTGGACGTCTACAAGAACCCGTCGGCAGAGCAGATCGAAGGCGCCATCGGCGGCCTCGTCAACCTGCGCACCGCGTTGCCCTTCGACTACAACGGCTTCAAGGCTGGCCTGGGTGTGTCGCTCACGAAGAACGTGCTGCGTGACAACCAGAAGCCGACCGTTTCCGGCCTGCTGTCCAACACCTGGAACACCGACCTCGGCAAGGTCGGTCTGCTGATCCACGCGGCCGACTCCAAGAGCTCGACCCGCACCGATGGCATGGCCGTCGACCCCTACTTCCGTCGAGTGGATCGCTGGACCAATCCGAACGACTCGAACAACGCCTACTACCGGCCCACGACAGAGAACCAGTGGTTCCCCAAGGCGATGGGCTGGCAGACGCTGGCCTACGACCGCGCCCGCCGGGGCACGTATGTCGCCGGCCAGTGGAAGAAGGACACGCTGCAGGCTGCAGTGACCTACTTCCGTTCCAAGTACGACTTCTACTGGGATGAAAGCTCCATCGCCAGCCAGGCGGACCCGTACTCGTCGGTCGTGTCGGATGCCACGTGGGGCAGCAACGGCGCACTGCTGAAAGGCACCCTCACCGATCCCCCGAAGGGCGGCATTCCCTTCAATGCCAATACGCGCTTTTCCAGAAGTGCTTCGGACACGAAGGAAACGACCTTCAATCTGGTTTGGACGCCAACTTCCCAGTGGCGGATCGCCAACGACTTCCAGTTCATCGAGTCCGAGACGGGCACGATCGACTCGACCGTGGCGACCGGTATCAACATGCCCAAGCAAACCTTGGACATGACCGGCGACTTGCCGCGCCTGGTTCTGGATGCGGCGGACCAGGCTTACCTGGCCGACCCCTCCAAGTACTACTGGGGCTTCACCATGGAGAGGCTGTCAGAGAGCAAGGCCAAGCAAAAGGCGTGGAAGGGCGACGTCAGGTACAACTTTGACCACCCGGTGCTGCATGACGTGCGCTTCGGCCTGCGCTTCACCGACCGTGACGTGGTCAACAAGGTGCCTCGTTGGTACAACTGGCAGGCGGTGTCGCAGACTTGGCAATCCGCCGAGTTCGACCAGGGCGCTGTTGGCCAGAGCTGGGACTGGCACCCGATCAAGAGCCTGGCCTACCTCAATCGCTTCGGCGGTCAAACCCAGGTCAAGCCGTTCAACAACTTCATGAACGGCAAGAACAACGTTGCATCGCTGGTGCTTCCGACGATGGCGGTGGCCGCGAACTACCCCAGCTCCTACTCTGAACTGCATAGCTACTACACCACGCTGTGCGAGGAGTACAAGGCCGAGAAGATCTCGAAGGGCGGCAGTCCGGGCAACAGTTGCAACCCTGCGTTCACCCCGCCCGTGCCCGGCGCGGTCTCGGCGCGTGACAACACGCAGCACGAAACCACCAAGACGGCCTATGCGCAGCTGCGTTTCGGGTTCGACGAGTGGAACGTGCCTGTCGACGGCAATGTGGGTCTTCGTGTCGTCAACACCAAGTACGACGCGGCGGGTTACCAGTCCCTGAACTATCAGGCGACCGATGCCGTGACCGGCCCATTGACCGGCGGCCCCATCCCCGTGTTCACCGGCTACCGGCAGCCGCTCGAGACCAGCAACAGCTACACGGACGTTCTGCCCAGCCTGAATCTGCGTTGGAAGTTCAACGACAAGATGCAGCTGCGCTTCGCGTACGCGAAGGCGGTCGCACGTCCCGACATCAGTGCGCTGCAGCCGAACCTGATCCTCGATGCCGGCAGCGCCACCGTCCGGACCATCGTGGATCAGGCGGGGGATCGCCAAAACTATGTGGACGATCTCCGCAACCGCGGCCAGGCCTTGGGCAACCCGATGTTGAAGCCGGTCAAGTCCGACCAGTTCGACGTGTCCGCCGAGTGGTACCTCGACAAGGCCAGCTCGGTGACGATGGCCGCCTTCAACAAGCGGCTCAAGGACGTGATCGTCAACCAAGTGGGCATCCTGACGGCGCCGGACAACACCGGCAAGGTGTACGAGTTTGCGTACTCGACGCAAGTGAACGGTGCCAAGGGTTGGGCGCGCGGCGTAGAGTTTGCCGTGCAGCACTTCTTCAATGGGCTGCCCGGCGTGCTCCAAGGCCTGGGTGTGCAGGCCAACTTGACCTACGTGGACAGCAAGCAGAAGCGGTACAACGCCGTCGGTGGCAACGAGTGGTGCAGCAGCGCCGCTGACGGCCGTAACCTGAGCCTTTTCGTCAACGGTTGCGACACCAACGGTCAGGCGTACGGCGACCACCCGCTGCCCAACCTGTCGCGCAAGGCGTTCAACCTGGCCATCCTGTACGACCACGGTCCGATCTCGGCGCGCGTGGCCTATTCATGGCGCGGCAAGTTCCACAACGGCGTGGCCTTCCCGGACAACACTGGCCCGAACCAGACCAACGGCCTGAATGCCAATCCGCAAAGCCCGCAGTACGGACGCAACAACATGCCGCTGGGTCTGCCGATCTGGACGGCTGACTTTGGTCAGCTGGATGCCGGCGTGCAGTACAAGTTCAACGACAAGCTGACGTTCTCGCTGGAAGGCCAGAACCTGACCGACGCGGTCTACAAGCAGTTGATGCAGCAGCACATCGGCTTCACGGGCCGGACCTGGTTTGTTTCGGGTCCGCGCTACACGGTGTCGGCACGGCTGAACTTCTGATCGAAACCGGGTTTGTCCCGGTTCCACACAGGCCTGGCGCTGCGGCGCCGGGCCTTTTTTTTGGGTTACTGTCTCATTGACAACGAGAGGGCGTCCGATGGAGAAACAACGCATGCCTGACGGCGGACCGGTGCGCCGCATCGTCATCGTCGGTGGCGGCACTGCGGGCTGGATGGCCGCAGCGCCGTTGGCCCAGCTGATGGGTCAGGGCGACCACGGCGCCAGCTGCGAGATCGTGCTGATCGAGTCGCCCGAGATCGGCACCGTCGGCGTCGGCGAGGCCACGCTGCCCACGATCCGCTACTACAACAACTCGCTCAAGCTCGACAACGCGGAGTTCATCCGCAAGACGCAGGCGAGCTTCAAGCTCGGCATCGAGTTCAAGGACTGGGGTCACCTCGGCAACCGCTTCTTCCACGGCTTCGGCGAGTTCGGGCCGGCCATCCTGAATCGCTCTTCCGTGGCCCACTGGCTGCGTGTGCATGGTCAGGCTGGCGGGATGGGCTACGAAGACCTGTCCACCGCCACCGTGATGGCGATGCGCAACCGCTTCGTGCCGCCTGACGGCGACATCGCGTCGGCGTCCAACGCCTACTCCTTCGCCTTCCATTTCGACGCCGGCCTGTACGCCAACTTCCTGCGCGACTACGCGCTGGCACGCGGCGTCAAGCGCGAGGAGGGCACCATCGTCGATGTGTCGCTGCGCCCCGGCGACGGCTTCGTGACCGCCGTGACGCTCGCGGATGGCCGTCGCATCGAGGGCGACCTGTTCATCGACTGCTCGGGCTTTCGCGCGCTGCTGATCGAGGGCGTGTGCAAGGCCGGCTATCACGACTGGAGCCACTGGCTGCCCTGCGACAGCGCCCAGGCCGTGCCGTGCGCGCGTGTCGAGCCGTTGACGCCCTACACCACGTCCACCGCGCGCAGCGCCGGCTGGCAGTGGCGCATCCCGCTGCAGCACCGAACGGGCAACGGCCACGTCTACTGCAGCGGCTATATCAGCGACGAGGAAGCCGGCCAGGTGCTGATGCGCAACCTGGACGGCGCCGCGCAGGCCGACCCGCGCCAGCTGCGCTTCAAGACCGGCATGCGCAAGAAGGCCTGGGACCGCAACGTCGTCGCCATCGGCCTGTCTTCGGGCTTCCTGGAGCCGCTGGAATCCACCAGCATCCAGCTCATCATGGACGGCATCGGCCGGCTCGTCGAACTCTTCCCCGACCGCCGTTGCGATGCCCATCTCGCGGCCGAATACAACCGCCGCATGACGCGGCAATACGAGTCCATCCGCGACTTCATCGTGCTGCACTACAAGCTGACGAAGCGCGACGACAGCGAGTTCTGGCGCTACTGCGCCGCCATGCCCATCCCGGATGACCTGAAGCATCAGATCGAGGTGTTCCGACGCAGCGGGCGCGTGGCCATCCTGGACCCGGACAGCTTTGCCGAGCCCTCCTGGGTGTCGCTGTTTCTTGGCCTCGGTTGCTGGCCGCAGCGCCACGACCCGCTGCTCGGGCAGGTTGACGAGCAGGCGTTGCGGACGCACTTCGAGCGCCTGCGCACGGCCATTGCCAAGACCGTGGACGGGATGCCCGACCACGGCGCGTTCATCGATAAACACGTCCGCGCCGAGCCGATGGAGATGGCCAAGTGATGAACGACCAAGCCATTCGCCGCATCGTCATCGTTGGCGGCGGCAGCGCCGGCTGGATGACCGCCGCGCCGCTCAGCCAGATGTTCGGCACGCAGCCGGGCGGGCCGGCCAATCCGGTGGGCTGCGAGATCGTGCTGGTCGAGTCGGCCGACATCGGCACCGTCGGCGTCGGCGAGGCGACGCTGCCCAGCATCCGCTACTACAACGACGCGCTGGAACTCGACAACGCCGAGTTCATGCGCAAGACCCAGGCGAGCTTCAAGCTGGGCATCGAGTTCAAGGACTGGGGCCACGTCGGCAACCGCTTCTTCCACGGCTTCGGCGGCTTCGGGCCGCCCATCGTCAACCGCTCGTCGGTAGCGCACTGGATGCGGCTGAGCCGCCTGGGCGGCATGCCCAGTCACGAGGAATGGTCGACCGCCAGCGTGATGGCGCAACGCAACCGCTTCGTGCCGCCCGAGGGCGGGCCGCCGTCGGCCGCCAACTCGTACTCCTACGCCTTCCACTTCGACGCCGGTCTGTACGCGAACTTCCTGCGCGACTACGCGATCGCGCGCGGCGTCAAGCGCGAGGAGGGCACCATCGTCGACGTGTCGCTGCGCCCCGGCGACGGCTTCGTGACCGCCGTGACGCTGGCCGACGGCCGGCGCATCGAGGGCGACCTCTTCATCGACTGCTCGGGCTTTCGCGCGCTGCTGATCGAAGGCGTCATGAAGGCCGGCTATCACGACTGGACCCACTGGTTGCCCTGCGACAGCGCCCAGGCCGTGCCCTGTGACAAGGTGCTCCCACTGACGCCGTACACGACCTCCACCGCGCGCAGCGCCGGCTGGCAATGGCGTATCCCGCTGCAGCACCGCACCGGCAATGGCCATGTCTACTGCAGCGGCTATACCAGCGATGAGGAAGCCGGCCGCGTGCTGCTGAGCCATCTCGACGGCGCGCCCCAGGGCGAGCCGCGTCAGCTGCGCTTCAAGACCGGCATGCGCAAGCGCATCTGGGACAAGAACGTCGTCTCCGTGGGCCTGTCGTCAGGCTTTTTGGAGCCGCTCGAATCGACCAGCCTGTCGCTCGTCATCCACGGCGTCAGTGCCCTGGTGGAGCTGTTCCCCGACCGCAACTGCGAGCCCCATCTGGTGGACGAATACAACCGCCGCATGACACGGCAGTACGAGTCCATCCGCGACTTCATCATCCTGCACTACCAGCAAACCCGCCGCGACGACAGCGAGTTCTGGCGTTACTGCAAGGCCATGCCCATCCCGGACACGCTGGCGCATCAGATCGATAACTTCCGCCGCAACGGCCGGGTCGTCATCCTGGACCGCGACAGCTTCGGCGAAGACTCGTGGTACTCGCTCTACCTGGGCCTCGGCATGAAGCCGGAAGCGCTGGACCCGCTGCTGGCGCAGGTGGACGAGGCCACACTGCGCGAACACTTCAAGCGGCTGCACATGGCCATCGCGAAGACGGTGGACGGCATGCCAGACCACGCGGCCTACCTGGATCGACTGGTGGGAAGACGCCCTTGAATTTTCGGGCCGAGCGGGCCGCTCCCAAGCCGGTCCGCGTGGCGACGTGCTTGCGGCTCAACGCCGCAAGCATCGCCGTCCCCTCGGGGAGCCGGCCAAGGTAAACCTTGGGCGAGGGGCTCAGCGCGCCGCGCGCGCTTTCAGGAAGTCCGCGTACGCCAGCGCGCTGCGCTTGAGCGTGCGCTTCTGGGTGTCGAAGTCCACGTGCACGAGGCCGAAGCGGCGCTCGTAGCCGAAGGCCCATTCGAAGTTGTCCATCAGCGACCAGACGAAATAGCCGCGCACGTCCACGCCGTTGTCCATCGCTCGCGAGCAGGCCGCGAAGTGGCTCTTCAGATAGGCCTGGCGCTGCAGGTCGTCGACCTGGCCGTTGGCATCCACCGTGTCGTGGCTCGACATGCCGTTCTCGGTGACGTAGAGCGGCGGCAGGTTGGCGTAGTCGCGCTTGAAGGCCTCGAACAAGTCCTGCAGCCCTTGCGGGTAGACCTCCCAGTCCATCGTCGTGCGCTCGACCTCCGGGTGGCGTACCCAGTCGATGGTGTCCGGACCCTTGGAGGCCAGTACCGCGCGGCTGTAGTAGTTGATGCCGAGGTAGTCGATGGGGCGCTGGATGATGTCCATGTCGCCGTCCAGCACCAGCGGCTCGCAGCCTTTCCACAGCCGCCACAGGTCGGCCGGGTACTCGCCCTTGAGCAGCGGGTCCAGCACCCAGCGGTTCTGGTAGGTCTCGAACAGGGAGGCAGCGTCGCGATCCTCGGCGGTGTCCTTGTCGGCATAGCCGGGCGCGCAGTTGGCGACGATGCCGTGCAGTGCCTGCGGTGCGTTGGCGCGCAGGATGGGCAGCGCCAGGCCATGGCCCAGCAGCAGGTGGTGCATGGCCTGCGCGGCCCAGCGGTGGGACTTGAGGCCGGGTGCGTGGTGGCCGTCGCCATAGCCCAGGTAGGCCGAGCACCAGGGCTCGTTGTGCGTCGTCCAGGCGGCGACGTCGCCGTGGCCGGCCAGCTCGCGGCTCATCAGGTCGGCGTAATCGGCGAAGCGGTAGGCGGTGTCGCGGTTCAGCCAGCCGCCGCGGTCCTCCAGGTACTGCGGCAGGTCCCAGTGGTACAGCGTGACGAAGGCCTTGATGCCGCGGGCACCCAGGCCGTCCAGCAGCCGCTTGTAGAAGTCGATGCCCTTGGCGTTGGGCTTTCCCGCCTCATCCATGACGCGCGGCCAGGCGATGGAAAAACGGTAGGCGTCCACGCCCAGGCGCTTCAGGATGTCCAGGTCCTCGTCCAGGCGGTGGTAGTGGTCGCAGGCCACATCGCCGTTCTCTGCGCGAAGCACCTTGCCCGGCGTCGCGCAGAAGCGGTCCCAGATCGATTCCAGCCGTCCGTCCTCGTGTGCGGCACCCTCAATCTGGTAGGAAGAGGTGCCCGCACCGAAGATGAAATCGCGGCGGCGCATCGGTGAGCCGGCGGGTGGAGCGACGAGGTCGGCGAGGGAGTTGTGAGGCGAGGTCAGGTCCATGTCGGGCGGCGGCTAGGGGTGGGGACCGGAAATATTCTATGCAACAACAGTTGTTTAGTGAACAATGTTGAGCCTAGGTTTTGCCCCGGGGTCGGTGCAACGCCGGCGCACAGGGCGTACTCGGCAGCCGATGACACAATCGCCGCCGATGTGCGGTGCTAAACAACAGCTGGAGTTCGGGCCATGGCCGACAAGGGAGTGACGATTCGCGAGCTGGCCGAGGCCGCCGGCGTGTCCATCGGGACGGTGTCGCGCGCGCTCAAGGGCCAGCCGGGTTTGTCTGAGCAGACGCGCAGCCAGGTGCTCGGCGTTGCCCAGAAGATGGGCTATGACACGGCCAAGTTGCGCACTGGCAAGCCGCGCCGCATGCTGTTCCTGTACAGCCGCAGCATCGGTTCGCTGGCCAACAACCCCTTCTATTCCTATGTGCTGCACGGTGCCGAAATCGCCTGCCGCGAGGCGGGCGTGCCGCTGAGCCTGATGTCGGTGCTGGCCGGTGACGACATTGCCGGCCAGGTGCGCCGCCACGAGGCCGAGGCGCTGCTCGGCGCCGGCTACTTCGACCCCGAGGCCATGGAGGCCATCCGCCGCTGCGAGCTGCCGCTGGTGCTGGTGGACCACTTCCACCCCGGCGTGCGCTGCGTCAACGACGACAACCTGCAGGGCGCCTGGCTGGCCACGCGGCATCTGCTGGATGGCGATGCACAGCGCATCGCGGCCATCTTCGGGCCGCTGGCGCACTACTCCACCTCACTGCGCGCCAAGGGCTTCCGCCGCGCGCTGTTCGAGGCGGGCCGCCTGTTCGACCCCGACTACGAGGTCACGCTGGACCCGGCGCTGGAATACCGCGAGGCGGGCCGTGACGCGATGCGCCGCTTGCTCGCGTTGCCGCAGCGGCCCGATGCCGTCTTTGCCTACAACGATTCGACGGCGATCGTCGCCATCGAGCTCTGCCACGAGGTGGGGCTGCGCGTGCCCGAGGACATCCGCTTCATCGGCTACGACGACATCGAGGCGGCCGCGCGCAACAAGCCGCCGCTGTCCACCGTGAAGATGGACAAGGAGGCGCTCGGCAACGTGGCCGCCCGCGCGCTGATCGAGGGCGATATCGCACCCAACGACGCCTCGCTGCCGGTGGAGCTGGTCGTGCGCGAGAGCTCGATGGTGAAACGCGCGCCTGTGGCCGCGCCCGCTGCGACGCGCAAGCCAAGGCGCCAGCCGGCCTAGGTGTTTCACCGCTTCTGTTCGGTTGCCGGTCGAACAAAAATCCGTCTGTTTACTAAAAAGCGCCGCCTCAGGTGGCCAAGGAGACAGACGTGCTTGCCGATTCCGTTGGGGCCGCCGCGCCCTTGATGCGCCCTGCCACGGCACCCGCGCCCGCGGCGGATGACCGCGTGCCGACCTCGCAGAAGGTCGGCTTCGGCCTCGGCTCCTTCCACGACATGTGGGGCCACTGGCTCTACCAGTCGCTGGTCTTCCACGTCTTCAATATCGGCCTGGGTGTGGCGCCGCAGCTGATCTCGATGGCCATGGGCATCAAGATCTTCGCGGACGCGGTGTCCGACGCGATGTTCGGCTGGATCTCCGACAACACCCGCAGCCGCTGGGGGCGCCGGCGCCCCTTCATCCTCGTCGGTGGCATCCTGACGGGCATCGGCCTGCCGCTGCTGTTCGCCGTCGGGCGGGGCTGGAGTGATACCGAGTACTTCATCTTCCTCGTCGTCTCGACCTGCCTGTATGCGCCGGTCATGAGCTGCTTCGCGATGCCCTGGAACAGCCTGGGTGCCGAACTCACGCCGGGCTACCACGAGCGCACGCGCGTGATGTCCATCAAGAACGCGATCCAGAAGATTCCCGAGCTGGGGATGTTCGTCGCCGCGCAGTTCACGACGCTCTACTTCTTCCATGACGCCAGCGGCAAGCCCGACATCCTGCTGGGCGCCCAGGTCTACACCGCCATCCTGGGCGGCGTCCTGGTGGTGCTGGCTGTTCTGATCTTCTCGCTGACGCGCGAGCGCTATTACGAGAGCTTCGTCGCGCAGAGCCGCCAGCGCGTGCCGTTCAAGGACACGCTTTACCGCACGCTGAAGAACAAGCCCTTCCGGCTGATGCTGGGCACCATGCTGACCTACAACATGGCCACGGCGATGGTCGGCCTGCTGGGCTACTACGCGACCGTCTACTACGTCTGCGGCGGCGACGTCGTGCAGGCCACGAAGTGGAACTCGCTGATGGGTGTGGCGGGACTTGTCAGCGGCCTCGTCGGCATCGCCTTCGCGGGCTGGGTGGCCAAGGCTTACGGCAAGCGCAATGCGCTGATGACGGTGCTGTGGCTGGGCATCGCCGCCTTCATCGGCGACTGGTTCTTCTACAACCCGCAGCTGCCCTGGCTGCAGCTGTTCGCCAGCGGTGGCGTGGCCTTCATCGGCGCGGGCTTCTGGACGATCTACGGCTCGGCCATGGCCGACGTCATCGACCACGACGAACTCGCCACCGGCCAGCGCCGCGAAGGGTCGTTCGCGGCCTGCGGCTCGTGGATCAGCAAGGTCGGCCTGGCCCTGGGCAACAGCGCCTCGGGCTGGGTGCTGGCCTTCACGGGCTTCAACGCCAAGCTGCCCGTGCAGGGCGAGGACGCCATCTTCCTGATCCGTGTCTGCCTCTCGGGTATCCCCATCGTGGGCCTGCTGATCGCCCTGGTCGTCGTGTCGCGCTACTTCCTGACCGAGCAGCGCATGCACGAGATCCGCGTCGAGCTGGAAGCACGCCGCGGCACCGTCTAACGCCAATGGAGTTCTCCATGACCTCGACCTGGCTGCGCCAGACGCTGCTGGCCGTGTTGACCGGCGCCGCCGCCATGGCCGTGCAGGCTCAGACCATCGGCCACGAAACCCTCAAGCTCGACGCCCCCAAGCCCAAGCTCGCGCCCACGCCGCCGATGGGCTGGAACTCGTGGAACAAGTTCAAGTGCGACGTCAGCGAGAAGCTGATCCGCGAACAGGCGGACGCGATGGTGTCGTCCGGCATGAAGGCCGCCGGCTACCAGTACATCGTCATCGACGACTGCTGGCAGAAGAGCCGTGACGCCGACGGCAACATCCAGGCCGACCCCGAACGCTTCCCCAGCGGCATCAGGGCGCTGGCCGACTATGTGCACAGCAAGGGGCTGAAGTTCGGTCTGTACTCGGACGCCGGCGCGCTGACCTGCGGCGGCCGCCCCGGCAGCGCCGGCCATGAATTCCAGGACGCGCGCCAATACGCCAAATGGGGTGTGGACTACCTGAAGTACGACTGGTGCTACACCGGCCCGCGCAACCCCGAGGCGGCCTACACCATCATGGCCAAGGCGCTGCGCGAGTCGGGCCGCGACATCGTGTTCTCCATCTGCGAGTGGGGCAACAGCCGCCCCGGCCGCTGGGCCCACCCCGTCGGCCACCTGTGGCGCACCACGGGCGACATCTGGGACGCCTGGAAGGGCAAGAAGGAGTGGTCGCACGGCATGCTCGACATCCTCGACATGAATGCCGATCTCTGGAGCGAGGCCGCCCCGAACGGCTGGAACGATCCCGACATGCTGGAAGTCGGCAACGGCGGCATGACGACCACCGAGTACGAGAGCCACTTCTCGCTCTGGGCCATGCTGGCCGCGCCGCTGATCGCCGGCAACGACCTGTCCAAGATGGACGAGGCGACCCGCCGCATCCTCACCAACGCCGAGGTCATCCGGGTGGACCAGGACCCGCTGGGCCGCCAGGGCCGCCGCATCTGGCGCCAGGGCGACCTGGAGATCTGGGTGCGCACGCTGCAGGGCGGTGACCGCGCCGCGGTGCTGTTCAACCGCGGCCAGAAGCCGGCCGACATGAAGGTCAGCTGGGAGCAGATGGACCTGCCGGCCAAGCTGAGGGCCGAGGTCCATGACCTGTGGTCAGGCACGAAGACACGCGGCGTTGCGGGTGAGTTTGGTGGGCGGGTTCAGCCGCATGGCGTGCTGATGTTGCGCATCACGCCGATGCCCTGAGTTTCAGTGGCCGAGCCGCCGCGACAGTTCGGCGGCGGCCTTCTTCAGCGCGGCGGCCAGCGCGCCGTCCAGCGCGGTGTCGAAGCTGGCACTCGGCCCGATGGCCGTCAAGGCCAGCACCAGCCGGCCGCTGGCGTCGAACACCGGCGCTGCGGCGGCGCTGACGCCCGGGACGACACCGTCGCGCGAGGTGGCGATCCCGTCTTGGCGCACGGCCTTGATGAGGGCGGCTTTTGGCAGCGCCTCGCCCAGCAGGGCCGCGTGCTCGCCGCGCCACGTGGCGAACAGCCGCCCCGACGCCGTGCCGGCCAGGCTCATGACCGTGCCATGCCGCATGCTGATGTGCACCGGCGTCGGCCCCTCGGCCACGCGCACGATGGTCGGCCCATGCGTGCCCCAGACGGCGATCGCCACCGTGTGGCCCAGCCGAAGGGCCAGCTCCTCGATGACGGGGGTGGCCAGCCGCACCGGGTCGTACTGCTGCAGGCTGATCAGCCCGAGCTGCATCGCGAGTGGTCCCAGCCCGTAAGGGCCGCTGCCGCCCTCCTGCTCCACGAGGCCCAGCTTGATGAAGCTGACGAGGTAGGGGTGTGCCTTGGCCGGCGTCATGCCTGCCGCGCGGGCCAGGTCCTTCAGCGCCATCGGCCGCCCCTGGCGGGCCAGCGCCAGCAGCAACTGACCACCCACTTCGATGCTCTGGATGCCGCGCGGCGCCTTGGAACCCATCATGCTCAAAATTCTATATTGGTGAATTGATTCGGTTTAAGCTAAATTTCGGCCCTGCGCTGGAGACCTGCATGACGACCCAAAAAGCCTTTGCCTCGCAAGCCGACCTGGAAGAAAAGAAGGTCACCTTCGAGCGCCTGTCCGAGCACGCCTGGGCCTACACGGCCGAGGGGGACCCCAACACCGGCATCGTCATCGGCCGCGACGCGGTGATGGTGATCGACACCCAGGCCACGCCCGTCATGGCGGCCGACGTCATCCGTCGCATCCGCGAGGTGACGGCCGCGCCGATCAAGTACGTGCTGCTCAGCCACTACCACGCGGTGCGCGTGCTCGGCGCTTCCGCCTTCAAGGCCGAGGGCCTGGAGCAGGTCATCGCCAGCGAGGCGACGCTGGCGCTGATCCAGGAGCGCGGTGAGCAGGACAAGGCCAGCGAAATCGGCCGCTTCCCGCGGCTGTTCCGCAATGTCGAGTCGGTGCCTGCGGGCCTGACCTGGCCGACGCTGACCTTCAGTGGCCGGCTGACGCTGGACCTTGGCGGCGTCAAGGTCGAGATGTTCTCGCCCGGCCGTGGCCACACGGCCGGCGACACGGTGGCCTGGCTGCCGCAGGAGCGCGTGCTGTTCAGCGGCGACCTGGTCGAGTTCGATGCCACGCCGTATTGCGGTGACGCGCATTTCGCTGATTGGCCGGCAACGCTGGACGCCATCGCCGCACTCAATGCAGCGGCCCTCGTGCCCGGCCGTGGTCCGGCGCTGAAGGGCGCGGCGCAAGTCACCGCCGGCCTGGAGGGAACGCGCGCGTTCGTCAGTGAGCTGTATGCAGCCGTGCGGTCGGGCGTGCAGGCCGGTGAAGAACTCAAGGCCGTCTACCAGCGCACGCTGGCGGCGCTGCGTCCGAAATATGGCCACTGGGTCATCTTCGACCACTGCATGCCTTTCGATGTGACGCGTGCCTATGACGAGGCTGGTGGCACCGCACATCCGCGCATCTGGACCGCTGAGCGGGACGTCGAGATGTGGAAGGCCCTGGAGGGGGCTTGAGCATGTGCCTCTGTGGCCATGTTCCAGGATGGGAGCACTCTTGAATGGCGCTGCCGAATTACCCTTACCACCAGAGCCTAGAGCAACGCTCCGGCCAGCCCCAGCGCCGCCCCGTCGTCATCGTCGGCGCCGGGCCGGTCGGCCTGACGCTGGCGCTGGACCTGGCCAAACGTGACGTACCCGTCGTCGTCATCGACGACAGTGACCGCATCGGTGAGGGCTCGCGCGCCGTCTGCTGGGCTCAGAAGACCCTGGAGGTGTTCGACCGCCTCGGGGTGGGGGAGGCGGTCGCGCGCGAAGGCGTGCGCTGGCAGCGCGGCCGCGTCTTCCACGGCGAGCGCGAGGCCTATGCCTTCGACCTGTTGCCCGAGACGCATCACAAGATGCCGGCCATGGTGAACCTGCAGCAGGACGTCGTCGAGGCGCGGCTCGTTCGTGCGGTGCAGTTGGACCAGCGCATCGAGTTGCGCGGCAGGCATGAACTGATCGGGTTGGAGCAGGACGCCGATGGCGTGACGCTGAACGTGCGCACGCCCGACGGGCTGTTCGACATGCGCGCCGACTGGGTCATCGGCTGCGACGGCGCGCGCAGCCCCACTCGAACGCTGTTGGGCCTGAGCTTCCAGGGCCAGGTCTTCGAAGACCGCTTCCTGATCGCCGATGTGCGCCTGGCGTCGGGCGCTCGCCCGCGTGGCCTGGACCCGGCGCGGCCGGAGCGCTGGTTCTGGTTCGACCCGCCGTTTCATCGTGGCCAGTCGGTGCTGCTGCATGCCCAGGCCGATGGGTTGTGGCGCATTGACTTCCAGCTGGGTCGTGACGCGGACGTCGACGCCGAGCGCGACCCGGATCGCATCCGTTCGCGGGTGGCCGCGATGCTCGGCAGCGACCAATTCGAACTGGTGTGGTCGTCCATCTACCAGTTCGCCTGCCGTCGCGCGGACCGTTTTCGCGTCGGCCGCGTGCTGCTGGCCGGCGACGCCGCCCACCAGGTCTCGCCCTTCGGCGCGCGCGGCGCCAACAGCGGCGTGCAGGATGCCGACAACCTGGGCTGGAAGCTGGCCGCGGTCATCAAGGGGGAGGGCAGCGAGGTGCTGCTCGATTCCTACGAGTTCGAGCGCATCGAGGCGGCCGACGACAACATCGCCCACTCCACCCGGGCCACTGACTTCATCAGCCCCAAGAGCGCGCTGAGCCGGCGCCTGCGCCGCGCCGCGCTCGACCTGGCCGCCCATGCCGACTTCGCCAAGCCGCTGGTCAACAGCGGGCGGCTGTCGACGCCGACCGAGCATGTCGATTCGCCGCTCAGCACGCCCGACGCCGAGCCGTGGACCGGTGGCCTCGTACCCGGCTGCCCGGCACCCGATGCGCCGCTGGAGGGCGGCGGCTGGCTGAGCGAGCAGCTGGGCGGCGACTTCTTGCTGCTGGCCTTCGGTTGGCGCGTCGATGCGGCCGGTGCGCGTGTCGTCGTGCTGCCGGGCGAAGGCCTGGCGGCAACCCGTTACGGGGCCCGGCCCGGCTGCGCCTTCCTCATCCGCCCCGACGGCGTTGTCGCCGCGCGCTGGCACCGTTTCGACGCTGATGCCCTGGCCGTGGCGCTGGCGCGAGCGCATGGGAGAGCCGCATGAGCCATTTGAAGCTGACCCCTGGCTTCGGTCGCGACGCCGATGCCTTCTACGCCGAACTCATCGCGGCCCAGTCCGGGCTGAGCGATGAGGCCGCCGCCGACTGGCAGGCGCGATTGACCCTGATTCTGTGCAACCACATCGGCGACCGCGAGGTGCTTCGTGAAGCCTTCGCGCTCGCCAGCCAACGCCATGACTGAACCGACCCCTTTGCAATACCTGAGCGGCTTTGGCAACCAGCACAGCAGCGAAGCCGTGCCCGGTGCCCTGCCCATCGGGCGCAACAGCCCACAGCGCGTGCCGCACGGCCTGTATGCCGAACTGCTGTCCGGCAGCGCCTTCACCGCGCCGCGTGCCGACAACCAGCGGACCTGGATGTACCGCCGCAAGCCGTCGGTCGTCGTCGGTGGCTACGAGCCCTTGCCGCAGGCGCTGTGGAAGAGCGGCGGCGCGGCAGGTGAGTGCGCCGCGCCCGACCCGCTGCGCTGGGGCCCGACGCCTTTGCAGGGCGACGGGGACTTCATCGATGGCCTGCGCAGCTATGCGGTCAACGGCGAGGCTGGCATCCAGGGCATGACCGCCCTGGCTTATGTGTCGACACGCGCCATGGGCCGCCGCGCCCTCGTCAATGCCGATGCCGAGATGCTGCTCGTGCCGCAGCAGGGCCGCCTGCTGATCACGACCGAACTGGGCCGCCTGGAAGTCGCGCCCGGTTCCATCGCGCTGCTGCCGCGTGGCATGGCCTTCAAGGTCGACCCGCTGGACGTGCCGGCACGCGGCTATGTCTGCGAGAACCATGGCGCCGCCTTGCGTCTGCCCGAACTCGGCCCCATCGGCTCCAACGGCCTGGCGAACGCGCGCGACTTCGAGGCGCCCGTGGCATGGCACGAAGCCGAGCCCGGCGAGTACGAGATCGTCAAGCGCTATGGCGGCCAGCTCTGGCGCGCCACACAGGAGCACAGCCCCTTCAACGTCGTCGCCTGGCATGGCAACCTCGCGCCCTGTCGCTACGACACATCGCGCTTCATGACGATCAACACCGTCAGTTTCGATCACCCCGACCCCAGCATCTTCACCGTGCTCACCAGCCCCAGCGACACACCCGGCTGGGCCAATGTCGACTTCGTCATCTTCCCGCCGCGCTGGATGGTGGCCGAGGACACCTTCCGCCCGCCCTGGTATCACCGCAACGTGATGAGCGAGTTCATGGGCCTGGTGCTGGGCCAGTACGACGCCAAGCCCGAGGGCTTCAAGCCCGGCGGCGCCAGCCTGCACAACAGCTATGTGCCGCACGGCCCCGACACCGAGGCCTTCGACAAGGCCAGCGGCGCGGTGCTGCAACCGCACAGGCTGGACAACACGCTGGCCTTCATGTTCGAGACGCGCTGGCCGCTCAAGCCCACGGCCTGGGCGCTGCGTGAGGCGCCACTGGAAACGACGTATGCCAACTGCTGGCAGGGCCTGAAGGAAGAATTCAAGCATGCTTGACCACACCCACGACGCCGCCGCCCTCTCCTGGGTCGCCTCGGCCAACGACCCCGCGACTGATTACCCGCTGCAGAACCTGCCCTTCTGCAGCTTTCGCCGCACCGGCACGCTGGAGCCGTGGCGCATCGGCGTCGGCATCGGCGACCAGATTCTGGACCTCAGTGCCTGGGGCATTGCTGACATGAATGCGCTGATGGCCCGCCCGGGCGCAGAGCGCCTGGCATTGCGGCACCGCCTCTTCGACACGCTCAAGGCGGGAGCGCCCGAGCTAGAGCTCGTGCCGCAGGCCGATGCCGAGTACACGCTGCCCTGCCGCATCGGTGACTACACCGACTTCTACACCGGCATCCACCACGCACGCGCCATCGGCAAGCTGTTCCGCCCGGACAACCCGCTATTGCCCAACTACCAGTGGGTGCCCATCGGCTACCACGGCCGCAGCTCATCCATCGTCGTCAGCGGTACGCCGCTGCGCCGGCCCAGGGGTCAGGTCAAGCCGCCGGATGCCGACGTGCCGGTGTTCAAGCCCAGCGCCCGGGTCGACTGCGAGCTGGAGCTGGGCCTGTTTGTCGGCCCGGGCAATGCGCTCGGCGAGCCTTTCGGCATCGACGAGGCCCATGAGCACGCCTTCGGCCTGACGCTGCTCAACGACTGGTCGGCCCGCGACATCCAGCCCTGGGAGTACCAGCCCCTCGGCCCCTTCCTGGCCAAGAACTTCGGCACGACGATCTCGCCGTGGATCGTCACGATGGAGGCGCTCGAACCCTTCCGCATCCCGTTCACACGGCCCGAAGGCGATCCGCAGCCGCTGCCCTATCTCGACTCGCCCGCCCACCGCGCCAATGCGAGCTACGACATCGAGCTGGAGGTCTGGTTCAAGACGCCCACGATGGCCCGGCCCACTTGCCTGTCGCGCTCCAACCTGCGCCACGCCTACTGGTCGCTCGCGCAGATGCTGACCCACCACGCCAGCAACGGCTGCAACCTGCAGCCCGGCGATCTGCTCGGGACGGGCACCATCAGCGGGCCGCAGCCCGACGAGGCCGGCTCGCTGCTGGAGCTGACCCAGGGGGGCAAGCAGCCGATCACGCTGCCGAACGGCGAGCAGCGCACCTTCGTGCTCGACGGCGACACGCTGGGCCTGCGCGCCTTCGCGCACAAGCCGGGCTTTCGCCGCATCGGCTTCGGTGCCTGCGACGGCATGGTGTTGCCGGCCTGAGCGCACGGCCGCCCCGCGCGGCAGTCCGGAAACTTGCCTGGCGAGGGGAACTGCCGCCCGCCGCAAGGTACTCAGCGTTGTCCGACGGCCGCGCCTTGCGCGGCCCGCGTCGCGTCCGCCTTGACCGATGCCCACAACCCTGAGCCCGGCGCTCGCTGATTCAAAGGATCCGGTATGTCTGTGACCGACAACTACAAGCTCGCGATGCGCAACTTCACCGCCTTGACCGCGCGGGTGGCGCCGACCTTGAAGAACAAGGGTCAGGAGGCCGGCATCAAGAAGCTGCTGATGGTGATGAAGAGCGGCAAGACGCTGGAGCAGCGCCTGGCCGACTACGAAGCGGCCCTGGAGGCCGCCAAGTCCTGCAAGGACGACAACCTCAAGGCGCTGCCCGGCCACCTGAAGGCGCTCGCCACCGCCCTGGTCAAGATGAACGAGGGCCTGAAGAAGAACATGGATGAGTTCGAAGCGCAGGCCCGGGTGCTCGGCCCCTCGGACGCTGACCTGAAGGCGGGGTTCGAGATCCTCAGCCAGCGCCTGGACGCCCTGCGCAAATATGCGAAGAACGAGGTGGTCCAGGTGACCGCCATCGTCGAGAAGCGCCTGGGCAAGGACGCGTCCGCCCAGGAGGTGCTGAACAAGAACCTCAAGATGGTCTATCTCGGCATCAAGAAGGGCTCGGCCGAGTTCGAGGCGGCGCTCAAGCAGTTCATCGCCAAGCCCACCGAGCAGAACCTGAAGGAAGCGCTGTGTTCCTCTACCGCCGCGCGATCCATCTCGGTGGCGGTCACGCACTGGAAAGGCGCCGTGCTGAAAGCCTCGCCCCAGATTGGCGAGCGCCTGCGGGCTGACCCGGTGCACCTGCTCAAGCTCATCGACGACGCCGCACAGAACAAGGGCATGGGCTTCTGGGAAGGCAAGTTCGCCATGAAGAACCCGGGCTGGGAGGACCGCGCCAAGGCGCAGGCCAAAAAATACCTCGACCAGGTGAAGAACTGGCGAATCATGGCCGATGAGATCAAGGGCTTGACCCAGTAGCGCCACCGCTGACCCGCGGGCGCCGCCGAGGCGCTTGTGATCGACCGACCAGTGCCGCACCCCGCCTTGTGCGTCATGCGGCGCCGTCGTTGGCGGGCGCTCCGCGCGGCTCGCGAGCGGCCGCCAGACGCACCGGATTGGGACGCTCGCACCAGCTTGGGCGCCAGGGGTGCGCGCCCGCACCACCGCTGAGCACTCGGGCGGGCCGCCGCCCTTGACTGCGCTGGCACGCCCCTTGCGCACAGGGTGGGTCGCTACTCGACCGACCCCAAAACCCCTCTGGAGGATCCCCGATGCTTCGTCGTTCCGCCCTGGCGCTGGCTGCCGCCGCGACCCTGATCTCCCCCGCCGCTGTTCTGACCGCTCACGCTGCCGACACCATCAAGGTCGGCGTCCTGCACTCGCTGTCGGGCACCATGGCCATCTCCGAAACGGTGTTGAAGGACACCGTGCTGATGGCCATCGACGAGATCAACGCCAAGGGCGGCCTGCTGGGCAAGAAGCTCGAGCCCGTCGTCGTCGACCCGGCCTCCAACTGGCCGCTGTTCGCCGAAAAGGCCAAGCAGCTCATCTCGCAGGACAAGGTCGCCGTCGTGTTCGGCTGCTGGACCTCGGTGAGCCGCAAGTCGGTGCTGCCGGTCTTCGAGCAGACCAACTCGCTGCTGTTCTACCCCGTGCAGTACGAGGGCGAGGAGCTGAGCAAGAACGTGTTCTACACCGGTGCCGCGCCCAACCAGCAGGCCATCCCTGCCGTCGAGTACCTGATGAGCAAGGACGGCGGCGGTGCCAAGCGCTTCGTGCTGCTGGGCACCGACTACGTCTACCCGCGCACGACCAACAAGATCCTGCGCGCCTTGCTTAGAGCCAAGGGCATCCCCGAGTCCGACATCATGGAGGACTACACCCCCTTCGGCCATGCGGACTACCAGAGCATCATTGCCAAGATCAAGAAGTTCTCCGCCGAAGGCAAGAAGACGGCCGTCGTGTCGACCATCAACGGCGACTCCAACGGGCCCGTCTACAAGGAACTGGGCAACCAGGGCCTGAAGGCGACGGACGTGCCGGTGGTGGCCTTCTCGGTGGGTGAGGAAGAGCTGCGCGGCGTGGACACCAAGCCGCTGCAGGGCCACCTGGCCGCGTGGAACTACTTCATGTCCATCAAGGCCCCGGCCAACGACGGTTTCATCAAGAAGTGGAGCGCCTATGCCAAGGCCAAGGGCATCGCCGGCCACAAGGACAAGCCGCTGACCAACGACCCGATGGAAGCCACCTACATCGGCATCAACATGTGGGCGCAGGCCGTCACCAAGGCCAAGAGCACCGACACCGACAAGGTCATCGCCGCGATGGCCGGCCAGACCTTCACGGCGCCCTCGGGCATCACGTCCAAGATGGACGAGAAGAACCACCACCTGCACAAGTCGGTCTTCATCGGCGAAGTCAAGGGTGACGGCCAGTTCAACGTGGTGTGGAAGACGCCCGGCCCGGTGAAAGCCAAGCCATGGAGCCCCTACATCGAAGGCAACGACAAGAAGCCTGACGAGCCGGCAAAAATGGCCGCCAAATA
>NZ_JBQVNP010000058.1:0-29882 GCF_052436255.1 Roseateles sp. | reverse complement strand
CTGCAGGGTCCATGAGGACCACCGCCAGGAATGGATGGCCCACTGGCAACCGGTGGCCAAGCCGGTGCCGCGCAAGCCCGCGGGCAGCAGCGACCTGCCCCAGCCGACCTGGGCACTTCGCGAGCCGCTCAAGTTGGCGATACGCAACCAGCGCCCCGTCTACCAAGGTGAGCTGCAGCTGCTGGCCGGGCCGCAGCGCATTGAATCCGGCTGGTGGGACCGTGACGAGATCGCAGGCCAGGGGCGGCTGGTGGTGCGCGATTACTGGCTGGCCGAGTCCCGCCACGCGGGCCTGCTGTGGCTCTTCCAGACCCGGCAGGACGACAGCGTGGCCTGGTACCTGCACGGCATCTTCGGATAGCGCTTCCTGATGATCCCGCCCTACGCCGAGCTGCGCTGCGTCAGCAACTTCACCTTCCTGAGGGGCGCCAGCAAACCCGAAGAACTGGTCGAGCGCGCCAAGGCCCTGGGCTACGGCGCCATCGCCATCGTTGACGAGTGCAGCATGGCCGGCGTGGTGCGCGCACACGTGGCGGCCAAGGAGGCCGGCATCAAGCTGCTCGTCGGCAGCCAGTTCGAGGTGCGGTCGGACACGCCCTTCAGCTTCGTCGTGCTGGCCACGAACCGCAATGGCTACGGAAACCTGTGCCAGTTCATCACCCACCTGCGCCGCCGCTCTGAGAAGGGGTCGTACCACCTCGACCTCGATGAGATCGACCGCACGACGCTGGCCGACTGCGTCGTCATCGCGGTGCCCGATCGCAGCTGCACGCTGGCGCAGATGGAGGTCATCGCCAAGTGGCTGCTGCGGCACTGGACCGGCTGCTGCTGGCTGGGCTGGGAGCAGCTGCGCCGCCTCGATGACGAGGTGCAGCTCTACAAGCTGCGCCAATGCAGCGAGCTGACCGCCGTGCCGGTCGTCGCCGTGGGCGACGTTCACATGCATGTCCGCTCGCGCAAGCCGCTGCAGGACGTGTTGACGGCAACAAGGCTGCGTATGCCCATCGCCGAGTGCGGGCTGAAGCTGCGCCAGAACGCCGAGCAGCACCTGCGCACCCGTCGTCGCATCGCCGAGCGCTGCCCGCCGGAGCTGATGCTGGAGACGCTGCACGTGGCTGACCGATGCGACTTCAGCCTGGATGAGCTGAAGTACCAGTACCCCGACGAAGTCATCCCCGCCGGCGAGACGCCACACAGCTACCTGCGCCGCATCGTCTACGAGGGCGCCGGCCGGCGCTGGCCCCATGGCGTGCCCGGCGAGGCGCAGGCGCAGATCGAGCATGAGCTTGGCCTCATCGCGGAGATGCAGTACGAGCACTACTTCCTCACCGTGTACGACATCGTCGCCTTCGCGCGCAGCCAGGGCATCCTGTGCCAGGGCCGGGGCTCCGCCGCGAACTCGGTGGTCTGCTACTGCTGCGGCGTCACCGAGGTCGACCCACTGCGCAGCTCCATGCTCTTCGAGCGTTTCATCAGCAAGGAGCGCGGCGAGCCGCCCGACATCGATGTGGACTTCGAGCACGAGCGGCGCGAAGAGGTCATCCAGTACCTTTACCGCAAGTACGGCCGCGACCGTGCGGCGCTGACTGCTGTCGTGACCAGCTACCGACCCAAGAGCGCCCTGCGGGATGTCGGCAAGGCGTTGGGCCTGGACGATGCGGCGCTGGAAGGTCTCAGCAAGGGCGTCAGCCAGTGGGACGCGGCCATCAGCGATGACGCGATCGTCGAGGCCGGGCTCGACAAGGACAGCCTGCTCGTCAAGCAGTTGCGCACGCTGGTCGAGCAACTGCAAGGCTTCCCGCGCCACCTCAGCCAGCACCCCGGCGGCTTTGTGCTGACGAACGGGCCGCTGACCCGCATCGTGCCGATTGAGAACGCGGCGATGGAGGACCGCACCGTCATCCAGTGGGACAAGGACGACCTGGACCTGATGGGCCTGCTCAAGGTCGACGTGTTGGCGCTCGGCATGCTGACCGCGCTGCACAAGTCTCTGGACCTCATCGGCATGCGCAAGGGCCATGTCTTCGAGATGCAGGACATCCCGCCCGAGGACCCCGCAACCTACGACATGATCTGCAAGGCCGACACGGTCGGCGTCTTCCAGGTCGAAAGCCGGGCGCAGATGTCCATGCTCCCGCGCCACCAACCCCGCTGCTTCTACGACCTGGTCGTGCAGGTCGCCATCGTGCGGCCGGGGCCTATCCAGGGCGGCTCGGTCCACCCCTACCTGAACCGCCGCAACGGGCAGGAGCCGGTGACCTATCCCAGCCCGGAAATCGAGAAGGCCCTGGGCCGCACGCTGGGCGTGCCGCTGTTTCAGGAGCAGTGCATGCAGCTGGCCATCCTGTGTGCCGGCTTCACGCCTGGTGAGGCCGACGGGCTGCGCCGCGCGATGGCCGCCTGGCGCCGCACCGGCAGCCTCAACAAATACGAGCCGCGCATCATCGGCGGCATGCTTGAGCGCGGCTACACCGAAGCCTTCGCGCGCAATGTCTTTGAGCAGATGAAGGGGTTCTCCAGCTACGGATTCCCGGAGAGCCATGCGGCGAGCTTCGCCATCCTGGTCTACGCGTCGTGCTGGGTGAAGCATCACCACCCCGCGGAGTTCCTGTGCGCGATGTTGAACAGCCAGCCGCTCGGTTTCTACACGCCAAGCCAGCTGGTCCAGGATGCCCGCCGCCATGGCGTCGACGTGAGACCAGCCGATGTACTCCACAGCGACTGGGACTGCACGCTGGAAGACATCGAGTACGCACCTGCGGTGCGGCTGGGCCTGCGGCTCGTTCAAGGGCTCAAGGAAGCATCGGCGCAGCGCATCGTCCAGGCGAGAGTTCAGTCCTATTTCGAAAGTGCCGAGGAGCTGGCCCGCTTTGCACAGCTGGAACACCAGGACCTGCGGCAGCTTGCGGCCGCCGACGCGCTGAGGAGCCTGAGCGGCCACCGCCGGCAACAAGTCTGGGACGCTGCAGCCCTGCGCCGGCCGCCCGAGCTGCTGCGCCAGGCGCCGGTGGACGAGCCCGTCCTCGAATTGGAGGCCGCTGCCGAAGGTGAAGAGGTGGTCTGGGACTACCGCACCCTCGGACTGACACTGCGCAGCCATCCGATGAAGCTGCTCAGACCCAAGCTGCTGCAACGGCGCTTCCTGACGGCCGAACAGCTTCTCAAGACACGGGACGGTCAGCCCGTGCACTACTGCGGCATCGTCACGCTGCGCCAACAGCCCGAGACCGCCAAGGGCGTGATCTTCGTGAGCCTGGAAGATGAGACCGGCAACGTGCAGGTCATCGTCTGGCCAAGCGTGAAGGAGGCGCAGCGCAAGGAACTGTTGGGATCGCGCCTGCTAGGTGTACAGGGCAAATGGCAACGGCAGGGCGATGCGTGCAGCCTCATCGCGCAACGGCTGGAGGATCTGTCGCCCTGGCTGGGCGAGCTTGAAACAAGCAGCCGGGATTTTCATTGAGCCGCAGTCGCTTGATTTGGTCGGCAGGTGTGGCCCAACACCATGTATTTACCTAAAGCTCCTCAAGGTGTTTACTGAAGAACTCAGGTCGGCGAGCAAGCGCTGCGCTTCTACCAGGCCCTGTTCCGCATCGAGCGGCAGATTGAGCAACTCGCCAGTGACGAGCGCCGACGCATCCGGCAGCGCAAGTCACGACGGGTTCTGGCGGTGTTCCACCGCTGGCTGCTCGCCAAGCGCCAGTTGGTGCCGCCTGGATCCGCGACCAACAAGGCGATTGACTACAGCCTGAGGCGCTGGAAGGAACTCACGCGCTTCGTGGACGACGGCGACGTGCCCATCTCGAACAACTGGGTCGAGAACCAGATCCGACCGATCGCAGTCGGCAGATCGAATTGGCTGTTCGCCGGTAGCCTGCGTGCGGGCAAGCGGGCTGCGGCCGTCATGAGCCTGCTGCACTCAGCGCGCATCGACGGGCACGACCCGTACGCCTACTTCAAGGACGTGCTGGATCGCTTGCCGACACACCCGGCCAGCCGGATCGACGAGCTCCTGCCACACCGCTGGTACCGCCAAGCTGAGATCCCGCCGTCGGCTTAATATCGTTTCCCACCCCCCGTGGCGGGGGAGGGGACTCGCCCGCCCTCCACAGCCGCCGTCAAGGTGTGTTCGGCGGACGCATACCAATAGACCACGCCCTTGCTCGACCAAGTTTGAACTGAGAGCCCACGGTAGAGCCTCTACGCGCTGAGCTTGCGAAGCGCCACCACACTGCCGGCGATGGCGGTATCGAGGTAGTCGCTCCAGGCCTGCATCATCCGTGCACGCTGAGGTAGGTACAGCGCATGGTTGTAGCTGGCTGACACCGCATCACGCTCCTGGTGAGCCAATTGCAGCTCGATGTGTGAATGCTCAAATCCTTGCTCGTGAAGAAGCGTCGAGGCGACACCCCGAAAGCCATGCCCCGTCATCCGGCCCTTGTAGCCCATGCGTTCCAGTGCCTTGAGGATCGTGTTGTTGGACATCGGCTTCTTGGGATCGCGCTCCCCTGGAAACAGCAGCGCCCTGCCACCCGTGCTCGTGTGAAGCGCCCGTAGCAGCGTCACAGCCTGTGAGGACAACGGGACGATATGCGGTGTCTTCATCTTCATGCGGCTCGCTGGAATGTCCCAGCGGCCCACGTCCAGGTCGAACTCATCCCAGGCCGCGCCGATCAGCTCACTGGTCCTCACGAAGGTCATGGCCATTAGCTTCAAGGCAGCGCGCGTGATGGACGCGCCCTGATAGACCTCGATCTTCCGCAACAGGTCGGGCAGCTCGTTCGCTTCCACCCGCGCAAAGTTCTTCTTTTTGCGCGAGGGCAGCACATCGCTCGGCCGTATGTCAGTCGCCGGATTGCGCGACGCCTGCCCATGCGCGATCGCGTAGCGAAACACTTGACCGCACGTTTGCATGGAACGCTTCGCGATGTCCAGCGCGCCGCGCGCTTCGATGCGCTTCACCATCGCGACCAGTTCTGCCGCCTCAAGCTCGGCAATGGGCCGATGACCGATCACCGGGAACACGTCGGCCTCAAGCCGCCGCTCAACATACTCAGCGTGACGGCTTGAACGAGCTGCCTTCCAGCTCGCCCACCACTTGCGAGCCACGGACTCAAATGAATTGTCCATGGCGATGCGCTGGGCTACTTTCACCTGGCGGCGCTCGCCCATCGGATCGGTGCCGGCGGCCAGCAGCTTGCGCGCTTCTTCCCGCTTCTCGCGAGCCTGGGCCAGAGAAACGTCGGGATAGCCGCCCAGGGCCATCAGCTTTTCCTTGCCGGCGTGACGGTACTTCCAGCGCCAAAGCTTCCCCCCCTCCGGCTTCACCAAGAGGTACAGCCCCCTCTCGTCGCTCACCTTCAGCGGCTTGTCGGCTGCCTTGAGCTTTTTGATGGCGGTATCGGTGAGAGACATCGTGGGTACTCCTGGGATCGCCAGAGAAAAGTACCCCCAGCGCCTCGTTCAAGTACCCCCAACCGTACCCCCACGCGTCGCGGGCTGTCAACGAACGCTTCAGGACGCCGTGAAACAAAAAAGCCCGTCTCCACTGGGGAAAACGGGCTTTTCGAGTTCTTTGTGGGACTTCAACAAACGTCCCGGAACTGATCCTTGGCGGAGTCGGAGGGATTCGAACCCTCGATGCAGGTTTTGCCCACATACTCCCTTAGCAGGGGAGCACCTTCGGCCACTCGGTCACGACTCCAGCACAGCCGCGCATTCTACATTAAGCGCGGATGCTTCTCGCGAGAATTCAGGCGGGCGCGTCGTCCTGATCCAGGTCGAAGGCCTTGTGCAATGCGCGCACGGCGAGCTCCATGTACTTTTCGTCGATGACGACGCTGGTCTTGATCTCACTGGTGGAGATCATCTGGATGTTGATGCCCTCCTCGGACAGCGCACGGAACATCTTGCTGGCCACGCCGACATGCGAGCGCATGCCGATACCGACGATGGACACCTTGCAGATCTTGGGGTCGCCAGCGACCTTGCTCGCATTGGTGGCCGGGCCGACGGTGTTCTGCAGCAATTCCATCGTCCGTGCATAGTCGTTGCGGTGCACGGTGAAGGAGAAATCCGTCTTGCCGTCGTGCGAGACGTTCTGGATGATGACGTCGATATCGATGTTGGCCTCGGCCACGGGGCCGAGGATCTGGAAGGCGATGCCAGGCTTGTCGGGCACGCCCAGCAGCGTCACCTTGGCCTCGTCACGGTTGAAGGCAATGCCCGAAACGACGGCTTGTTCCATTTTTTCGTCCTCTTCAAAACTGATCAGGGTGCCGGACTTGGCTTCCTCGTTGATATCGATGTCCCAAGGCGTGAAGCTGGACAGCACGCGCAGCGGTACGCGGTACTTGCCGGCGAATTCCACCGAGCGGATCTGCAGGATCTTGGAGCCCAGCGACGCCATCTCCAGCATCTCTTCGAAGCTGATGGTGTGCAGACGGCGTGCCTCGGGCACGATGCGCGGGTCGGTCGTGTAAACGCCGTCCACATCGGTGTAGATCAGGCACTCGTCGGCCTTCATCGCCGCGGCGATGGCCACGGCCGAGGTGTCGGAGCCGCCCCGACCCAGCGTCGTGAGATTGCCGAGCGGATCGATCCCCTGGAAGCCGGTGATGACGACCACCTTGCCAGCCGCGAGGTCAGCTCGCACGCGGGCGTCGTCGATGCTCTCGATGCGGGCCTTGGTGTAGGACGAATCGGTGGCGACAGGCACCTGCCAGCCCGCATAGCTGACCGCTTCCATGCCCTCGGCCTGCAGCGCGATGGCCAGCAGACCCACGGACACTTGCTCTCCGGTGGCCGCGATCACATCCAGCTCACGCATCAACGCCGGGCTGCTGCCGGTGGGCGACAGTTCCTTGGCCAGGCCGAGCAGGCGGTTGGTCTCACCGCTCATGGCGGAAGGCACCACCACCATCTGGTGGCCAGCGCGCGCCCATTTGGCCACCCGCTTGGCGACGTTGCGGATGCGCTCGGTGGACCCCATCGAGGTGCCGCCATACTTGTGGACGATCAGAGCCATGTGTTTGAGCGAAGGCTGAAGACGGAGCGGCCAGGACGGCACGCTCGCAAACCGCTGATTTTATGCGTCGTCCTCGCCCGGGCCTTCGCTCTGCGGCAAGGCTCAGTCCTCCACCCAGCGCAAAGCAAGCTGCGGCTCATCTTGACCGGCGAAGGCACGCGCGTCCATGCCCAGCCCGGCGATGGCCAGCAGATGCCCGGCGGTGTCGAACAGCACAGGGCCGCTGCGCCGCCAGGGCGGCAGCCCGGCTTCCTGGCTGGCCTTCTTGAGGCTGCGCGGGATCGAAGCCCGCGCTCGCTGGAACTGCTCGGCGCCATCGCGACCACGCTGCAGCAATCGAGCGAGTCGGTCGACGGCAATTCCGGGGCGGGCGGCATCCACAACCCAACTGCCCTGCCAGGCCGATTGGGGATAGCGACCGGGGCGACTCAGGTCGAGCTCGACGGCATGGGGCAACTGGCGCGGCGCCGCGGCGGCCCAGAACAACCCATCGCGATAAGCGTGCAGGTCTCCGCCTGGCGCGGGCCAGGACAACATCGCACCCGGGCGCCATTCGGTGCGCAGGCGCTCGACGAGGCTGGCGGGCGCTACCGTGTGCTGCGACAGCCAGGCGCGCAGTGCGTTGCTCCAGCGCGCGGGCGATAACGCCGACAAAGCGACCAGGTCCAGGCGCTGCGGCGTCGATGCAGCGGCCAGGTCGCCCTCGGCGACCTCGGTCGCAAGCGCGTCGGCCTGCTGGACCCAGCGGGCCGCCTGCGCCAGGCCAGCTTCGGCCGCCGGGAACGCCGGCCACAGGGCCTGGCGCAGACGGTTACGCGCGAAGCGCGTGTGCGCATTGCTCGGGTCGTCGATCCAACGCAAGCCGTGCTGCTCGGCATAGGCGACGATGGCTTCCCGAGGCATGTCCAGCCAAGGCCGCGCCCAGCAGACACCTTCGCGCCATTGCGCCCGCGGCATGCTGGCCAGGCCGGCCGTGCCGGCGCCGCGCATGGCTTGCAGCAAAAAGGTTTCGGCCTGATCGCGCCTGTGGTGGGCCAGCAGCAGCAGATCGGCCCCTGCGGCGGCGGTCATGTCGTGCAGCGCCGAGTGGCGGCCCCTACGGGCCCAGGCTTCGATGCTGTCACCGCGCGCCGGGGTTCCGCTCAAGCGCGCGCAGCCAAAGTCAACACCCAGCTCAGCGGCCACGCGCTCGCAATGCGCTGCCCAATCATCGGCCTGCGGCTGCAGGCCGTGATGGACATGGAGGGCGACAACCCGAATGCCGTCTGCCGTGCGGGCAGCGGCATGCAACAGGGCCGTGGAATCCAGGCCGCCGCTGAAGGCGACCGCGACGGTGTCAGCGGTTCTTGGTGTCGCTGAAGCGGCCATAGGCCTGAACGCGCTCGTAGCGGCGGTCGAGCAGCTCGCGGGTCTTCAGGTCGCTGACTTGGCGCAATGCATCGGACAAGGCGCGCTTGAGATTGGAGGCCATCTGCTTGGCATCACGATGCGCGCCGCCGACAGGCTCGCTGACGATCTTGTCGATCAGCCCAAGCGCCTTCAACCGGTGAGCGGTGATGCCCAAGGCGTCCGCAGCCTCGGAGGCGCGCTCGCTGCTCTTCCACAGGATGGAGGCGCAGCCTTCGGGCGAGATGACCGAGTAGGCGGCGAACTGCAGCATCAGCACCTGGTCGGCCACGCCGATGGCCAACGCGCCGCCGGAGCCGCCCTCGCCAATGATCGTGGCGATGATGGGCACTTCGAGCTGCGCCATCTCGAAGATGTTGCGGCCGATGGCCTCACTCTGGCTGCGCTCCTCGGCACCAATGCCCGGATAGGCGCCCATGGTGTCGATGAAGGTGAAGACCGGCAGGCCAAACTTCTCGGCCAGCTTCAGCAGCCGCAGCGCCTTGCGATAGCCCTCGGGGCGCGGCATGCCGAAGTTGCGCAGCGTGCGCTCCTTGGCGTCGCCACCACGCTGGTGGCCGATGACCATGCAGGCCTGGCCGTTGAAACGCGCGATGCCGCCGACGATGGCAGCGTCGTCCGCGAAGTGTCGGTCGCCATGCAGTTCCTGGAACTCGGTAAAGACTTCCGAGCAATAGTCCAGCGTCTGCGGGCGTTGCGGGTGGCGCGCGATCTGGTAGACCTGCCAGGGTGCGACGTTGGAGTAGACCTCCTTGGTCAGCTGCTGGCTCTTCTTGGAGAGGCGGTCGATCTCCTCGGAGATATCAACGGCCGACTCGCTTTGCACGTAGCGCAGCTCTTCGATCTTGGTCTCAAGCTCCGCGATGGGTTGCTCGAATTCAAGGAAATGTTTTTTGCTCATCAGTAATCCACCGGTAGGGGATCCAGGCTGCGCCAAATGTACCAAACCGCTACAGAGCGAAAAGGCGCCCAGGCGTCGCCAACCTCGCGCGCCTCGGCCCGCGACACCGGCTCGCCGGAGAAGTAATTCTGGCTGATGCCCTTCAACAGGCCGACGTCATCCAGCGGCATCACATTGGGGCGCATCAGGTGAAAGATCAAGAACATCTCGGCCGTCCACCGGCCGATGCCGCGGATGGCGACAAGCTCTTCGATGATGGCTTCATCGTCCATCTGCGCCCATTGGCGTGGATGGACCTGGCCGGAGTCGAAATGCTTGGCCAGGTCGCCCAGGTATTCGACCTTGCGAGCCGACAGCCCTGCTGCGCGTTGCTCATCCGGCCCCAGCCCCAGCACCGCAGCGGGCTGGAACTTTGGCATCAGCGCGATCCAGCGCGTCCAGACCGATTGCGCGGCCTTGACCGAGATCTGCTGGCCGACGATGGAGCGCGCCAAGGTCGCGAAAGCATCACCGCGGCTTTGCAGGCGCGCCTCACCGAACTGCGGGATCAGCTTCTTCATGACCCGGTCGCGCTTGACCAAGTGCTTGCAAGCCTCGTCCCAATAGGGCGGGACCACGTCAGGCCCGACCTCGGCAGGGGTCTTCGATGCCATCAGCTCTTCACCCAGGTCGTGCCGGCGGCACCGTCCTTCAGCGTGATGCCCTTGGCCGAGAGTTCCGCGCGGATCGCATCGGCGCCGGCAAAGTCCTTGGCGGCCTTGGCCGCCGCGCGGGCAGCAATGCGCTCTGCGATCCAGGTGGCCTCGTCGCGGGAGCCGCCCTGCAAATAAACCAGCGGCTCCTGCTGCAGGATGCCCAGCACGCCCGCCAGTGCCTTCAGCAGGCCGGCACGCTGCGGCGAACGGTCACGATTGACCTCGTTGACCAGGTCGAACAGCACCGCGATGGCGCCCGGCGTGCCGAAGTCCTCGTCCATCGCCGTCTTGAAGGTCGCGGCACTTGGCTCGGTCCAGTCGATGGCGACATCGGCCGGCGGCACAGCGTCCAGCGCCGTGTAGAGCCGCGTCAGCGCGGTGCGCGCATCTTCCAGGTGCGCGTCGCTGAAGTTGAACGGGCGGCGATAGTGGGTGCGCAGCATGAAGAAACGCAGCGTCTCGCCGTCGAACTTCTGCAGCACATCGCGGTTGGTGAAGAAGTTGCCCAGGCTCTTGGACATCTTCTCGCCGTCGACGTTCAGAAAGCCGTTGTGCAGCCAATAGCGGGCGAATTCGTAGCCGGCACCCTGGCTCTGCGCGATCTCGTTCTCATGGTGCGGGAACTGCAGGTCCGTGCCGCCCCCATGGATGTCGAAGCTCTCGCCCAACAGAGCGCAGCTCATGGCCGAGCATTCGATATGCCAGCCCGGGCGGCCTGCGCCGAAAGGCGCGTCCCACTTGGCATCGGCCGGCTCGTCGGCCTTCGCCGCTTTCCAAAGCACGAAGTCCAGCGGATCCAGCTTGCCGTCGTCCACCGCCACACGCTCGCCAGCCCGCAGGTCGTCGATGCTCTTGCCGCTGAGCTTGCCGTAGCCATCGAACTTGCGCACCGCGTAGTTCACGTCGCCGCCCTCGGCCCGGTAGGCCAGGCCACGTTCTTCCAGGCGCTCGATCAGCGAGAGCATCTGCGGCACGTAGTCGGTGGCGCGCGGCTCATGGTCAGGGCGCAGCAGCCCGACAGCGGCGAAGTCATCGTGCATCGCGGCGCTCATCTCCTGGGTGAGCTGCCGGATGCTGACGCCGCGCTCGACCGCGCGCCTGATGATCTTGTCATCGATGTCGGTGATGTTGCGCACATAAGTGACGGCATAGCCACTGGCGCGCAGCCAGCGGTAGATGACGTCGAACGCCATGTTCATGCGCAAGTGCCCCATGTGGCACAGGTCGTAGACGGTGATGCCGCACACATACATGCGCACCTGGCCCGGCACGAGCGGCTGAAACTCTTCGAGAGTGCGGCTGAGGGAGTTGTGGACGCGCAAGGACATGAGACGGGGACAGGGACGACACCCCTAAGAAGCCACCAACAAGAAGCCCCGCACCGGGCCGGCCAGGCGGGGCTCATAGAATGAAATCAGTATAGCGGCCGACCCTCGCGCCGCTCCCCGCTACAACCCTCATGCGCCTGCCCCTCCCCACCCTTGCGCTGGCCCTCGTGCTGGTCGCCGCGCTGGCCGCCCTGCCGGCCCGCGCCGATGACCTGACTGGCGCCCAGCGCCTCTGGCTGGCCGGCCAGCGCCTCCAGGCGGTCGAGCAAGTCGAGCAGGCCCTCACGCGCACACCCGACGACCTGCAATTGCGCTTCGCCCTCGGCGTGATGCGCATGGATCTGGGCGAGCGCGCCAAGGCCCTGAGCATCTTCACGCGCCTGACCCAGGACTTCCCCGACCTTGCCGATCCGTACAACAACCTGGCCGTGCTGCGCGCCGCCGCGGGCGAGCTGGACGAGGCGCATGCCGCGCTCGAACAAGCACTGCGCCTGCAACCCGAACACGCCCAGGCGCAGGAGAATCTGGGCGACGTGCTGCTGCGCCTGGCGCTGCGCGCCTACCAGCGCGCCCAGAAAGCCGCGCCAGCGCCCAGCGACGCGTTGGCAGGCAAGATCAGCCGCACACTGGCAATGACCGGTGACCTCAACAAGCTCCGCTGACGCATTCCTATTTCTTCATGACCAAGACCGCACTCTTCCTGGCCGCCCTGCTGGCCGCCACCAGTGTCTCCGCCCAGACCGTCAAGCTGCAGACCAGTGAGGGCAATATCCGCGTCGAGCTGAACGCGGCGAAGGCGCCGAAGTCGGTGGCAAATTTCCTGCAGTACGTCAAGGCGGGCCACTACAACGGCGTCATCTTCCACCGCGTCATCGACGGCTTCATGATCCAGACCGGCGGCTACGACGGCAAGCTCAACCAGCGCCCGACCAAGCCGCCCATCCCGCTGGAGTCGCACAACGGCCTGTCCAACGTGCGCGGCAGCCTCGCGATGGCGCGCACCGGCGACCCCAATTCGGCCACGTCGCAGTTCTTCATCAACGTGGCCGACAACGTCCGCCTGGACGGCGAGCCCGAGAACCCGGCCACCGGCTATGCCGTCTTCGGCCAGGTTGTCGAGGGCATGGACGTCGTCGACAAGATCCGCACCACGGCGGTCTCGTCGGTCGGCATCCACCAGCATCTGCCCGCCAAGCCCATCTTCATCACCAAGGCTCTCATCGAGCCCGTCAAAAAATGAGCCAAGTCAAACTCACCACCAACCACGGCGACATCCTCATCGAACTGGATGCCGAGAAGGCGCCGCTGTCGGTCGCCAACTTTCTCAGCTACGTCCGCAAGGGCCATTACGACGGCACGGTGTTCCACCGCGTCATCAAGGGCTTCATGATCCAGGGCGGCGGCTTCGAGGTCGGCATGAAGCAAAAGCCCACCGACGCGCAGATCCAGAACGAAGCCAACAACGGCCTGAAGAACGCCCATTACACGCTGGCCATGGCGCGCACCAACGCGCCGCACTCGGCAACGGCGCAGTTCTTCATCAACACGACGAACAATGGCTTCCTGGACTTCAAGTCCGAGAGCCCGTCGGGCTGGGGCTATGCCGTCTTCGGCAAGGTCATCGAGGGCCAGGACGTCGTCGACAAGATCGAGAAGTCCAAGACCGCCACCAAGGGCGGCCATGGCGACGTGCCGGTGGAAGACGTCATCATCGAAAAAGCCGTCGAGGTTTGATCCCGACGCTGACGGCCCCGGTGCACTGGCGGCAGATCGACCTGCTGTCCGACCTGCACCTTGGGGCCGACACGCCTGGCACGCTCGCACGGCTTGAGCGGTATCTGGCCGAGACGCCCGCTCAAGCGGTGCTGCTGCTGGGCGATATCTTTGAAGTCTGGGTCGGCGACGACGCGCGCCACGAGCCCTTCGAGGCCAGCGTCGTGCGCCTGCTGTACGAGGCATCGCGGCGGCTGGACCTGTTCTTCATGCATGGCAACCGCGACTTCCTGGTCGGCGCCGAGCTGTTGGCAGATGCCGGCATGCCCCTCCTGCCCGACCCGACCGTGCTCGACGCCTTCGGCCAGCGCTGGCTGCTCGTGCATGGCGATGCGCAATGCCTGGCCGACGCGGCCTACCAGGCCTTCCGCAGCAAGGTGCGTTCGACCGAATGGCAGGCGCAGGTGCTGGCTCAGCCGCTCGATGCCCGCCGGGCGCTGGGCCGCCAGATGCGCGAGGGCAGCCGCGCGGCGCAGGCAGCCCAGCTGATGGCGACCGACCTCGATGCAGGCGCCTGCCGCGCGCTGCTGGCCGAGGCCGGCGCGGCGACGCTGATCCATGGGCACACGCATCGCCCGGCCGAGCACGCCCTGGGCGACGGGTTGAAGCGCGTGGTGTTGTCCGACTGGGACTTCGATGGCACGCCCGTGCGCGGCGACGTGATCCGTCTGTCGGCCGCCGGCCTGCAACGCCTGCCGCTGTGATCCTGAGAGCCCTGCGCAACTGGCGCGAACAGCGCGCGGTGCAACGCCATGCGATTCCCGACGGGCTGTGGCAGCTCACGCTGCTGCGCTACCCCTTCCTGGCCAAGCGCAGTGAAGACGACCTCGCCGAGCTGCGGCGCCTGTCCAGCCTGTTCCTGTCGACCAAGGAATTCCATGGCGTCGACGGTTTCGAGGTGACCGACGAGGTCGCCGTCGCCGTCGCCGCCCAGGCCTGCCTCCCGGTCTTGCGCCTGGGCCTCGCCTGGTACGACGGCTTTGTCGGCATCGTCATGCACGAGGGCGAGGTCGTGGCGCAGCGGACCTACCAGGATGAAGATGGCGTCGTCCACGAATACGACGAAGAGCTGGCCGGCGAAGCGATGGAGGGCGGGCCGCTGATGCTGAGCTGGAACGCGATCGCCGTCAGCGATGACGCGACCCAGTTCAGCGCCGATGCGGTCTTCAACGTCGTCATCCACGAGTTCGCCCATGTCATCGACATGCGAGACGGCTTGGCCGATGGCGTACCGCCGTTGGATGTCGATGAGCGCGAGCGCTGGATCGCCGTGATCGACGCCGAGTGGGAAAACTTCTGTCAGCGCATCGACGCCGGCCAGCAAACCCTGATCGACCCCTATGGCGGCGAGGCCGTCGAGGAGTTCTTCGCCGTCGCCGCCGAGGCCTTCTTCGTTGCGCCAACCGCGATGCGCAGCGAGGAGCCGGCGATGTACGACTTGCTCGCCGGCTTCTTCAGACAGGACCCAGCGGCCTGAACGAAAAGGGACAACGAAGTGTCCCTTGTGATTCATGGGCCGCCATTTCAGGCCGTCGCCGGCTCGGCCTTGGGCTTGTTGTCCTTGGCCGGCTTGGGCGGCGTGGGCTGGATGTCCAGCACCGTCTCGCCCTTGTCGTCCACGTCCACACTCAGTCGCCCGCCATCGACCAGCTTGCCGAACAGCAGCTCGTCGGCCAGCGCCCGGCGGATGGTGTCCTGGATGAGGCGCTGCATCGGCCGCGCGCCCATCAGCGGATCGAACCCCTTCTTGGCGAGCTGCTTGCGCAATGCGTCCGAGAAGCTGACCTCGACCTTCTTCTCCTGCAGCTGGCTTTCGAGCTGCAGCAGGAACTTGTCGACCACGCGCAGGATGATTTCCTCGTCGAGCGCACGGAAGGACACGATGGCGTCCAGGCGGTTGCGGAACTCGGGCGTGAACAGGCGCTTGATGTCGGCCATCTCGTCGCCCTGTTGGCGCTGGGTCGTGAAGCCGATGGTGGCCTTGTTCAGCGCCTCGGCGCCCGCGTTGGTCGTCATGATGATGATGACGTTGCGGAAGTCGGCCTTGCGCCCGTTGTTGTCGGTCAGCGTGCCGTGATCCATGACCTGCAGCAGCACGTTGAAGACATCCGGATGCGCCTTCTCGATCTCATCGAGCAACAGCACCGAGTGCGGTTTCTTCGTGACCGCCTCGGTCAGCAGGCCGCCCTGGTCAAAACCGACGTAGCCCGGAGGCGCCCCGATCAGGCGGCTCACCGCGTGGCGCTCCATGTACTCGGACATGTCGAAGCGGATCAGCTCGATGCCCAGGATGTAGGCCAGCTGCTTGGCCACTTCCGTCTTGCCGACGCCGGTGGGACCGCTGAACAGGAAGGAGCCGACCGGCTTTTCGGGCCGGCCCAGCCCCGAGCGCGCCATCTTGATGGCGGCAGCCAGCGCATCCACCGCGGGGTCTTGCCCGAAGACAACGCTCTTCAGGTCCCGATCTAGCGTCTTGAGCTTGCTGCGGTCGTCGCTGTTGACCGACGCGGGCGGAATGCGCGCGATCTTGGCGACGATGTCTTCCACCTCGACGCGCGTGATGGTCTTCTTCTGCTTGCTCTTGGGCAGGATGCGTTGCGCGGCGCCGGCCTCGTCGATGACGTCGATGGCCTTGTCCGGCAGGTGGCGGTCATTGATGTACTTGGCCGACAGCTCGGCTGCGGCCTGCAGCGCGCCCAGCGCGTACTTGACCGAGTGGTGCTCCTCGAAGCGGCTCTTCAGGCCCTTGAGGATCTCGATGGTCTGCTCCACCGAGGGCTCGGGCACGTCGATCTTCTGGAAGCGCCGACTCAGCGCCGCGTCCTTCTCGAAGATGCCGCGGTATTCGGTGAAGGTGGTCGCGCCGATGCACTTCATCTGGCCGCTCGACAGGGCGGGCTTGAGCAGGTTGCTGGCGTCCAGCGTGCCACCCGACGCCGCTCCGGCCCCGATCAGCGTGTGGATCTCGTCGATGAAGAGCACCGCGTTGGGCTGGTCCTTCAAGGACTTCAGCACGGCCTTGAGGCGCTGCTCGAAGTCGCCGCGGTACTTGGTGCCAGCCAGCAGCGCGCCCATGTCCAGCGAGTAGACGATGGCGTCGGCCAGCACCTCGGGCACTTCGCCCTCGGTGATGCGCCAGGCCAGGCCTTCGGCAATCGCCGTCTTGCCGACGCCGGCTTCGCCGACCAGCAGCGGGTTGTTCTTGCGCCGACGGCACAGCACCTGCACGACGCGCTCGACCTCGGCCTCGCGGCCGATCAGCGGGTCGATCTTGCCGTCCTTGGCCAGCTGGTTGAGGTTCTGCGTGAACTGCTCCAGCGGTGACGCCTTGGCGTTGGCGCCCTCGCCTTCCTCGCGCTCGGCTTCCTGCGCGCCTGGGGCCTGGCCCTCGGGGTTCTTCGGCGGCTCGGGGTCGGTCTTCTTGATGCCGTGGGCGATGAAGTTGACGACATCCAGGCGCGTCACGCCCTGCTGGTGCAGGTAGTAGACAGCGTGGGAATCCTTCTCGCCGAAGATGGCGACCAGCACGTTGGCGCCGGTCACTTCCTTCTTGCCGCTGCCGGTGCTTTGCACATGCATGATGGCGCGCTGGATGACGCGCTGGAAGCCCAGCGTGGGCTGGGTGTCCACCTCGTCGCTGCCGCCCACCATCGGCGTGTTCTCCTTGATGAACTGCGTCAGGCTCTTGCGCAGGTCGTCCAGGTTGGCGGCGCAGGCACGCAGCACCTCCGCCGCACTCGGGTTGTCCAGCAGCGCGAGCAGCAGGTGCTCGACGGTGATGAATTCGTGCCGCTGCTGGCGTGCCTCGACGAACGCCATGTGCAAACTGACTTCAAGCTCTTGCGCAATCATGCGGCCTCCATAATGCACTGCAGGGGGTGGCCGGCACGCCGGGAGGCGGCCAGAACCAACTCCACCTTGGTCGCGGCGACGTCTTTGGTGAACACACCGCAGACCCCGCGACCCTCGTGGTGGATTTTGAGCATGATCTGCGTCGCCGTATCGAGGTCATGCCGGAAAAATTCCTGCAGAACCATGACTACAAACTCCATCGGCGTGAAATCGTCGTTCAGCAGCAGGACCTGGTAGAGCCGCGGCGGCTCGGTTTTCTGCGTCTGGCGCTCGACGACAACCGCCCCGTCGCCCTCTTCCTTGCCCGGCCTCAGAGGAGGCGCGGGCGGCGGAGGAACCGACTGGTTCAGCGTTGGTAAAACGGGGAGCACAGGCATGTCGGGATTCTATCGACGGGGGTATTCCCTCCGCCGACCGCGGGCAGTTGGCGGCGTAACGCCAATTTGCAAGCGCCCCCGGGTGAACCCGGCCGGGAAGGTCCCGAATTGACGCCTTTTGTCGCGCTACCAGAATCTCCGTCCGCCTCCCCGAGAGGTGCCACAAAGAATGGAGACAAGATGATGGCGCTGGGCAAAGTCAAGTGGTTCAACGATGCCAAGGGCTTCGGATTCATCGAGCCGGAGGCCGGTGGCGATGACGTCTTCGCACATTTTTCTGCAATCCAGATGGAGGGATTCCGGACGCTGAAACAGGGCAGCCAGGTTCAGTTCGATCTGGTTCAGGGGCCCAAGGGCCAGCTGGCCCAGAACATCACGCCCATGGAAGCCGCCGCGCGCGCTGCCGAGCAGCAGCAGCAGCAGCAGCAAACCCTGGCCTCCTGAGCTGAGCTGCCAACGCGAAAGCCCCGTGGCCTGCCGCCACGGGGCTTTTGCTTTGTGCGCATCTCTCGACTGGCTTGCTAGAGTTGATGCCCTGCGCGCAGCGCGGATTACCCATCCACCGGACCACGTTCATGACCGCCGAAAAGACCCAGATCGTTTACACCCTGACCGATGAAGCACCACGCCTGGCCACTGCCTCGCTGCTGCCGGTCGTCCAGCGTTTCGCGGCGCAAGCGGGGATCGATGTCGTCACCAGCGACATCTCGGTGGCCGGCCGCATCCTGGGGCAATTCCCCGAGCTGCTGACCGAAGAGCAGCGCGTGCCCGACAACCTGGCAGCGCTCGGCAAGTTGACGATCCGGCCCGAGGCCAACATCATCAAGCTGCCCAACATCAGCGCCTCGGTGTCGCAACTCAAGGCCGCCATCAAGGAATTGCAGGACAAGGGCTACAGAATCCCGGACTACCCGGAGAAGCCCGAGACCGATGAGCAAAAGGACATCCGCGCCCGCTACAACAAGTGCATTGGCTCGGCGGTGAACCCCGTGCTGCGCGAAGGCAACTCCGACCGCCGCGCGCCCAAGGCCGTCAAGGAATACGCGCGCAAGAACCCGCACCGCATGGACGAGTGGAGCCAGGCTTCGCGCTCGCATGTCTCGCACATGCATGACGGCGACTTCTATCACGGTGAAAAGTCCATGACCATGGACCGCGCCCGCGATGTGAAGATGGAACTCATCACCAAGAGCGGCAAGGCCATCGTGCTCAAGCCCAAGGTCGCGTTGATGGACCGCGAGGTGGTGGACTCCATGTTCATGAGCAAGAAGGCGCTGCTGGCCTTCTATGAAAAGGAGATCGAGGACGCACGCAAGACCGGCGTGATGTTCTCGCTGCACGTCAAGGCCACGATGATGAAGGTGTCCCACCCCATCGTCTTCGGCCACTGCGTGCGCATCTTCTACCGCGAGGCCTTCGAGAAGCACGGCAAGCTGTTCGATGAGCTGGGCATCAATGTCAACAACGGCATGGTGGACCTGTACACCAAGATCGCCAGCCTGCCGGCCAGCAAGCAAGAAGAGATCAAGCGCGACCTGCACGCCTGCCATGAGCATCGCCCCGAGCTGGCGATGGTCGACTCGGCCAAGGGCATCACCAACTTCCACTCGCCCAACGACGTCATCGTCGACGCTTCCATGCCGGCCATGATCCGCAGCGGCGGCAAGATGTACGGGGCCGACGGGCGTCTGAAGGACGTCAAGGCCGTGATGCCCGAGTCGACCTTCGCCCGCATCTACCAGGAAATCATCAATTTCTGCAAGTGGCATGGCGCCTTCGACCCCAAGACCATGGGCACCGTGCCCAACGTCGGCCTGATGGCCCAGAAGGCCGAGGAATACGGTTCGCACGACAAGACCTTCGAGATCCCGGAAGACGGCGTCGCCAACATCACCGACCTGGACACCGGCGAAGTGCTGATGAGCGAGGACGTCGAGCAAGGCGACATCTGGCGCATGTGCCAGGTCAAGGACGCCGCGATCCGCGACTGGGTCAAGCTGGCCGTCAACCGCGCGCGCAACTCCGGCATGCCGGTCGTGTTCTGGCTCGACGCCTACCGCCCGCACGAGGCGCAGCTGATCACCAAGGTCAAGATGTACCTGCACGAGCACAACACCTCGGGCCTGGACATCCAGATCATGAGCCAGGTGCGCGCCATGCGCTACACGCTGGAACGCGTCGTGCGCGGCCTGGACACCATCAGCGCCACCGGCAACATCCTGCGCGACTACCTGACCGACCTGTTCCCCATCATGGAACTCGGCACCTCGGCCAAGATGCTGTCGATCGTGCCGCTGATGGCCGGCGGCGGCCTGTACGAGACCGGCGCGGGCGGCTCGGCCCCCAAGCACGTGCAGCAGCTGGTGGAAGAGAACCACCTGCGCTGGGACTCGCTGGGCGAGTTCCTCGCGCTGGCCGTGAGCCTCGAAGACCTGGGCCTGAAGACCGGCAACAAGCAGGCCGCCATCCTGGCCAAGACGCTCGACACCGCCACCGGCAAGCTGCTCGACAACAACAAGAACCCCTCGCCCAAGACCGGCCAGCTCGACAACCGCGGCAGCCAGTTCTACCTGGCGATGTACTGGGCACAGGAACTCGCCGCGCAGACCGACGACACGGAACTGCAGGGCCGCTTCAAGAAGCTGGCGGAGGCCCTCTCGTCCAACGAGCAGAAGATCGTCGACGAGCTCGCCGCCGTGCAGGGCAAGGCCGTGGACATCGGCGGCTACTACCTGGCCGACAAGGCGAAGTTCGAAGCCGTGATGCGCCCGAGCGCCACGCTCAACGCAGCGCTGGCCTCGGCCCAGGGCTGATCGGCATCGCGCGGGTGGCAGCCGTGAAGCCCTCCTGGCTCGCGATGCTCCCCGCCGTGCTGGCCCTGGCCGGCACGGCGGGCACCGTCCACGCGGCCGAGGACTGCGAGGCCCTGCGCACCCGCATCGAGGCGAAGATCGCCGCCGCCGGCGTGGCGCGCTTCACCGTGGCCGTCGTCGATGCCAATGCATCGACGAATGGGCAGGTGGTGGGGAGCTGCGAGCTTGGCGGCAGGAAGATCGTCTATGAAAGGGACGTCGGCACTGGGGCGGGGTCGGCGCCGGTGGCGGCGGGACCGGGCTCGGCTTCGGTGGGGGAACCGATGCTGACCGAGTGCAAGGATGGGACTGTGTCTATGGGTGGGGACTGCAAGTAGTTTCCTGAGGCATCACGTCGTGCGTGGCGCTGCAACCCAGGTGGACAGGGCTTCTTCAAGACCCTCCCACGATGACTCTCCAACCCACGCCACGTAGCCGTCGGGCCTGACCCACACGGCCGCCGGCGCACTGACCTCGCCGATCACCGGAAGCTCCCAGGTGCCATCGAAGCTGGCATCGATCACCTGGACCTTGTCGGCCAGGCGTTCCGCATCGGAGCCACCCGGCATCCCGAAATTCAGCAGCAGCGACCGCGCCGAGTGCATCAACGTGAAGACGCGCCTCGTACCTTCTGCGGTCACGACATCGAGATCCGGCATCCGCCTCCCCAGCAAAGGATGCCCCTCCCCCAGGTCGTACCGGATATCCAGCCCCGACATCATCCCCGCGAAGCGCTTGCGCGGCTCCTCCATCCGAAGCAGCGCCGACATGCTCTCCGCCAACGCCTTGCTGCGTTCGTCCTGCCGCCGCAGCGCGACCTGTGCCAGCGAATTGCGCAGCACCAGCGCCCCCACCGGATGCCGCTCCGCCTGATAGCTATCGAGCAGGCTGTCCGGCGAGATCCCCTTGACCACCTGCGCCAGCTTCCACCCCAGGTTGAAGGCATCCTGCACGCCGAGATTGAGCCCCTGTCCGCCCGCCGGGTAGTGCACATGCGCCGCGTCGCCAGCCAACAGCACGCGCCCCTTGCGATAACTGGCCGCCTGCCGGGCCATGTCCGTGAATCGCGAGATATGAAGCGGGCTGTGGACGCCGAAGTCGGTGCCGTAGTGCGCCATCAAGCATTCGCTCACATCGCGCAGCGTGGGCTGGTCCGCGCGCCCCACTTCGCGCTCCGTCACCATGATCCGCACGGTCTTCCCGTCGTCCATGCGGCTCAGGCCGTGGGTCCCGATCGCGTCGTGCCGCATGCCCCACACGGGCTCCGCGGCGACCTCCGCTTCGGCGAGGATGTGGCTGATCGTGGCATCCCACCCCGGAAACTCGATCCCCGCCGCCTTCCGGATCACGCTGCGCCCGCCATCGCAACCGACCAGGTATTGCGTACGCAGCGTCTGGCCGTCGCGCAGATGGACGTCGACACCGGCCTCGTCCTGATCGAAACCGACCACCTCGCGCTCCCGATGGATGGTCCCCCCCAGTTCGGCAATCCATCCCGCAAGAATGCGCTCGATGTGCTTCTGCCACAGCGCCAAGCCGTGGTTGTGCCGTGTCGGAAAGTCGCTGATGTCGAGCCGGTTGAGGCCGAACGCGGCCACCTGGGCGGTCTGCCCTTCGGCCAGGAACCGGTCGACGATGCCGCGCTGATCGAAGATCTCGAGAGTGCGCGCATGCAGGCCGCCGGCGCGCGATCCTTCGATGTCCTGGTTCGAGCGCCGCTCGAGAATCGAGACATCGACGCCGGCCAGTGCCAGTTCGCCCGCGAGCATCATGCCGGTGGGGCCCGCGCCCGCGATCAGCACCGCATGACCATCGCCAGGCACGGTGACGCCTGCGGAAATCTCGTCCTGGGTTCGGCCCGTCTCGTTCGATCGACTCATTGCCCGCGGTCCTCCATGCGATGGCGTATGGCTTGTGCCGGATACCACCAAAGGCCCCTGTAACATCGGCCCTGCTTGGCCTCGACCAGACAACAGGTACGCCCCATGCGGTTGCTCCCCATTTTCGTGGTTCTGCTTGCGAGCGCGGCGTCCGCCGCCGACGGCCCGACCGCCACGACGACCACGCTCTACAAGTCCATAGGCCCCGACGGCCGAACGATCTACAGCGACGTCCCGCCGCCACAGGCACGCGAATCCAAGACGCTGACGTTCAGGAACCTGCCGGCCAGCCCCCTGTCCGCGGAGACCCTCGCGTACATCGAGCAGTTGCGCCAATCCGCGGACAGCCGGGCATCGGCACCGCCCCCTCGCGACACGGTGCTGTTCTCGGCCAAGTGGTGCGGCTTCTGTCGGCAGGCGAAGGCCTACCTGGCGGCCAAGGGCATCGGTTATCGCGAAGTGGACATCGACACCAACGAAGGCAAGCTGGCCTATGCGCAACTGGGTGGCAACAATGGCGTGCCCCAACTGTTCGTGAATGGCCGAGGTCTCACCGGCTTCACGGCCTCTGCTTACGACGCCTTCCTGCAGCCTCGCAAATAGCTTTCCCGCCGGAAGCGGGGTCCCGCCTAACTCCCCTCCCTCCACCCCCCCGGCGTCACCCCATGCAGCCGCACGAACGCCCGCTGCAACGCATCCACCGACCGAAACCCGCTGCGGCTCGCGATCCGTTCCTGCGTCCACCCGGTCTGCCGCAGCAACTGCGCCGCCGCCGCCACGCGTGTGCGCTCGACGAAGCGTGCAGGGGTGCACCCGGTCTCCGCCGCGAAGGCACGCGCGAAGTTGCGCGGGCTCATGCCCACGCGTTCGGCCAGCACCTCGACGGCGAGCTCTTCCTGAGGATGGGTGCCGATCCACGCGACCAGTTCGCGCAGCCGATGGCTCGCGCTGGCCTGCGCCTGCAGCGCGGGGGTGAGCTGCGGCTGCTCGCCGCCGCGCAGCATCGGCAGCGCCAGGGTGCGCGCGATGTCCATCGAGACCTCATGGCCCAAGTCGTCCTCGACCAGCGCGAGCGCGAGTTCGATGCCGGTGACCACGCCCGCTGAAGTCCAGACCTTGCCGTCGCGCACGTAGATGCGCTGCTGCCGCACGCGCACCTGCGGGCGCAGTTCCTGCAGCATCTCGCACACGCGCCAATGGGTGGTGGCCTCGCGCCCGTCGAGCAGGCCGGCCGCGGCGAGCGCGAAGGCGCCGCTGCACACGCTCGCGACGCGGCGCACGCGCGACGCGGCCTGGGCGATCCAGTCGCCGATGCGCTGCTCGAGGATGGCGTGGCGCACGGCGGGCTCGTCGCCGCCGGCCACGATCAGGGTGTCGATGGCGGCGGGCAGCGCGTCGAGGCTGCGGGTGTCGCCCAGCTGCAGGCCGCTGTTGGTCGACACGGTGCCGCCGCCCGGCGAGGCGATCAGCACTTCGTAGCTGCCGGGGCGCAATTGCTCGGCCTTGCTGAACACGCTGGCGGGGCCCGCGACGTCGATGGCCTCGACGCCGTCGAACGCGACCAGCACGACGGTGCTGGCAGGAACCGCGGCTTCTTCGTCCTTGTGGGTGGGGGTCGGCATTCCTAAGCTCGGTGCATCGAGGTCATGAAGGGGATTCTCCATGTGGAACGGGCTGCGCGCGCTGCTGTGCGCGAGTATGGCGGCGATCGGGTTGGCGGGATGCGGCACGGGCACGCGCGAGGCGACGGTGCCGCCCGCGGTGCACGACGAGGCGGCGCTCGCGCGCGACCGGCAGGCCTTCGTCGAGGCCATGAAGCCGCGCCGGCCCGGCCGGCCGGTGGTCGCGATGCTGGCGCTCAACGAAGGCACCGAGCTCACCGACCTGCTGCTGCCGCACGCGGTGCTGCAGCGCGCCGACGTGGCCGATGTGCGTGTGGTGGCGCCGCGCGCGGGCCGGGTCGCGCTGTTCCCGGCGCTGCAGGTCGAGGGCGCACAGGACTTCGCCGCCTTCGACCGCGCCCATCCCGCGGGCGCCGACTACGTGATCGTGCCCGCGATGGAGCCGGCCGATGCGCCCGCGGTGAGGGCCTGGCTGCAGCACCAGGCGAGCCAGGGCGCGCGCGTGATCGGCGTGTGCTCGGGCGCGCTCGTGCTCGCGCAGGCCGGCCTGCTCGACGGCCGGCGCTTTGCCGGCCACTGGTACGACCGCGGCACGCTGCGCCAGCGGCCCGGCGCCACGCATGTGCCCGACCGGCGCTACCTGGTCGACCGCGACGTGGCGACGACCACCGGCATCACGGCCTCGGTGCCCGCGACGCTCGCGCTGGTCGAGGCGATCGGCGGGCCCGCGAAGGCCGCGGCGATGGCAGCCGAGCTCGGCGTGGACGGCTGGGGCCCGGCGCATGCGAGCGCGCCCTTCGGCCTCACGACCGGGCGCGGTGCCGAGTACCTGTTCAACAAGACGGCGTTCTGGCGCGGCGAGCGTCGGCAGCTCGAGGTGCGCGACGGCGCCGACGACATCGCGCTCGCGCTGGCCACCGATGCGTGGACGCGCACGGGGCATGTCGATGTCGAGGCGGTCTCGGCCTCGGGCCCGGTGAAGCTGCGCAGCGGTCTCGTGCTGGTGGCCGGTCCCGCCACGCGCGAAGCACAGCCGCTGCTGCTGGTGGCCGCGCTCAAGCCGGTGCAGCAGCTCGACCGCACGCTGTGCGAGATCGCGGCCCGCTTTGGCAACGCGCGGCGCGACTGGGTGATGCAGGAGATGGAGTACCCGCGCACGGCGGCGAACACCGCCTGCGCGTCCTGATCAGCCGGCGTCGGCGGCGATGAAGTTGCGCCCGCGCGCACCGGCCAGCGCCTGCAGGATGCGTTCGCTCCACTCCGCCTCGGGAATGCCATAGCTCAGCGGGTCGACGCTCACGCCCAGCCCCTCGAGAAAGGCGCTCAGCGACGCGACGGCCTGGCCGATGTCATGCGCATCGAACACCGAGAGCAGCAACGCATCGAGCGCCGGATCGCGCCCGGCCGCGAGCTGCATGATGCGCGGCAGGCTGAACGAACACGCGATGCCGTGCGGCACGCCATGCCGCAGCGTGATGTCGTAGGACAGCGAATGCGCGAGCGCGGTACGCGTGTTGGAGAACGCCAGGCCGGCCTGCAGCGCCGCGGTGGCCAGGCGCTCGCGCAGCTCGGGCCGTTCGGGCCGCGCCAGCAGTTCGGGCAGCGTGGCGACGATGCTGCGGGCCGCGCTCACGGCCAGGCTTGCCGACACCGGGTTGCGGTGCACGTTCCACAGCGACTCGAGCGCATGCGACAGCGCATCGAGGCCGCTGGCCAGGGTGGCCGCATGCGGCAGGCTCAGCATCAGGTCGGCATCGACGATGGCGGCCTCGGGCCAGGTCCACGGCAGTTGCAGCGACAGCTTGCGCGCGCGCGCCTGGTCCCACACGGTGGCCCAGGGCGTGACCTCGCTGCCGGTGCCCGCGGTCGTGGGAATGGCCAGCAGCTGTCGGTGCCGCCGGACCGCGGCCGGCGCGCTGTCCGCGCCTTCGAGTAGCGCGAGCAGTTCGTCGAAGCGCCCGGCCGCGGGGCGCGTGAGCATCACCTTCGCGCAGTCGATCACGCTGCCGCCGCCGAGTGCGATGACGCAATCGACCTCCGCATGCTCGCGCCACAGCCGTTCGTACATCGGCGCCAGCCAGGCCACGTCGGGGTTCGGCAGCACCTCGGTCTCGACGGCCACGAGGCGCTCGCCCAGCAGGCCACGGATGCGATCGACGAGGCCGAGGCCGACCGCCTCGGGGAAGGCGATCAGGATCGCGCGGCGTGCGCCGAGCAGCCCGGGCAACGCATCGAGCGAGCCGCAGCCGGCATGCACGTCGACGGGGTTGTAATAGGTCCACATGATGGGTTCGGGAAAGCTGGCGCCACGGCCGCGTCATGCGGCCGGGCGCGCGAGAGAGAAAAGATCCGCGCGGCCTTCAGTGCCGGCCGCTGTGCTGGATGCGGTGGCGCAATTGGCTCGAGAGCAGGTCGGCCACGATCACCATCACGGTGATCACGATGATGCAGGTGGCGGTCTCCTGGTAGCGGAACAGCTTGAGGCTGCTCACCAGCTCGAAGCCCAGCCCGCCCGCGCCCACCATGCCCAGCACGGTGGCCGAGCGCAGGTTCACCTCGAAGCGATAGAGCACGACGGCGATCCAGGCCGTGACGACCTGCGGCAGCACGCCGAACACGATGACCTGCAGCGGCCGCGCGCCCGTGGCGCGCAGGGCCTCGAGCGGTCCCTGGTCGATCTCCTCGATGGCATCGGCGAAGAACTTGCCGAGCATGCCCGCGCCATGCAGCGCGAGCGCCAGCACGCCGGGGAACGGACCGAGCCCCACGGCCGATACGAACACCAGCGCGAGGATCAGCTCGTTGATGCTGCGCACCACGTTGAGGGCCTGCCGCGTGCACTGGTAGACCCAGCGCCGGCTCTGCAGGTTGCGCGCCGCCAGGAAGGACAGCGGAATGGCCGGCAGCACCGCCAGCAGCGTGCCCCAGACGGCGATCTGGATGGTCTCGAGCGCGGGTGCGACCAGGCGGCTCAGGATGTTGGTGTCGGGCGGCATGGTGCGGCCCAGGAAATCGATGATCTGCGGCAGGCCCGCCGCCAGTTCGGACCAACTGAGCTGCGCGCCGCCGGCGCTCCATTGCAGCGCCCAGCCGACCACGCACAGGCCGATCAGCAGGTTGAACCAGCCGCGGCGGCTCTCGGGCAGCGGGCCGGTCCAGGCGTATCGGGTCGAGGGGGTGTTCATGCGTGTCCTTCGGTGCGCGCCAGCAGCGGCAGCGGCACGGCCGCCGGGGCGGCGGGCTCCTTGCGGTCGGCCGCGGGCTGCGGCACGTAGATGCGGTCGATGTCGTCGGGGCCCATGGCCTGCGGCGCGCCGTCGAACACGACGCGGCCCTGCGAGAGGCCGACGATGCGGTCGGCGAACTCGCGCGCGTAGTCGACCTGGTGCAGGTTGCACAGCACGGTGATGCCGAGGTCGCGCGAGGCATCGCGCAGGTACTGCAGCACCTTGCGCGAGGTCTGCGGGTCGAGGCTCGCGACCGGCTCGTCGGCCAGGATCAGCCGCGGCTGCTGCGCGAGCGCGCGCGCGATGCCCACGCGCTGCATCTGGCCGCCCGACAGCGAATCGGTGCGCGCATGGGCCTTGTGCGCGAGTCCCACGCGGCCCAGGCATTCGTGCGCCAACGCGATGTCGGCGCGGCTGAAGAAGTGCAGCACCGAGGCCAGGGTCGACACCGCGCCGAGCCGGCCCGTGAGCACGTTCTTCAGCGCGCTGAGCCGCGGCACCACGTTGTGGTGCTGGAAGATCATGGCCACGCGCTGGCGCAGCGCGCGCGTGTCGGCGCAGTTCACGGCGTCCATGCCGTCGACCCTGAGCTCGCCGCCGTCGGCCAGCGCCAGCCGGTTCACGCAGCGCAGCAGGGTCGACTTGCCGGCGCCCGATTCGCCGAGCACCACCACGAACTCGCCCGCCGCGGCATCGAGGTCCACACCGCGCAGCACGGCGTTGTCGCCATAGCGCTTGGTGAGCTGCCGGATGCGGATCACTTCATGCTCCGCAGGTCGAGCTTGAGCACCTTGGCGGTGTCGCGCACCACGTTGTAGGCCGCGTCGGTGGTGGGCTGGAAGCCGTTGAGCACGCCCTGGTCGCCCCAGGGCAGGTCCTTCACGTTGGCCAGCGCCTTCGCGATCTTCGCCTTCAGCGCCGGATCGAGGTCCTTGCGCCAGACCATCGGCGACTCGGGGATCGGGTTCGACGACCAGACGATCTCGAGCTCGTCCTGCTTCACCTGGCCCTTGGCGATGGCGCTCGCGAGGATGCGGTCGGCCACGGCGGCGGCATCGACCTTCTTGTTGGCCACGGCCAGGATGCTGGCGTCGTGCGAGCCCGAGAAGATCACGCGGCCGAAGAAGGTCTCGGGGTCGTAGCCGGCCTGCAGCAGGCCCGACTTGGGGAACAGGTGGCCCGAGGCCGAGGTCGGGTCGACGAAGGCGAAGCTGCGGCCCTTGAGGTCGGCGGTCTTGGCGATGCCGCTTTCCTTGCGCGCGATGATCACGCTCTTGTAGGCGCTCTGGCCGGTCTTCTTGGTCACGGCCACCGCGAAGGCTTCCACGTCCGCGACCTGGTTCGCGAGCACGTACGAGAACGGGCCGAGGTAGGCCACGTCGAGCTTCTTGGAACGCAGCGCCTCGATCACGCCGTTGTAGTCGGTCGCCACGAAGGGCTTGACCGGCATGCCGAGCTGCTGCTGCAGGCTGTCGAGCACCTGGCGGCTGCTCTCGATCATGGCCTGCGAGTCCTCGGCCGGGATCAGCCCGATGGTGAGGGGCTGCGCGGCCAGGGCCGGCAGGGCGGCAACCGCGGAAACTGCCGAAAGGGCCAGGGCGATCAGGCTGCGGCGCAGGCGAAGGAGGGTGTTCATGGTGGTGTTGGGGATGGGAAAAGGGACTGGAAGGGACCGGAACGGCAGGCATCGGCCTGCGACTACCCCAAGGCTAAGAACGCCATGTGACAGGCGCATATCAGATCGATCACGGATTTGTCACGATTCCATTCAAACAATCTATGGATGTCCGCCGCCAAACTCCGCGCCTTCCTCGCCGTTGCCCAGCACGGCAGCTTCAGCGCCGCCGCGCGCGCCGTGGGCCTGAGCCAGCCCACGCTGACCACCCAGGTCCAGGCGCTGGAGCGCCAGCACAAGGTGATGCTGTTCCACCGCCAGGGCCACCGCATCGAGCTCACCAGCGTCGGCGAGCGCCTGCTGCCCATCGCGCGCCAGATCGCGGCGCTCGAGCTCGATTCGTACAACCTGCTGCACGACAGCGGCGACCTGCAGTCGGGCGAGCTCAAGCTCGGCGCGGTCGGCCCTTTCCACGTGATCGAGATGGTCGACGCCTACCGCCGGCGCTATCCGCGGCTCGACGTCTCGATCCGCATGGGCAATTCGTCGTCGGTGTTCAAGGACCTCGAGGAGTACGCGGTCGACATCGGCGTGCTCGCGCGCTTCCACGAGGCGCCGGGCTTCAGCGCGACGCCGTATGCGCGCCATGCGCTGATCCTGTTCGTGCACCGCGACCATCCGTTCGCCAGGCGCGGCGAGATCCGGCTCGAGGAACTGCACGGCCAGCCCATGCTGCAGCGCGAGAGCGGCTCCAGCACGCGGCGCGCGCTCGACGAGGCCTTCGCGCGCGCGGGCGTCCGGCCCAGGCTCGCGATGGAGATCGGCAGCCGCGAGGCGATCCGCGAAGCGGCCGCGCGCGGCATCGGCATCGGCGCGGTCTCCGAGGCCGAGTTCATTCCCGACGCGCGCCTGCGCACCGTGCGCATCGAGGGCGATCCCGCGGTGACGCAGACCTACCTCTATTGCCTGCAGGTGCGGCGCGACAGCCGCGTGCTCGCGTCCTTCTTCGACGTGGCGCTGAAGCTGCGCAAGGGGGCGTTCGAAGACGCCTCATGAGCCGCGCTCGCACCGATCGATCTGACGAAAAAACCGACAGGACGAACGAAATACTCATGGGCTTTCGTCTCTGGCACGTCACCCCACTCTTCTGTAATTCGGCCACTCCATCACCAGAGGCCGATAGACATGCCAGTCGAGCAATGCAGACCCCACGCCCCCGCGGACCGCGCCACGCCGGCGCGCCGCTTCCCTGATTCCACGCGCCGCCGCGGGGCCGCAGCGACGCGCGCCTTCGCGCTCGCCGCCACGCTCGTTGCCGCGCTCGCGGGC
>NZ_JBQVNP010000057.1:0-30001 GCF_052436255.1 Roseateles sp. | reverse complement strand
ATCCAGGCCCTGCCGGTGTCGTACTCGGGCGGCGTGTTCGCGGCTGGCGAGCTGGTGCTGGGCCCGCTGCAGGCGGCACTGGCGCGGCGCCTGCCGGGCGCCGTGCTGAAGACGCCGCAGTTTGGCCCGGAGCTGGGCGCCGCGCTCTACGCCGCGCGCCTGGGTGGCCGGCCGCTGTCGGCCCAGGCCCTGGCCCGCCTGGCCGGCTGAGCGCCGTCGATATCATTCGAAAGTCGGCCGCCGCCCTCTATCCCGCATGCCCGCCTCCCTCTCACTGCCCGCGAAAACCGAAAGCCCGCTGCTCATTGACGAGCGCCGCCGGCTGATCCGCGAGCTGGTGCAGAGCCAGGGCCGCGTCACGGTGGACCAACTGGCCGAGCGCTTCGGCACCTCGGTCGTCACCATCCGCAGCGACCTCAACGCACTGGCCGCCACCGGCGCCGTGCTGCGCACCCACGGCGGCGCACTGGCGCAGCGCGACACCGAGGAAGTGCCCATCGGCGTCAAGCAGAAGCTGCGCCACGAACAGAAGGCCCGCATCGCCATCGAGGCCGCCAAGCTGATCCGCGACGGCGAGACCATCCTGCTCGACTCGGGCTCCACCACCGAAGAGATCGCCAAGCAGATCCGCGGCCTGCGCCTCACATCGCTGAACGTCATCACCAACGCGCTGAACATCGCCGCCCTGCTGGCGACCGTGCCGCACGTCAACCTCATCATGCCGGGCGGCCAGCTGCGGCCCAACTCCTTCTCGCTGTCCGGCCCCCAGGCCGTGGCGGCGCTGCAGGGCCTCTACGCTGATCGCTTGTTCCTGGGCGTCGACAGCCTGGACCCCGACATCGGCTTGATGACGCCGCATCTGCTCGAAGCGCAGTTGAACGCCCAGATGATGAAGATCAGCCGCCAGGTGGTCGCGGTGGCGGATGCGTCCAAGCTGATGAAGCGCAACCTGTCGGTCATTGCGCCGGTGGAGCAGTTGGACATGCTGATCACCGATGCCGGGGCGGATCAGGCGATCGTGGATCAGTTGCGGGGGCGGGGGATTGAGGTGGTGTTGGCTTGATTGGCGCTTAGCCGCCCCAGCCGCCAGCGGATCAAACCTTTTCCAGCCTCACGGCCAAGAATCCGAAACAGCCCCATGAAGCCACTTGTCATCCCGCCAGCCGCACAACGAGACGAGAACGCCGTTCAAATGCTGAGCGCGTGGATTGCCGAACATGGGCAACACTGCACCATCAAGGTTGGCATGTGGGAGGGCCAAGGGCGCAACGAAGCGCTTATCTGGGGCATGTTTCTCGCGGACACTATCCGCCACATTGCCAACGCCTTGCAAGAGAACTATGGCCAGCCAGTACCCGAGACCATATCAGCCATCCTGGCAGCGCTTCACGAAGAGCTTGGCGAGCCGACATCTCCAGTAGAGGGCAACTTCGCGGATGGACACAACTGAGCCGTGATGCTCGTAAGGCACGTGGCTTCAGAAAGTCAGTCCGGCACCTACCCGCGCTAAAGCTGCAGGACACACGCATCAAGCCACGCCCGGGCCTTCGCCCACCGCGACGCCATGGGTCCAGCCTGGCACGTTGACGTGATACCGCAAAGCCTTGCCCGCGCCCGTGGTCCAGAGCTGCCCGCGCTTGACCATCTCCGCCAGATCCCGTGTCGCCGTGGCCTTGGACGCACCGGTCATCTTCATGTACTTCTCGGCGTTGAGCCCGCCCAGGAAGCCGCCATCGCCGTCGTCGAGCAGCCGCTGCAACACCTTGCGTTGGCGTTCAGGCAGCCCTGCGATGCCGTGATGCTCCGCAAACCGGCGCTTCACGAGGGCCTGGTCCATCGTGGCGCTGGCCGCCAAGTAGGCCGCGGCGCATTGCCGCACGAACCATTGCACCCAGGCGGTGACGTCCATGCTGCCGCGCTGGCAGCGGTTCAGATGTTCGTAGTAGTCGGCGCGGCGCTCCAGCAGTTGCCGCGACAGGCTGAACAGCCGGACCGGCGTGCTGAGGTGCTGCGCCACGGCCATGTCGACGAGGGCGCGGCCGATGCGGCCATTGCCGTCCTCGAACGGGTGAATGCTCTCGAACCAAAGGTGGGCGATGGCGGCACGGGCCAGTCCGTCCAGAGGCGCTTTCGACGCGCCGCCGGGCGCGGTGTCGTTGAACCAGCCGATGAAGTGCGCCATGTGCCGGGGCACATCGGCCGATGGCGGCGCCTCGTAGTGCACGACCTCGCGGCCGGGCAGGCCGCTGATGATCTGCATCGGGTCTGGGTGATCGCGGTAGCGGGCCACGGCGATGCGGTGCAAGCCTGAAGTCCCGCCGGGAAACAGCGCCGACTGCCACCGGCAGAGCCGGTCGTCGTCGAGCGGCGTGCCGGGTCCGGTGGTCGCGTCGTGAATGACGGCGACCAGGCCGTCCACGGCGCGGTCGATGGGACCTTGCGCCTGCAATCCCATGCGGCGCATGACCGACGACCTGACGGCGTCCAGCGACAGCCGCTCACCTTCAATGGCCGCGGTGGTCAGCACCTCGTCCGCCATCGAGTCGAGCGCGACGTCGCTGATAGCGGTGAAGCCGATGGCCGCAGCCTTGCCTTCCATGACGCCATGCAAACGGTAGGCGCGGGCCAGGTCGGCGCTGACGGCGGCCTCGTCGTAAACGAAACCCGGCCAGTCGGCGCGAAGCCAGTTCCAGGGGCGTGCTTTCGCGGTCATGAGCCGCAATTTTGCACTATCGGCTCAAATGATGAGCCGAATTACCTGAAATGCGGCTCAGGCGCCCGCGTCTGCCGGCTCAGGCGCGACCTCCGGCACCACCGCCGTCACCTCGATCTCCACCTTGGCCCGGTCCTCCATCAGCGCCGACACCTGCACCGCGCTCATGGCGATGCCGTAGTCGCGGCCCAGCACGTCGCGGTAGGCAGCGCCCACCTCGCGGCCACGGGCGATGTATTCGCGCTTGTCGATGAGGTACCAGGTCATGCGAACGATGTGCTCGGGCTGGGCACCCGCCTCGGCCAGCACGGCGCGGATATTGAGCAGCGTCTGGCGCACCTGGGCGATGAAGTCGTCGCTGTCGAACTCGCAGCGCTCGTTCCAGCCGATCTGGCCGGCGACGAAGACTTGGCGGCCGCTCGCCGCGACGCCGTTGGCATAGCCGCGCGGCTGGGTCCAGCCGGCGGGCTGCAGGATCTGCTTGTTGTTCATGAGCTTGTCTCCTGTTGTGCGGCGAGCGAGCGCTGCAGCGCAGCGCGCAGATCGTCGGGAAAGGCCTGGGGCTTGTGGTCGCTGAGCGAGGTGCAGACCAGCACCTGCGTGAATTCGACGAGCGGGCCACTTACTCCCTCATCCTTGCCGTCGAAGACGACGCGCAGCGTCACCGAACTGCGGCCGAGCCGCTCGATGTGGATGCGTTGCACCAGGCTGTCGCCATGGCGGCTGACGCGCACGAAGCGCGTCTCGAGCTGCGCTGTAGGCATGCCGACGCGGCGCTGGCCGATCAGTTGCTCGAAGGGCAGCCCCAGCCCGTTCCCGAACCAGTCCTCGACCAGCTCGTTGAGCATCTCGAAGTAACGCGGATAGAAGACGATGCCGGCCGGGTCGCAGTGGCCGAAGCGCACGAGTTGTTCGCGTTGAAAGGCGCAAGCACTCATCTTCAAACCCCCACGTATTTCTGCCACAGCGCCGGGTCGGCTGCGAGCGCAGCCGACGGACCCGCCCACGCCACGCGGCCGCGCTCGACAACGGTGTGGTGGTCGGCCAGGCGGATCAGCCGCTGCACGTATTTGTCGACGACCAGGATGGTCTGGCCGGCGGCGCGCAGCAGGCCCAGGCAGCGCCAGATCTCCTCGCGCAGGAGCGGGGCCAGGCCTTCGGTCGCTTCGTCCAGCACCAGCAGGCGCGGGTTGGTGACCAGCGCGCGGCCGATGGCCAGCATTTGCTGCTCGCCGCCCGACAGCTGCTGGCCCATGTGAGCGGCGCGCTCGGCCAGGCGCGGGAAGAGGCCGTAGACACGCTCGGGCGTCCAGGGCTCGGCCGCACCGCTGCGGTTGTTGGCGAAGGCACGCAGATGCTCGTCGACGCTGAGGTTGGGGAAGACCTGGCGACCCTCGGGCACCAGGGCCAGGCCCAGCCGCGCGATGCGGTCGGCCGGCCAGCCGGTGATGTCCTGGCCGCAGAAGACGATGCGCCCGCCGCTGGGCGCCAGCCAGCCGCACAGGCAGCGCAGCAGCGTGCTCTTGCCCATGCCGTTGCGGCCCAGCAGCGTGGCGACCTCGCCGGCCTGCATGGACAGATCCAGGCCAAACAGCACCTGGCTGGCGCCGTAGCCGGCTTCGAGTTGCTCGATCTGCAGCAGTGCCGTCATGAGATCACCTCGTCGCCGAGGTAGGCGCGCTTCACCTCCGCGTGATCGCGGATCTCGGCTGGCGTACCGCTGGCGATGACGCGGCCGGCCACCAGCGTGGAGATGCGGTCAGCCAGGCGGAAGACGGCGTCCATGTCGTGCTCGACGAGCAGCAGCGTCAGGCCTTCGCGCCTGAGCGCCAGCAGCAGCTCGACCATGCGCGCCGACTCGTCCTGGGCCATGCCGGCCAGCGGTTCGTCCAGCAGCAGCAGGCGCGGCTTGGCGGCCAGGGCGAGGCCGACTTCGAGCTGGCGTTGTTCGCCATGTGCGAGTTCGCCGGCAACGCGGTCGGCTTGTGCGGCCAGCCCGACGCGTGCGAGCAGCGCGCCTGCCTCAGCATGCGCCGCCGCATCCGCACGCGCAGCGCGCCACCACGACGGCGCACCCTCGCGCCGCGCCAGCACGGCCAGCACCAGGTTGTCGCGCACGGTGCAGGGCTTGAACAGGCTGGTGATCTGGAAGCTGCGCACCAGGCCAGCCTGCACGCGGCGGGCCATGCCCTGGCGGGTGACGTCATGACCGTCGAAGACGATGGCACCCAAGTCGGGCGCGAGGCTGCCTGCGATCTGGTGGATCAGCGTCGTCTTGCCGGCGCCGTTGGGGCCGATCAGCGCATGCAGTTCGCCGGCACGCACCTCAAAGCTCGCACCGTCGGTCGCGGCCAGCGCGCCGAAACGCTTCACGAGGTTCTTGACTTCAAGCACGGCGCGCCTTCCGGCCCAGTCCCGCAAGGCCACGCGGCGCATACAGCACGACGAGCAGCAGCAGCGCGCCCAGGCCCAGCTGCCAATGCAGCGTGTAGCCCGACAACAGCTCCTCCAGCAGCAACAGCGCCAACGCGCCCAGCGGCCCGCCCCACAGCGCGCCCGCGCCGCCGATGATGACCATGACCATCAACTGGCCGGACTGCGACCAGTGCATCAGGTGCGGCGACACGATGCCGTTGAGGTTGGCCAGCATGGCGCCGGCCAGGCCGGCGATGGCGCCCGCGAGCACAAAGGCCTGCCAGCGCAGCGCAAACACCCGGCCGCCAGCCGCTGCGACGCGTACCTCGTTCTCGCGCGCGCCCTGCAGCAGCCAGCCAAAGGGCGAATTGACGAGGCGCTGCAGGCCGGCCATGACGATGGCGAAGAGAGCCAGCGCCACCCAGTAGAAGCTCGCGTCGTCCTTCAGGTTCAGGCCGAGGCCCAAGGCCGAACGCTGCACCAGCGGCAGGCCGTCATCGCCGCCATAGGCCTTCAGCGACACGGCCAGGTAATAGAACATCTGCGCGAACGCCAGCGTGATCATGATGAAGTAGACGCCGCGGGTGCGCAGGCTGATGGCGCCAATCACTGCTGCCGCAACTGCACTGACCAACATCGCCGCCGGCCAGGCGACCCAGGCGGAGGTGACGCCCGCCTCCATCAGCACGCCCACCGTGTAGGCGCCCAGGCCGATGTAGGCCGCATGGCCGAAGCTGACGAGGCCGCCGAAGCCGAGGATGAGGTTGAGGCTGGACGCCGCGATGGCGAAGATGAGGATGCGCGTCCCGACGACGGTGTAGAACTCCAGGCCCAGGGCCTCCAACGCGAGGGGCAGCGCGGCGAGCGCAAGCAGCAGCGGCCACGTCCAACGCCCGAGGCCGCGGTGATGAAGTGAATGCGCTTCAGCCATGGGCAGGGAACAAGCCACGGGGCTTCCAGAACAGGATGGCGGCCATCAGCACGTAGATCAGGATTGAGGCCAGCGCCGGGCCGAGGTTGGCGGCGACCTCGGGCGAGGCGAGATGGCGCAACGCGGCGGGCAGCAGCGTGCGGCTGGCGGTGTCCACCAGGCCGACCAGCAGCGAGCCCACCAGCGCGCCGCGCACCGAGCCGATGCCGCCGACGACGATGACGACAAAGGCGAGGATGAGGATGCTCTCGCCCATGCCCACCTGCACCGCGAGCAGCGGGCCGAGCAGGGCGCCGGCCAGCGCGCACAGCGCCGCGCCGAGGCCGAAGACGGCCGTGAACAGGCGGCGTATGTCGACGCCCATGGCGGTGGCCATCTGGCGGTTGGACGCGCCGGCGCGCACCCACATGCCGGCACGGGTGCGCGTCACCAGCAGCCACATCAGCAGCGCGACGGCGAGGCCGACGCCGATGATGAGCAGGCGGTAGGCCGGGTAGTGCAGGCCGGGGAGCAGTTCGACGGGGCCGGACAGGGCGGCGGGCGTGCCCAGCATCAGCGGCTGGTCGCCCCAGAGGATGCGCACGCCTTCATTGAGCATGAGGATGAGCGCGAAGGTGGCCAGGACCTGGCTGAGGTGGTCGCGGGCGTAGAGCTTTCGCAGGAGGGTGACTTCGAGCAGCATGCCGAGGAGGGCGGTGCCGGCGACCGCCGCTGCGATGGCGAGCAGGAACGAACCGGTCGCGGCGGCGGTGGCAGCGGCGAGGTAGGCGCCGACCATGTAGAGCGAGCCATGCGCCAGGTTGATCATGTCCATGATGCCAAACACGAGGGTGAGGCCGGCGGCGAGGAGGAAGAGCATCAGGCCGAATTGGAGGCCGTTGAGGAGTTGCTCGGTGATGAGGATCCAGTCCATGTGGGGGCGCGGCGCTCGCTACTTCTGGTTGGCGGCCAGTGTGGTGCCGGGAGTCCCGCCCGGCGGCGGGGTAACTTTCTTCTGCGGGGCCAGAAGAAAGTCACCCGGCCGCCGAGACGGACTCCCGGCAATGCAGCGATGAAGCGCCCCCTCCGCCAAAGCAACCCGCATCATTCAGCTCATCTTGCAAGAGCCAACGTACGCATCCTCATGCTGCGTAAAGATCTTCCCCATCGTCCGGTTCGTCACCCGCCCCTGCCCATCCTTCGTGATCACCCGCAGGTAGTAATCCTGAATCGGGTACTGATTACGGTTGAATTTGAAGGGACCGCGCACCGACTCGAACTTCGCCGCCTTGATCGCCTTCAGCAACGCCGGCCTGTCCTCCACCTTCCCCTTCACATCCCTCACCGCCGCGTTCATCAACAACGCCGCGTCATACCCCTGACTCGCATACAGCGACGGCAACCTTCCGTAGTCCTTCAAGAAATCGGCCACGAACTTCCGGTTCGCCGCGTTGTCCATGTCATGCGCCCAATGCGAGCTGTTGAACATGCCCAGCATCGGCTCGCCCACCGCCTTGATGACGTCCTCATCGGCCGAGAACCCCGGCCCGAACAGCGTCACGTCCTTGGACAACCCGGCGCCGACAAACTGCTTGATGAAGTTGATGCCCATGCCGCCGGGCAGGAAGATGTACATCGCATCCGGCTTGGCGGCGCGGGCCTGAGCCAGCTCGGCGGCGTAGTCCAGCTGGCCGAGCTTGGTGTAGATCTCCTCGACGACGGCGCCCTTGTAATAGCGCTTGAAGCCCGTCATCGCGTCCTTGCCCGCCGGGTAGTTGGGCGCCAGCAGCACCAGCTTCTTGAAGCCCTTCTCCGTCACCGTCTTGCCCACGGCCTCGTGCAGGTTGTCGTTCTGCCAGGCGACGTTGAAGAAGTAGGGGTTGCACTGCTCGCCGGCGTACTGCGACGGGCCGGCGTTGGCGCTGATGTAGGGGATCTTGGCGTCGAACACCGAAGGGCCGACGGCCAGCATGATGTTGGAGAAGACGATGCCGGTCATCAGGTCGACCTTGTCGCGCTTGATCAGGCGCTCGGCGCTCTGCTTGGCGACCTCGGGGTTCTGCTGGTCGTCGGCGATGACCATCTCGACGGGCAAGCCACCGAGCTTGCCGCCGCTGTGCTTCAAGCCCAACGCAAAGCCGTCGCGGATGTCCACGCCCAGACCGGCGCCGGGGCCGGACAGGGTGCTCAGGAAACCGACCTTGAGCTTGTCGGCGGCCTGGGCTGGCGCAGTCGAGAGGGCGACGCCCAATGCAACCACAGAGGCACACAGACACAGAGACCACACGGAACGGGCCTTCTCCGCGCCTCTGTGCCTCTGTGGTTGCAATTGCTTCATCTGGGTCATGTCCATCTCCTGGGGTTGAGGTTCAGCTTCTCAGCTTGAAGCGCTGCAGTTTGCCCGTCTCGGTACGCGGCAGCGCCTGGCGGAACTCGATGGCGCGCGGGTACTTGTAGGGCGCGATCGTGGCTTTCACATGCGCCTGCAGCGCGCGCACGTCGCCCGCATGGCCCTCACGCAGCACGACAAAGGCCTTGACGAGCTGGCCGCGTTCCTCGTCGGGCACGCCGATGACGGCGCATTCGGCGACGGCCGGGTGGCCGAGCAGTGCTGCCTCCACCTCGGGCCCGGCGATGTTGTAGCCGCCCGAGATGATCATGTCGTCGGTGCGGGCCTGGTAGACGAAATAGCCCTCGTCGTCGACGAGATAGGAGTCGCCCGTGAGGTTCCAGCCGTCTTGCACGTACTGGTGCTGGCGCTCGTCGGCGAGGTAGCGGCAGCCGGTCGGGCCCTTCACCGCGAGGTGGCCCACCTGCCCAGCACGCAACGGCTGGCCGCCGTCGTCGAGGATGCAGGCCTGGTAGCCCGGCACGGGCTTGCCGGTGGCGCCAGGCTTGGCGGTCTCCTCGGTGTGCGAGATGAAGATGTGCAGCAGCTCCGTCGCGCCGATGCCGTCCAGCAGCTCGATGCCCGTCACCTGCTTCCACAGTGCACGTGTGGCGGCAGGCAAGGCCTCACCGGCGCTCACGCATTTGCGCAGCGACGAGAGGTCGTGCTGGCCGACCAGCGGCGCCATCGCCCGGTAGGAGGTGGGCGCCGTGAAGCAGACCGTCGCGCGGTGCTCGGCAATCGCCGCGAGCAGCGCCTCGGGCGAAGGCTTTTCAATCAACACCGTCGACGCGCCCACGCTCATCGGGAACAGCAACAGACCACCCAGACCGAAGGTGAAGGCCAGCGGCGGACTGCCGATGAAGACGTCGCCGGCCGCAGCACGCAGGCAGTGCACCGGCCAGCAGCGGCAGATGGCGATGACGTCACGATGGAAGTGCATCGTGCCCTTGGGCTGGCCGGTCGTGCCGGATGTGAAGGCGATCAGCGCGCAGTCGTCGCTGGCGGTGTCCACATTCGTGAAGCTGGTCGGCTGGCGCGCGGCGCGGGCCTCCAGGCCGTCGGGCTCGGCGCTGCGGTAATGGCAGATGCCGCGCAGCAGCGGGTTCTGCAACTGCGCCGCCGCCAATTCGTCGGCCAGCGCCGCGTCACAGAGCGCATGTGTCACCTCGGCCTTGGCAATGACCTTGCCCAGTTCGACGGCGCGCAGCAGCGGCATGGTCGCCACCGCAATCGCACCGGCCTTGATGATCGCGAACCAGCAGGCCGCCAGCTGCGGCGTGTTGGCGCCGCGCAGCAGCACGCGGTTGCCGGGCAGCACGCCCATCTCGCTCACCAGCACGTGGGCGATGCGGTTGGCCTCGGCTTGCAGTTCGGCATAGGTCCAGCGCAGCCCGGCGCCCTGCACGCAGGGCCGACCACCCTGCCCTTGCTCTACCCAGCGGTCCAGCAGCGCGCTCGCCGCGTTCAGCTTGGGGCCGAACTGCAGCTCGGGCAGGTCGAACACCAGCTCCGGCCACTGGTGCTGCGGCGGGAGGTGGTCCCGCGCGAATGTGTCGACATGGGCGGTGGGGTGCATCAGGCCTCCTTGAACGGCCAATGAGCAAACGGGTCCAGAAATGCAACCACAGAGGCGCAGAGACACAGAGATGAGAAAAAAAGAAAAGACCTCTGTGCAGTCCTCTGTGCCTCTGCGCCTCTGTGGTTGCCTTTGAATTTCACTTCAGCAGCTCCCTGCCGATGATGAGTTGCTGCACTTCGCTGGCGCCCTCGTAGATGCGCAGCGCGCGGATCTCCCGGTACAGCGACTCGACGATCTCGCCGCGCCGCACGCCGCGCCCGCCGAAGAGCTGCACGGCCGCATCAATCACCTGCTGGGCGCCCTCGGTCGCCATCAGCTTGGCCATGGCGGCTTCCTTGGTGATGGTCTTGCCTTGATCCCTCAACCAGGCGGCGCGGTAGACCATCAGGGCGGACGAGTCCACCGTGCAGGCCATGTCGGCCAGCTTGGCCTGCGTCAGCGGCAGGTCCGCCAGCCGCGCGCCGAACATGGGGCGCGACTTGGCCTGGTTCAAACCTTCTTGCAGCGCGCGGCGGGCAAAGCCCAGCGCCGCAGCGGCAACCGAGGTGCGGAACACATCCAGCGTGCGCATGGCCAGCTTGAAACCCTCTCCCGGGGCGCCGAGCATTTGCGACTTGGCGACGCGGCAGTTCGTGAAGCGCAGGCGCGCCAGCGGGTGCGGCGCAATGACGGCGATGCGCTCGGCGATCTCTAAGCCCGGCAGATCGGCGTCGACGATGAAGGCCGAGATGCCGCGCGAGCCGGGTGCTTCGCCGCTGCGCGCGAACAGCACGTAGAAGTCGGCGATGCCGCCGTTTGAGATCCAGGTCTTCTCGCCGTTCAGCAGATAGCTGTCACCGTCCTCGGTGGCGCTGCATTGCATGGCGGCGACGTCCGAGCCGGCCTCGGGCTCGGACAGCGCAAACGCCGCCAGCGCCTCGCCCCTGGCCACGCGCGGCAGATAACGCTCGCGCTGCTCGGCCGTGCCCTGCAGCGAGATGGCCCCCGAGCCCAGGCCCTGCATGGCGAAGGCGAAGTCGGCCAGCCCGTCGTGCCTGGCCAGCGTCTCGCGGATCAGGCAGATGGCGCGGGTGTCGATGGCTTGCCCCTCACCGGCCACCGCATGGTTCAGCCAGCCGGCGGTGCCGAGCTGAGCGACGAGCGTGCGGCATTGCGCATCGATGTCGACGTCATGGTCGACATGCTGCAGGTGTTCGCCGCACCAGGCGTCCAGTGCGCGCGCCAGCTCGCGGTGCTTGGCGTCGAAGAATGGCCAGTCGAGGTGTTCCATATCAGCTATCCATTGCGCATTCGCGGCACTGCCGACGCATGACACAGTTACGGAAATGCAACCACTGAGGCACGGAGGCACGGAGGGACAGACCTCATGCATTTCCTCTGTGTCTCCGTGCCTCTGTGGTTGCCTTTGAAATCCACGTCAGTCGCCTTGGAAGACGGGCTTCTGCTTCGCGACGAAGGCCTCATACGCGCGATGGAAGTCGTTCGTCATCATGCAAATCGCCTGCGCCTGCGCCTCGGATTCGATGGCCTCGTCCACGCCCATGGCCCATTCCTGATGCAGCATGCGCTTGGTCATCGCATGGCCAAAGCTCGGGCCGGCAGCGATCTCGCCCGCCCATTTCGTGGCCTCATTCAGCAACGCGTCGGGCTCCACCAGCCGATTCAGGAAGCCCCAGGCCAGGCCCTCCTCGCCACCCAGGCTGCGGCCGCTGTAGAGCAGGTCCGACGCCCGGCCCTGGCCGACGATGCGCGGCAGCATCGCGCAGGCGCCCATGTCGCAGCCCGCCAGGCCCACGCGGGTGAACAGGAAGGCCGTCTTGCTGCGCGACGTGCCCACGCGCAGGTCGGAGGCCATCGCCATGATGGCGCCGGCACCCGCGCAGACGCCGTCGATGGCGGCGACGATGGGCTGCGGGCAGGCACGCATGGCTTTCACCAGATCGCCCGTCATCCGCGTGAAGGCCAGCAGGTCGGGCATGCTCATGCCGGTCAGCGGGCCGATGATCTCGTGCACGTCGCCGCCGGAGCAGAAGTTGCCGCCGGCGCCTTGCACGACGATGGCGCGCACGTCGTCGACATAGCTCAGGCGGCGGAACAGGTCGCGCAGCTCGGCATAGGACTCGAAGGTCAGCGGGTTCTTGCGCTCGGGGCGGTTCAGCGTGATCAGGCCCACCGCGCCCTGCTGCTGCCAGACAAAGTGTTGGGGCGCGTAGCCGGCCAGGCTCTGGTTGTTGCCGGAGGTCAGGTGCGGGGTCATTGGGAATCCCTTTGCGCAAGATGCGTCTTGAGTGTCGCGAGTAGGTCCTGGACCTGGGTCTTCTGCGCCGGCGTCCAGCCCGCGAACAGCTCGACGATCCAGCCCTCGTGGGTGGCGGCCATGCGCTTGAACTGGCGGCGGCCCTGCGGCGTGAGCCTGACGATGAAGCTGCGGCGGTCGTCGGCGCGCGTCTCTCGCAGCACCAGGCCCTCGGCTTCGAGCTGGTCGGTGATGCCGGTGACGTTGCCGCCCGTCACCATCAGGCGCTTGGACAGCTCGCGCATCGTCAGGCCGTCCGGGTGGCGCTCCAGCTGGGCCAGCAGGTCGAAGCGCGGCAGCGTGGTGCCGAACTCGGCGCGCAGCCGCTGGCGGACCTGGTCTTCCACGCGGGTGGTACACGACAGCAGCCGCAGCCAGAGCTTCAAGGCCTGGTGGTCGTCGTCCGACAGGCGGGTTTCGAGGTCCATTTCGCTCACATCGTCTCCCCGCCGCAAACGGCAATGGCCTGGCCGTTGATGCCGGCGCTGGCGACGAGCCAGGCAATGGCGTCGGCCACCTCTTCGGGCTGGATCAACCGGCCCTGAGGGTTGGTCTTGGCCAGCTCGGCGCGCGCTTCTTGCGGCGTGCGACCGGTCTTGGCGACGATGGTGTCGATGGCGCTCGCGACGATGTCCGTCTCGGTATAGCCGGGGCAGACCGCATTGACCGTCACGCCCTTGGCGGCCACTTCCAAAGCCATCGCGCGGGTCAGGCCCAGCACGCCGTGCTTGGCGGCGCAGTAGGCGGCCACGTAGGCATAGCCCTTCAGCGCCGCCGTGCTGGCCACGTTGACGATGCGGCCCTGCCTGCGCGTGAGCATGCCGGGCAGCACCGCGCGGCTGCAGAGGAAGGTGCCGGTGAGGTTGACGTTGAGCAAGCGCTGCCAGAGTTCCAGCGAGGTCTTGTGCAGCGGCGCGGTCTCGACCTGGCCGGCGTTGTTGACGAGGAGATCCACGTCGCCCACCGCTGCGAAGGCGGCGGTGACGCTGGCTTCGTCGGACACATCGCAGACCTGGATGGCCACTTCGCCCAGCGCGGCCTGCTGGGAAGCCAGGCGCTCGTGGCTGCGCCCCATCAGCGTCACGCGCCAGCCATCCGCCAGCAAGCGCTTGGCCACGGCAGCACCGATGCCACTTCCACCACCCGTGACGACCGCCTGCTTCATACGCCCAACGCCTTGTTCGCCTGCTCGGCCGCCGCCACGCCTGCCGAGCGCTGGCGCTCTAACTCACGTTCCAGCTGGGTCTTGCCCGAGAGGTATTGCCGGGGCCACTCCAGCCCGATGGGGCCGGCATAGCCAATGCGCGCCGCCTCGGTCAACGTCCAGGCGGGGTTGGCCAGGTGCGGCCGTGCGATGGCGCAGAGGTCGGCGCGGCCCGAGGCAATGATGCTGTTGACGTGGTCGGCCTCGGAGATGGCGCCAACCGCCATGGTCGCGATGCCAACCCGGTTGCGGATGCTTTCCGCAAACGGCGTCTGGAACATGCGGCCGTAGACGGGCCTCTGCGCCTTGCTGACCTGGCCGGAGGAGACGTCGATGAGGTCGGCGCCGGCCTGCTTGAACGCTGCGGCGATGACAACGGCGTCTTCCGGTGTCGTGCCGCCCGGCACCCAGTCGTGGGCCGAGATGCGCACGGACATCGGCCGGTCCAGCGGCCAGACTTCGCGCATTGCGGTGAAGACCTCCAGCGGGTAGCGCAGCCGGTTCTCCAGCGGCCCGCCGTAGTCGTCGTCGCGGTGGTTGGTCAGCGGCGAGATGCAGGCCGACAGCAGATAGCCGTGGGCGCAGTGCAGCTCCAGCCAATCAAAGCCTGCATCGGCTGCTCGGCGGGCTGCGGCGACGAAGTCCTCGCGCACGCGGTCCATGTCGGCGCGCGTCATGGCACGCGGGACCTGGCTGACGCCGTCCAGGTACTGCAGGGGCGATGCCGAGAGCAGCGGCCAGTTGCCGCCGGCCAGCGGCAAGTCCTCGCCGTCCCACGGCGCGCGCGTCGAGCCCTTGGGGCCGGCATGGCCGAGCTGCATGGCGATCTTCGCGCTGCTGCTGGCATGCACATGCTCGACGATGCGCCGCCAGGCGGCGCCCTGCGCGTCGCTCCACAGGCCGGGGCAGGCGGGCGTGATGCGGGCATCGGGCGACACGCAGGTCATCTCGGCAAAGACGAGGCCGGCGCCGCCGAGCGCCCGTGCACCGAGATGGGCCAGGTGGTAGTCGCCGGGCATGCCGTCCACGCAGCTGTACTGCGCCATCGGCGAGACGACGACGCGGTTCTTCAGCGTGAGGCCGCGCAGCTTGAAGGGCGTGAACATCGGCGGCACCTGGGCATCGACACCGCTGCGGCCCGCCAGCCAGCGCTCGAATTCGCCGACATAGCGCGCGTCGCGCAGGCGCAGGTTCTCGTGCGAGATGCGCTGTGAGCGCGTCAGCAGCGAATAGGCGAACTGCTCGGGCGCCAGGAGCGCGTGGCGCTCGACGCTTTCGAACCATTCGGTGGAGTTGCGCGCCGCGTTCTGGATGCGCAGCACCTCGATGCTGCGGGTGGCCTGGTAGGTGGCGAGCGCTGTGGGCAGATCGCCATGCGCCTGGATGTCGCGCGCCAGGTCGATGGCGTCCTCCAGCGCGAGCTTGGTGCCGGAGCCGATGGAGAAGTGGGCCGTGTGGGCCGCGTCGCCCATCAGCACGACAGGGGTGCCGCGGTCGTTGTGATGCACCCAGGTTTTGCAGACGACACGCGGGAAGCGGATCCAGGACGCCGACCCGCGCAGGTGGCTGGCGTTGGAGATCAGCGGGTGCCCATCCAGCACCTTCGCAAACAGCTTCTCGCAAAAGGCGATGCCCTCCTCCTTGCTCATGTCCTCCAACCCGGCGGCACGCCAGACGTCCTCGGGCGCCTCGACGATGAAGGTCGAGTGCGTGGCGTCGAAGCGATAGGCGTGGGCCTGGAACCAGCCCCACTGGGTTTGCTGGAAGTCGAAGGTGAAGGCGCCGAACAGCTGGGTGGTGCCCAGCCACACGAAGCGGCAGGCGCGCAGGTCGATGTCGGGCTGGTAGGTGGCGGCGTATTTCTGGCGGATGCGGCTGTTCAGGCCGTCGGCCGCGATGATGAGGTCGGCGGCCATGCCCGTGTCGTCCGGCACATCGGCCTCATAGACCAGCTCCACGCCCAGCGCTTCACAGCGGGTCTGCAGGATGTTCAACAGCTTCATGCGCCCGATGCCGCAGAAGCCATGGCCTCCCGAAACGATGCTGCGGCCGGCGATGTGGACGGCGATGTCGTCCCAGTGGTTGAAGGCCTCGGCGATCTGCGCGGCGGTCTCGGGGTCGGCCTCGCGCAAGGCGTCGACGGTCTGGTCGGACAGCACGACGCCCCAGCCGAAGGTATCGCCCGCGCGATTGCGCTCCAGCACCCGGACCTGGTGGGCCGGATCGGCCTTCTTCATCAGCAGGGCGAAGTACAGGCCGGCGGGGCCGCCGCCGATGCAGGTGATACGCATGGAATGAAACCTTCCTTGCGCATCACTTTAGAAATCAATAGTTCATACGTCAAGCAGTTGGCGATGAATACCGGGCCCGGAGAACCCGGCTGAAGTCGCTCGGTCCGACGTCACGTCCATTGAGAGGCCTTGCAACTCGGTCAGTTGTTCGCGCTTCTCGCCTATTCCCAGCCTGCAGCACGGCATGCCAGTGACGAGGGCAACGTCGGCCCTTGAGACCTTTGTCATATCGCCGGGCGAAAGAACCAGATCCGCACGGCAGCCGTCGCGCGTCAACCAGGCCCTACCGCTCAGGCACATGACCCACACCGCTGCCGGCGTGGTGATGAGGTAGGGCTTCGCGAACTCGACGTCCACGACCGTGGGGCTCCGGGGCTTCCTCATCCACATCATGCTGGCACCACCTCATGAAACTGACGGGTCATTGAAGCGCTCTCGGCGCCTCTCATCAAACGAGTTCCCTGCCGAACGACATTCCGGCGGCGCATGCGGAGGAACCAGGAAGTTGATTGAGGTCGGCGTCTCGGCTGAGTTCAATGGGGTCGTGTGCAAAAGCCGGAACTTCTATGACATCGCAACTTGCCAGGCCGCATATCCGGGCGGGTCTGAACTACCTGAAGCCCACCACCGAGCGCCCCTACAGCTATGCCTGCGAGCCCCCGCCAGGCACCCCCTGGGAGAACTGCCGCTACGACCTGCACCCGACGCTCATCGCCGATGCCCGCCAGGCCCGCGAGAGACCTTGCCTTGAACGTGAAGGCTTCGCACTGTGGGATGCGCCGACCACGGTCACGGACTTTCTCGATCAGGCGGCGGTCAAGACGATCTACTACCGCGAGGCCGCCGAACTGGCGCTTGCCGCCACCGGGGCACGGCAGGCCCATGTCTTCGATCACCTGGTCCGTCGGCGTGAAGCGGGGCGCGGTGCCTTGAGCTTCGGCCGCAGCTCAAGCACCGCCATGGCCGCTGCCAACGGCCGCATTCACAACGACTACACGGAAGCCTCGGGTCGCAGGCGGCTGACCCTGGTCATCGAGGATGCGCAAGCGGCCGCCCGCGTCAGGCGCTACGGCATCGTCAACATCTGGCGCTCCATCAAGGGGCCGGTGCTGGACACGCCCCTCGCCGTCTGCGATGCCCGCACGGTCAGCGCGGCGGACCTCGTCGAGAGCGAGGTTCGCTACCCCCGTCGTTCCGGGGAAATCTATGTCGCGACGCATTCACAGCGGCATCGCTGGTCCTACTTCCCGGAGATGGACCGCCACGAGGCGCTGGTGTTCAAGCAGTACGACTCCCAGCTCAGTGGCGTGGCCCGCTTCACCTTGCACACGGCCTTCGATCTGCCCGAGATTGCGCCGGACGCCCCGCTTCGCGAGAGCATCGAGTTGCGCTGCCTGGTCGTCTACGAGAGCGAAGACCGATGAACAAGATGTCCAAGCCCAAGGCCATCGAGTTCTGGTTCGATTTCGCAAGCAACTACAGCTATCTGAGCGTGATGCGCATCGAGGCCGCAGCTGCCCGGCTGAGCGTGGACCTGCGCTGGCGGCCCTTCCTGCTGGGCCCCATCTTTCACAGCCTGGGCTGGAGCAACTCGCCTTTCGTGCTGCAAAAGGCCAAGGGCGACTATGTCTGGCAGGACATGGCGCGAGAGTGCGAGAAGTACCGCCTGCCGTGGACGCGGCCCTCGACGTTCCCGCGCGCCTCGCTGCTGCCGCTGCGCGTCGCGCTGCTCGGTGCCGAGCAAGACTGGATGGGCGCCTATTGCCGGCGGCTCATGTCGCTCAACTTCGTGGAGGACGGCGAGATCGATTCGCGCGAGGTGCTGGCGCAGGTGCTCACACAGCTCGGCCTGCCGGCCCAGGCGATCCTCGATGAGGCCGCGTCCGAGGCGAACAAGCTGCGGCTGCGCCAGCAAACCGAGACTGCGGCGAACCGCGGGGTGTTCGGCGCGCCCATGTTCTTCGTCGGCGACGAGATGTTCTGGGGCAACGACCGCCTGGACGATGCCCTGCTTCGCTGCACACAGCGCTGAGTTGCTCCAGCAGGGCCCCCAGCACCTACGCGGCGCCGGCCCCGGCAAGCTCGCGGGAGCTCTGCGCCTCGCTCATGATCCACTCCGCCACACGGCGCACATCCGCCCGCGGGTGCTCGCTGGCGACGATGAGCCAATAGGCGTGCGCCGTCGCGACGCCCTGCTTGGGCGGCGCCAGCAACACCAGCCGGCCCGCGTCCAGCAGGGGCTGGATCAGCTCCAGCCGCCCCAGCGCCACGCCCTGGGCATCGAGGGCTGCCTGGATCACCTGATCGTATTGATTGAAATGAAGCACGCCTCGGTGCTTCACGTCGGCCCAGCCCCGCGCGCTGAGCCAGTCGCCCCATTGCAGCCAGGGATGCATGGGGTTGTCGAACTCGAGCAGCGACAGCTTGGCCAGGGCCTGAGCCGAGCGCAGCGACTTGAGGCCCAGGGAGGGATGCGCAACCGGCGCGACAGACTCGCCGAACAGGCGGACGGCCCGCTCGGGCGCCAAGGCCGCGGTGGTGTAGCGGACGGCCAGGTCGATGCCTTCCGCGCGCAGATCGGCCACCCGGTTGTTTGCCGAGACCCGCAGGTCCACGCCGGGATGGCGTTTCTGGAAGCGGCTCAGCCGCGGCAGCAGCCACAAGCCGGTGACGCCGATGGTCGCGCTCAACATGACCGGCTTGAGCACGCCGGTCTTGTGGATCTCGCCCACCACGTCCTGCAACTGCTGCACGGCGCCATCGGCGCTTCGGAACAAGCGCTCGCCCTCGGGCGTGAAGGTGATGGAGCGATAGCCGCGCACCAGCAGCTTGACGCCCAGCTGCTCCTCCAGCGCGTTGATCTGGCGGCTGACCGCCGACTGCGTGAGGCAAAGGTCCTGCGACGCGAGCGTGATGCTCATGCGCCGACCGACGGCGACAAAACCGCGGATCAGATCCAGGAAGGACAGACGAACGAGGGGCAGTGACATTCCTGCAGCGCATGTGGTGCGACGAGAAGATCGATTGAAGCATGGGCACGGAGATTCTGTAATGGCCGCAAGGAGAGGCCCTGTGCAAACCCATTCTTCGCCCTCGCGATCGACACTTTTGCCTGCCCCTTGGTGGCAGCAGGCGTGGGTGCTGGTCCTGGCCGGCGGCATCGTCATGGGCCTGGCCCTGGGCGTGCGCCATGTGCAGGGCCTGTTCCTGTTGCCCGTGAGCCTGGACCGGGGCTGGTCGCGCGAGACCTTCGGCTTCGCCATGGCGGCCCAGAACCTGTGCTGGGGCATCGCCCAGCCCTTTACCGGCATGGTGGCCGACCGCTTCGGCTCCGCCAAGGTGATCGCCGCTGGCCTGCTGTTCTACGCCGTGGGTCTGTTCCTCATGGTGCATGCGGACACGCCGGCAGGCTTTGTCTGGGCCGCCGGCCTGTGCATCGGCATCGGCCTGTCCGGCACGACCTTCGGCGCGGTCTACGGCGCCCTCAGCCGGCTGGTGGCGCCCGAGCGGCGCAGCTGGGCCCTTGGCCTGTCTGGTGCCATCGGCGGGCTCGTGCAGTTCGCCCTGGTGCCGGTCGCGCAGCAACTCCTCGGCGCTTGGAGTTGGCCCGGCGCCTTGATCGCCTTGGCCATTGCCATGCTGATCGTGGTGCCACTCGCCTTCCCGCTACGCAGTGAGGGCGCGGTTGCGCTGGCCGCCGAGGCTGAGCAGCCCCTGTCCGCCGCGCTGAAGGAGGCCTTCAGCCATTCGGGCTTCTGGCTGCTCAACCTGGGTTTCGTGGCCTGTGGATTCCAGCTCGCCTTCATCGCCACGCATCTGCCGGCCTATCTGCTCGACAAGGGCATGGCGCCAGCCCATGCCGTCACCGCCTTGGCGCTCATTGCGCTGGCGAACGTGCTGGGCACCTATGCCTTCGGCCTGCTCGGCGCGCGCCATCGCAGGAAGTACCTGCTGGCCGGCATCTACCTGCTGCGCGCGGTGGCGATGGCGTTGTTCGTGCTGCTGCCGCTGAGCCCCGTCAGCCTGTATCTGTTTGCCGCCGTGATGGGCTTTCTCTGGCTGGGCACGGCGCCGCTGACCAACGGCCTGGTCTCGCAGGTCTTCGGCCTGCGCTTCATCAGCACGCTCTTCGGTTTCGTCTTCTTCGGCCACCAGCTGGGATCGTTCCTTGGCGTCTGGATGGGCAGCTATCTGTTCGAGCAGACCCAGTCCTACAACCTGATCTGGTGCTGCGCGGTGGCGCTGGGACTGCTTGCCGCAGCGCTTCACTGGCCCATCAACGATCGCCAGATTGCGCGCCCTGCTCTGAACAGGATGCCGGCATGAAGCAGCGTGCCGCCGGGTTCTGGCGCCGCTGCTTGCCGGCCCTGCTGTTGCTGGCGGCCGGCGCCCTGATCTTGCCCGCCTGGCTGGCGCCTGAGAATCTCGCTGCCTGGCTGCAGCTCGCCTCTCTGTGTTCTTGAAGAACATCGCCGAGCACGGCTGTCGCCGTCCCTTGCTCGGCGACCGGGCAGCCGGGGATCAAGCCAGCAACCAAGACGACGGAATCGCGTGCTCGATCTCACGCCACCACTCAGCAGGTGGCCTTCAGTGATTGCGTCGGTGCGCCGGCTACTGCCAGCGCAGGTGCACGACGCGGTAGCCCTCGGTCTTGAGCGCCCGCAGCAACAAGGGCAGCGCCCTGGCGGTTTGGTCCTGCGCGTCGTGCAGCAGCACGATGCCGCCGCCGCTCTTGGCCAGCTGGCCCAGCAGCCTGTCGGCCAGCATCTGCGGCGTCTGCTCGGGCAGCCAGTCCTCGGCGCTGGCGTCAATGGACATGACGGTGATGGCGCGGTCGGCCAGTGCCTTCAGCAGCGTGGGTGTTTGCTCCAGAAAGGGAAAGCGGTAGGCCGCCGGCTCCTCGCCCAGCACCGCGCGGTGAACGGCCACCATCGCGTCCAGGTCTGCCAGCTGCGCAGCAGCCGGCAGCTGCGGGAAATGCTCGTGCCGGTAGCCGTGCATGCCCACCGTATGGCCCGCATCGCGCACCTGGCGGGCCAGCCCAGCGTGCTGCTTGAGCGGCTCGCCGTTCATGTAGAAGCTGGCCTGCACGCAATGATCGGCCAGGGCCTTCAACACCAGCGGCGTCGACTCGGGCCGCGGGCCGTCGTCGAAAGTCAGCACGACCTCCTTGGGCGCCAGCATGGGCAGGGCAGCATGCTGCGCAGCACCCCACGCGGCGCCTTCGCGCCTGAGCGTCAAGGTGCGCGACGTGCCGAGCGAGTCGGGCCCGCAGTTGACGGCAGCAGCCAAGGCCAGGCTCATCAGCAGCCCCATCAGTGCCCACCGGCCGGCGCCGCTTTGCCGCTGAATTCTTCGGCTTCCTCGTGGTCATGCGGGAAGGGCGCCAGCCAGGCCAGGATGACCGGCGGGATGGAGAAGATCAGCACCCAGCCGAAGAAGCTGATGTAGTTGTGGTCCACAAGGTTCCACATGAAGCCGCTGACTGTCCCCGTGCTCCACTTCGTCAACGCCATGACGCCGGTGGCCATCGCGTAGTGGGCCATGCGGAATGGGCCTGGGGCGATCTGCTGCATCATGTAAAGCATGTGGCCCACCGAGCCCATGCCGAAGCCGAACTTCTCGATGGCCACGATGGCGCCGATGGTGAAGGCGTCGGTCGGCATCGACTGCGCGAGGTAGAAGTAGGTCAGGTGCGGGATGTTGAGCACCAGGGCCAGCGTGAAGAAGCTGCGCGGCAGCGTCCGCCTGGCGACGAGGAAGCCCCCCAGGAAGGCACCCGCGATGAAGGCCAGCGTGCCCACTGTGCCGTTGATGTGGCCCAGCGCCTCGTTGCCCAGGCCCAGGCCGCCGGCGTCCACCGAGTCGAGCAGGAACAGCGGACCGAACTTTTCGATGAAGCCTTCAGCAAAACGGTAGAAGAAGATGACGGCCAGCATCATCCAGATCTGTGGCTTCTTGAAGAAGGTGACCCAGGCCTCGCGCATGCCGGTCATGCCCACCGCCAGGCCCTGGCCCTTCAGCGTGGACGGCGCACCGGGCGGCAGCACGCGCCAGTGCCACAGGCCGAACAGCGCCATGGCGCCGGCAGCCAGCGACACGACGATGACCCAGCACTGCACCCAGCTCATGCCAACCTGGTTGTGCAGATAGCCGGTCAGCGACACGAACAGGCCCGAGCCGATGACGGCACCCATGTTCCAGCACATGCCCTGCAGGCCGGCGTAGCGGGCCTGGTCGGTTTTGGTGACGGTTGTCATGAAGACGCCGTCGGCGCAGGTGTCCTGCGTGGCGGACGCGAAGCCGACGAGCCAGAAGAAGGCCAGCGACAGCCTGAAGAAGCTCTCCAGCGGCAGGCACAGCGCCACGAGGGCGAGGCCGGCGGCCATCGTGAACTCCATGCTGATGACCCAGAAGCGCTTGCTGCGGTAGGCCTCCAGCAGTGGCGCCCAAAGCGGCTTGAGCACCCAGGGCAGGTACATCTGCGAGGTGTAGAGGGCGATGTCTTCGTTGGAGACGCCGAGGTTCTTGTAGATGATGGCCGCGACCACGCCGACCATCACATTGGGCAGACCCATGGCCAGGTAGAGCGAGGGCACCCAGACGAGCGGATGGCGGGTGGACGAGGTCATGGGGTCTCCGTATTACTTGTGTGTTCCGGGCCGAGCGCCGGGCCGCTCCCGAGCCGGGCCGCCACGGCGAAGCGCTGCGGCCGGTGGCCGCAGTGCGGTCCCAGCCAAGGCAAGCCTTGGACGCGGGGCCTCATTTCGTCAGCGCGGCGGTGGCGTCAGCGCCTGCACGGCGGCCGCCACGTAGACCAGCGGCGCGTTCCAGTTGATGGCGACCTCGTTGGCCGCATAGCTGCAGTCGTGGTCGATGTACGACAGCGCCGGCAGTGACGACGGGTAGCGCGGGCAGTTCTTCTGGTCCTGCTGACCGGGGTTGGGGCCGCCGACGATGAAGCCCGGCACGGGGGGGTCAATGCCGTCGGCCTCGGACGGGCGGTGGTGCGGGCGCATGGGGCTGCGCACGCCGAAACCGGTCACATAGCTCATGCCGAGCGGGTTGCGGCCCAGCACGTAGTCCAGCACCGACTGAGCGGCGTCGAGCTGGGCGCGGTCGTTGCTGAGGCGGTAAGCCTGGATCAGCATCAGCGCCTGGTTCAAGGCCTGGGAGTTGCTGCCCCAGACGAAGTCCGTCGCGCTCTCCATGGTCAGCCGGTAGGCCGACGCCTTCCAGGATGCGGCAAGTTCGTCGCCGAGGCCGCGCACGCGCCGCGTGACGAGGTCGGCATCGGCCGGGGCCAGCTTGTCGCGGTGCTGGGCCAAACTCATCCAGCCCAGGCCGGCGACATCGCCCCAGCTGGGCACGCGGATGGGTTGCGACTGCAGCTTCAGCGCGTCGCGGTAGGCAGCGTCGCCGGTGGTCAGGTAGAGCTCGGCGGCGGCCCAGGCGAACTCGTCTTCGAGCTGGGTGTCGCCGTACTCACCGGTGCGCACGTCGGGCGGGTTCTTGTAGACGACCTTCGGGTTCGCGCGCGCCCATTTCCACGCAGCGATGGCCGCCTCACGCATGCGGGCCGACAGCCCCGGCCGCTGCGCCTCGAAGGGCTTGTAGATACGGCTCGCATGGGCCATCACGGCGGCGAAGTCCAGCGCCGCGGCCGTGCCCTTGGCGACCACATAGCGCTCGCCCTTGGTCTGGTGCGGCATCTGGCTGCCGTCGAAGGTCTTGTTGGTGAGCTTGTGATAGACGCCGCCATCGGCGGGGTCCTGCATGGCGAGCATCCAGTCGAGGTTCCACAGCACCTCGTCGAGCACGTCGGGAAGGTCGTTGTTGCTTTCGGGGATGTCGAGCTTCTGCGCCTTGAACAGCGCCGGGAACTGCTCCCAGGCGGCCAGCAGCGTGTAGACGGTGATGCCGGAGTTGACGATGTACTTGTTGTAGTCGCCGGCGTCGTACCAGCCCTTGGGTGCGGAGATGCGCGTGCCTTCGGGCCGCTTGTCGCTGGCGGCGGAGGCGTGGACGAGCACGTCGGTGTCGGGGTGGCCGGCCGGCCGCGCCCAGCGGCCGGCGTGGCGTGGCTCCAGGGCGGTGCTGGCGCGGTTGAAATAGAAGGCCTTGAGGCTGGCGGCTGTCAATGCGGCATAGGCATCGGGGGCGATGCGGATGCGTGGCGACGCCGGCAGGTTGTCGACGCGCAGCTCGTATTCCCCGGCTGTAGTCAGCGCGGAGAAGTCGGCCAGGCGCACCGACTGTCCAGCAGGCGCCCAGGTCTGGGCCGGGCCCAGGCGACCGCGCAGCACGACGTCGTCGCTGCCGATGCGCACAAGCCGGAACTCGTCGCCAGCGCTGGCCGGCAGCACCACCCATTTGGCCCCGCCCGGCAGGTAGCCCACCTGGTTGATGGCAGCCCCTTGCGCGTGAGCGGTATTCGCGAAGCTGAAAGCACCAGCCAGGGCCAGCACGGCGGTCGATACAGAGGTTGATAACTTCATGGCAGAAAATTATGACAACGTTGTCAGCTATTCATATTGGGGTCGGTCCTCAGAGAGGCGGGGTTGCCGAACCAGGATGGGTCCGGCAACCCAGCCCGGTTTCAGGCGCTCCAGCGCAGTTCATGCCCTTGGCCCAACACCGGGCTGCGCTGGCCGTCCACGTCCAGGCCCCAATCGCGCAGCGCGCCTTCGGTGACGCTGGCCGTATATTGCCCGCCGCTGCGGCCGACCGTGCCGCGGGCTGCGACGCCGCCGTCCACGCCCACGACCGCGAAGGCCGCGCTGGCGCCGTCGGCCAGCTCGAACACGCGCAGCACCGTGCCACGGGCGTAGTCGTAGTCGGGCTTCTCGGTCTCGGCGCCCCAGGGGATGACGCTGCCCGGGGCGGCGTAGAGCGGCATGGATAGGAAGCCGTGCGTCTCCTTGTGCCAGCGTCCACCCTGCTTCTTCTCGCCGCTGAGCAGGTGGGTCCACCGCCCCTCGGGAAGATAGAAGTCCACCTCGCCGTTCGCCGTGAACACGGGCGCGACGAGCAGGCTTTCGCCAAGCTGGTATTGCCGGTCCAGCGGCGCGCAGGCCGGGTCGTGCGGATGCTCGATGAGCATCGCGCGCATCAGCGGCACGCCCGTCGTCGTCGCCTCGTGGGCCTTGGCGTAGAGATAGGGCATGAGTCGATGCTTGAGCCGCGTGAAGACGCGCAGCACGTCGCAGCTCTCTTCGTCCACCAGCCATGGCACCCGGTAGCTGCTGCTGCCATGCAGGCGGCTGTGCGAGGACATCAGGCCGAACTGGATCCAGCGCTTGTAGACGGCCGGCGGCGGGTTGCCTTCGAAGCCGCCGATATCGTGGCTCCAGAAGGCGAAGCCGCAGGACGTGAGCGAGAGGCCGCCTCTGAGGCTCTCGGCCATGGACTCGAAGGTGCTCCAGCAGTCGCCGCCCCAGTGCACTGGGAAGCGTTGGCCCGACGCATAGGTGGAGCGAGCGAAGACGACGGCGTCCTTGCCCTGCACCTCCTGCAGCAGCTCGAAGACGGCCTGGTTGTAGTGCAGCGCATAGAGGTTGTGCATCTCGACGGGGTCGGAGCCATCGAAGTAGCTCACACCCTCGCTCGGGATGCGCTCGCCGAAGTCGGTCTTGAAGCAGTCGGCGCCTTGTGTGATCAGGCGGCGCAGATGGCTTTGGTACCAGGTCTTGGCGGCCGGGTTCGTGAAGTCGACGATGGCCATGCCGGGCTGCCACTGATCCGTTTGGAACGTGAGCCCGTTCGTCCGCTTGATGAAGTAGCCGCGCTCGACGCCCTCAGCGAAGAGCGGCGATTTCTGTGCCACGTAGGGGTTGATCCAGAGGCTGATCTTCAGGCCCTTGGCATGCAGGCGTTCCAGCATGGCCTCGGGCTCGGGGAAGCCGCGCGGGTCCCAGGCGAAGTCGCACCACTGGAACTCGCGCATCCAGAAGCAGTCGAAGTGGAAGACGGCCAGCGGCAGGTCGCGGCATGCCATCTCATCGATGAAGTGGGTGGCCGTGGCCTCGTCATACTGCGTCGTGAACGAGGTCGTCATCCACAAGCCGAAGCTCCAGGCCGGCGGCAGCGGGGCGCGGCCTGTCAGCGCTGTCAGCCGGGCCAGGACGGCCTTGGGATCGGGGCCGGCGATGACGCAGTAGTCGAGGCTCTCGCCCTCGCGGCTGAACTGCACGCGGGCGACTTTCTCCGAGCCGACCTCGAAGGACACCGGGCCGGCCTCGTTGACGAGCACGCCGTAGCCGCGGTTGGTCAGGTAGAACGGCACGCTCTTGTAGGCCTGCTCGCAGGCGGTGCCGCCGTCCTTGTTGGTGTTTTCGACGCTCTGGCCGTTCTTGACCCAGGGCGTGAAGCGCTCGCCCAGGCCATAGACGTTTTCTCCGACGGCCAGCGTGAGCTGGTCGTGGACGTGGGGGCGGGTGATGCCGTCCTTGCCGGTGTGCTGGATGTAGCCCAGGCCGCGCCAGTCACTCTTGGTCAGGATGCGCTCGCCTTCGCGGAAGGTCAGGCCCCAGCCGTCGCCGCGTCGGACGTCGACCGAGATGGCGCCGGAGGTCAGCGTGGCCATGGTTTCGCCGTCGACGATCTGTACCGGGGGCCTTCCCGCGCCGGACATGGGGATGTGCAGACGCGCCGCGCTCGAAGCGCTGTAGTGCTCGACGCTGACGCGAATGACGCCGGGCAGCGGTGAGCTGAGCGTCACGGTGAGGGTCGGGCCCTGCAGCGTGTCGCCACGGTGCTTGATGGGTCTGGTCGTGGCGAGCACGACGAGGCGGTCTGCGTGGGCTTCCACCGCGTAGGCCTCGGCCGCGTAGTGCGCGGCGACGCCGGGTTGGAGCATCCACTGTCCGTCAGTGAATTTCATGGGTCAGCATTCCTTGTTGTCTCCAAACTGAGCCATCTCAAGCCAGTGCGGGCGCTTTGGCGTGGCGGGCGATGTAGTCGCCGTGGTCCGGCATGCCGCCCACGGTCTGGTGAATGGCCTGCCGCAGGCGCACGAAGTGCTGCAGCAGCGCCTGCGCGTCGATGTGGTCGACAAAGGGGTCGTAGCTCTCGGGCTGCAGGCCCAGGCCGAGCAAGAGCGACACCCAGGACGGCTCGGCAAAGCCCTCGGGGTCGTAGATCGCCACCCGGCCCGTGCTGCGGAAGAGCTCGATCTGGTGGGCCAGCGTGTCGGGGATGGGCATGGCCGCGCAGTAGCGCCACAGCTCGGAGTCGCGTCGCTCGGTCAGCTTGTAGTGCAGCGCAATGAAGTCGCGCACAGACTCGTACTGCACGGCCATCAGGCGGTTGAACTCGGCCGCCAGGTGCGGCTTGAACCGCTTGTCCGGGAAGAACTGGATGAGGCGCCCGACACCGTCCATGATGAACTGGATGCTGGTCGACTCCAAAGGCTCCAGAAAGCCCGAGGCCAGGCCCAGGGCGACGACGTTCTTGACCCAGCCCTGCTTGCGGCGGCCGGTCGTGAAGCGCAGCTGGCGCGGCGTGTCCAGCGCCTGGCTGTCCAGGCCGGCCAGCAGCGTGCTGGCGGCCTCGTCGTCGCTGATGAAGCCGCTGCAATAGACATGGCCATTGCCGGTGCGGTGCTGCAGCGGGATGCGCCACTGCCAGCCGGCCGCTTTGGCCGTGGACGTCGTGTACGGCGTCAGCGGATCGACACGCTCGCTCGGCACGGCCTGGGCGCTGTTGCAGGGAAGCAGCGCGCTCCAGTCCTCATAGGGCGACAGCATGGCGCCGCCGATCAGCAGCGCGCGAAACCCCGAGCAGTCGATGAAGAGATCGCCATCGACGCGACGCCCGTCGGCCAACCTGACGGCGGCGACGAAACCATCTTCGGGCCGCAGTTCGACATCGACGATCAGGCCCTCGATGCGCTGGGCGCCGCGCTGCAGCGCGTATTCGCGCAGGTAGGCGGCGTAGAGGCCGGCGTCGAAGTGATAGGCGAAGGAATAGGCGTTGGCCGCCGAGGGTGCCCCACCCTCGGGCGGCGTGAAGCGGTTGGCCTTGGCCATGACGGTGGATGTCGACCAGTCCTCATAGCCAGGCAGCCGGTCGACCTCGCGCTGCAGGCGCAGCCAGTGCTGCCAGGGCGCGCGGTTCTCGATGGGCGGGCCGAAGTCGCCGAAACCGTGGAAAAAGCGATGGCCGACACGGCCCCAGTCGCGGAATTCGATGCCGAGCTTGAAGCTGCCCTGGGTGCGCTTGACGAAGTCCGCGCCATCCAGGCCCAGCGTGCGGTTGTAGGCGCGTATGGGCGGCAGCGTGGCCTCGCCGACGCCGATGCTGCCGATGTCGGGTGATTCGACAAGCACGATCTCGCAGCGGTCCGGCCCCGCCGCCGCAAAGCGCTGCGCCAGCGGCGCGGCCGCCATCCAGCCGGCGGTGCCGCCGCCGACGATGACGATCTTGCGGATGAAGGGATTGGACATGGCTGTCTCAGGGCCAAGGTTCTTTTGCGCCTCACCGCGGGACGGGCGGGCGGCGCGATCTTCGGTGAGTCGAGCCGCAATGCGCTAGGGGCTTTCACCGTATTTACTTCGTTCGATGGCCGAACTAATATGGCCTCAAGCCCATCAAAGCATGGGCGCCGTCAGGAGACAAATGCAGGCCGAAGCCGCCGGCAGCCAACAGCTGCTCAAGGTCATCAATCGCATGGCGCTGGTCAGGCACCTCTGTGCCCACCCGGGGCTGTCGCGCGCCGATTTGGCCGGCGCCATCGGGCTGACCAAGTCCACCGTCAGCCTGCTGGTGCGCGAGCTGATCCTGGAGGGCTGGCTGGCCGAGCGCGAGGTCGTCGCGACCGGCGACCTGGGCCGCCGCCCCACGCCGCTGTTCATCGACCCAGGCCGCCTGCTGTTGCTGGGTGCCGAGGTCGGCATCGAGTCCGTGCGCGTCGTCGCGACCTCGTTGACCGGTGAAGTGAAGGCCTGCACCGTCGCCAACTACGGCGCCAGCCGCACGGCCAAGGCTTGCATCGGCAGCCTGGCCACGGCGCTGCTGAAGCTGCGCAGGCAGCTGGATGCCAACCAGCAGATCCTCGGCATCGGCGTGGGGCTGCCGGGCGGTGTCAACGAGGCGCGCGCCGTGCTGCACTTCGCGCCCAACCTCGGTTGGCGTGACGTTCCGGTGGGCGCGCTGTTGACCGACAAGCTCAAAGACACTTCGCTCGCCGACGCTCCCCTCTTCATCCAGAACGAAGCCGATGTGGCGGCCCTGGGCGAGATGGAGTTCAACCCTGCGCCGGCGACCGACCCGCTGCTGTATGTCTCCATCAACCAGGGCCTGGGCGCCGGCGTCATCGTCGGCGACCGGCTGCTGACCGGCAGCCGCGGCTTTGCCGGCGAGGTCGGCCACATGGTGCTGCAACTCAATGGCCCGCGCTGCTCCTGCGGTCGCCGCGGCTGCGCCGAAGCGCTGATCGCGACGCGCGCCATGCTCGGCGGCAGCGCAGACGGCACGGTGCTGCGTTCGCTGGCCGAGGTGCGCGCCCATCTCGTCGACGAAGACGCCGAGACGCTGAAGGCCGTCACCTCGGCCGGCCGCTACCTGGGCGTGCTGCTGCAGAACCTGGCCGCCGCCTACGACCCTGCCAGCATCGTGCTGGGCGGCTCGGTCGTCGAGCTGGGCGAGCCCTTCCTCAAGCCGGCACTGGACACGCTGATGGACTACGCCGCTGCAGCCAGCCTGCCGCCGCCGAGCGTGCGCACGTCGATGTTCGGCGCCAATGCCGTCGCCGTCGGCGCCGCTGCGTTGGCGCGCTATCGGCTGACCCGCCCTGCGCTGCCGCTGGCCGACAGCGGCGCGGTCATGACCGAAACCGAAGCGGTGAGCTGATGCAGCTTGGCATCGACCGCGGCACATCCACCGGCGTGACCGCCGCCGCGCCGCGTCTTCCCTCCGCCTTTTCGTCAAATGACAACGCAGTCAACGCACCCCTCTGCCTGCCCTACCTGGCCGGCGAACGCACCCCGCACATCTCTCCCAACCCGAACGCCATGCCCGCCTGGCGCGCTTTCGTGACCTGGACCCGCGCCTGCGCGGCGTTAAGACCTTTTCAGCTATGAGCTACTTCGAACACATCTCGCCCATCCGCTACGAGGGCGCCGACAGCCAGGCCGACCTGGCCTTCAAGCACTACGACAAGGACCGCATCGTCCTCGGCAAGCGCATGGAGGAGCACCTGC